>SLMM01000175.1 GCA_007133565.1 Bacteroidales bacterium
AATAAGTTAATGGTTGTTTTTTTCATAAAATTTTAATTTAATTTATAATTAGTATATATTGTGCATTCTGGCAGTATATCAAATAGATAATACTGGCCGTCATGCTGACGCAGTCAATTTTTGTCAATCCTCCTTACTGCTGTTCTGCTCTCTAATTCATAATATGTACTCTGCGCACCATATTATCAATCCGTCTGGCTGAGAGACACAGGGAAAATGTGCAAAAGCACATTTGCTTAAAGGGTTTAAATCACCGGCGAGTTCCCGGTGATACTGAATATTGGCATAATCCCACCCTATGACAAGGACCAAAAATATGTTATAAAACATTATTTGTTCACTGCAAAACTATAGCAATTATCTATAATAAAAAAATTATCTACGGGTTTTAATATGTTAAGATCATCAGACACTGCAATGATAACACCACAATGTTATCTGATTGTTAAGGGGTTTTGAAAATTTTCTTAATTATGCACCCATGCAGGTCTGGCCAGATGGGAGGTGCAGATTACCACAGTCACGGAATTACACCGTAAAAAAACAAACTCAGCGCAGTACCACCTTAGTTATGATCTTATCTCCGGCCTGTTCGTTAAGCACCTCCATTATGCGTGTTTTCATGTACGACAGTTCGTTGCGGAGAACCGGCGACTTCAGGTGGACATAGAAAACACCGTTGCGGATATACACTTTTTCAGTCTGTTTGGCAATAGCAGGGCCGACAATCACCGGCCATGAGCTTATTACGCGGGCTTCGCCAAGTTTCCGGCTCAGCCTCATTTCACTGATATATTCAGAGATGACCTCCGATATCTTCTGTGTATTGCTTTTTCTCATGGCTCAGAGCTGAAATATTTTAAACTCCCGTCCTGTATCCTTCAGTATAGTATCCAATCTTTCACTGCTGGTATCGGTTATAAAGATCTGCCCGAAATTGTTTTCCGAAACCAGGCTGATTATCTGCGCAACCCTGCTGCGGTCAAGCTTATCAAATATGTCATCGAGCAACAGAATGGGGTGAAAGCCGCTAAGGTCTCTTATGAATGCAAACTGGGCAAGCTTAAGGGCAAGCAGATATGTCTTCTGCTGTCCCTGCGATCCGTTTCTTTTCATTGGGAAACCTCCAATCAGAAGCTCAAGGTCATCTTTATGAATTCCGCATGTGCTGTGCTGCATTATCCGGTCCTTTTCAACTGCCTGTTCCATCAGCCCTGAAAATCCGCCTTCATGCAGTTGTGAAGCGTAACTGAGGCCGGCCTCCTCGCGTCCAAGCGAAACATGCTCATGGAAATGCATAAAAACCGGCGTCATCTTTTCAACAAACGAGAGGCGGCTCTTATATATCCTTTCGCCCGGGGCTATCATCTGCTCTGTCCATATATCAAGGGAGTCACGATCGAAACAGCCTTTGCGGGCAAAATCCTTCAGGAGAACATTACGCTGAGCAAGAGCGTGGTTATAAGCTATCATATCCTCAAGGTACTGCCTGTCGAACTGCGATATGACCCCATTCATAAACTTCCTTCGCTCATCGCTGCCTCCGGTGATCAGCACACTGTCGCCCGGAGAGACCATAACCACGGGAATCAGGCCAATATGGTCGCTGAGCTTCTGGTAATCTTTCCTGTTCCTTCTGAACTGTTTCTTTGTGTTGCGTTTTACGCCACAGTAAATATTCTCCTCATCACCATCCCTAATATATGATCCCTGAATGACAAAAAAATTTTCGTCATGCCTGATGTTCTGCGAATCTACAGGATTAAAAAAACTTTTGCAGAGTGAAAGATAATGGATGGCATCAAGAAGGTTGGTCTTCCCGACACCGTTATTACCGGCAAAACAGTTGATCCGGCTGCCGAATTCGTACTCAGCCTGGCCGAAATTCTTAAAATTTACCAGTGACAGGGATTTGAGATACATATAGTGAAAATGGGGTTATGAGTTCGTAAAGTTAGGAAATGGGAACAAAAACAGGGCAAATAATCTGTTATATTTTTTGGCGCGGTAATAACTGTCTGTTTAATGTTCATAGTTGAATTTTTAACTGATGGAAAATTCATGTATATTTGCGCACCGGAAATATTTTGAAGCCAAATTCTTAAAAAAATATCAGTTTATACCATGTCAAAAAAGCAGAAAAAGGGTAAGGAAGAACCGGTTGAAGGAGTTGAAAACCTCCTGACCAGAACCGAAAAATACATAGAAGAAAACCAGAAAAGCCTCACGATAATCGTGGTTGCCATAGTTTTGGTGGTACTCGGCTACCTTGGCTACAGGAACCTTTATATCGCCCCCATGGAGGAGGAGGCACGTTCGCAGATTTTTATGGCCGAAAGATATTTCGAGCAGGATTCATTCTACCTGGCGCTTTACGGCGACGGCAATTTCCTTGGTTTCCTCGACATAATTGATGATTATGGTGTTACACGCACCGCTAACCTTGCAAATTATTACGCAGGAATATCATTCCTCAGGATGGGCGAGTTTGAAAATGCCATTGACCACCTCAGGAAGTTTGATGCAAGGGACCAGATGGTATCACCGCTGGCACTCGGTGCCGTAGGCGATGCCTATGTTGAGCTGGGCGACCTGGAAACCGCAGCCTCCTATTACACCCAGGCTGCCAGGAGGAGGTCCAACCAGTTTACATCTCCAATATTCTGGATGAAAGCCGGACAGGTTTACGAGGAACTGGGACAGTACAGCAGGGCTCTTGAAGCATATGAAAACATACTCGAAAACTATCCTGAAACCACCGAAGGAAGGGAGGTTGAAAAATATATAGCCCGGGTACAACTTAAAATGAAAAAGTGACACCTGGTGAAAATGGAATGCAACCACAGGCACAGTCACAGTCACAATACAAACCACAATAACCAATAGCTATGGGAACCGGCCTTAAAGGCAAATCGGATTTAAATCCGGGAGAGCTGCCTCCTGCAAGTGATATGATATTCGGAATAGTGGTTTCTGAATGGAATAAAGAGATTACAGGCGCACTTCTTCAAGGGGCAACCGGCATCCTCAAATCGGCGGGCACCCCTGATGAAAATATTATTGTGAAGTATGTTCCGGGCAGCTTTGAGCTTACCCTTGGTGCACAACTTATGGCAGAAAACAAGGACCTTGATGCCATAATATGCCTGGGATGCGTTATTCAGGGAGAAACGAGGCACTTTGACTTCATCTGTCAGGGCGTCACCTACGGGATAACTGACCTGAACATGAACTACAACATGCCCTTTGTTTACGGGGTACTGACTACAGATAACCTTGACCAGGCACGCGACAGGGCAGGTGGAAAACACGGCAACAAGGGAGAAGAAGCGGCACTGACCGCTATCAGGATGGTGGCCCTGCAAAGAGACCTTGAAAACAGTGACTTATAATAACCGCGCAATACACTCCCCATAAGAAATACCCTGCAATCCTTATGGGTATTATATCGAAAAACCCGGCTCCGGGCCCTCACCTCCGGCACCTGGCAATGACAGCAGGCCCCTTATGACAACAGAAGCACAATAGCAACCGAAAAGAGGCGGCATATAAGATACGGTGCCGACCGTTGATTTTTTATTCTGTTCTCCCTCAACTGCAATCACAGCTCCCCTGTCAACCTGTTCGGATGAAAAGACAACGCTGAACCCGCTGCTCACTCCAAGTTTGCGGAGGCGTTTTCGCAGAATATAGGCAAGCCTGCAATTATGGGTTTCTGAAATATCGCATACCGTTACACGGGAAGGGTCAAGCTTCCCTCCCGCCCCCATTGAACTTACCAGCGGCAGTCCGGCATCAATTGCCCTGTATATAAGATATATCTTTGGAGAAAGTGTATCTATGGCATCAACAACATAATCAAATTTTTCTGACAAGACCAGTTTATTCAGGTTTTCATCATTCAAAAAACCATTTACCACTCTCAGCCTCAAATCCGGGTTAATATCGGTCAGCCTCTCAGCCATCAGCAACGCCTTGGCTCTGCCGACAGAACTGTGGAGTGCAGGCAACTGCCTGTTTATGTTACCGGGTTTTACAATATCGCCATCGGCTATTGTCATCCGTCCCACTCCGGCGCGGCATATGTTTTCAGCTGCATAAGCCCCTACACCGCCAAGTCCGGCTACCAGCACATTGGAATTTTTAAGCCTGTCCATCTTTTCATTGCCTATCAGCAGCTCAAGCCTCTCAAGCCAATGCCCCGGGCCCTTATGACGGTCTGTATTACTATTCATTACAATGCATTTTAACTTCTGCCACAAATCAATACTCCGGGTGCCGGCCACTACCGGGACCCTTCTCCCGAACCGAAAACATTCAGGAAATTATCCCACACCTGCTCCCGCAAGCGGTCCGGATCTGTTCCGCGAAAGCGTGAAAAAACACGGTACACCTCTTTTACCTCAATATCTGCCTCATCGGTCTCAAAAAAAACTTTTTCGACGGGCAGAGCCCTTGCCGCTGCAAGTGTTTTCTTCCTGTTACCCGTGAGCGAAGCACCGAAAGATATATATATCTCATGTTTAATGAGTTGCGTGGCCTCCTGCTCATTACCGCCGAAGCCGTGAATTATCCAGGGGGGAGCGGATGCAAACTTTTTTCGAAGCCTTATGATATCAGGAATTGCCCTTACGCAGTGGATTATTACCGGCCTGCCGGTGCCGGCAGCAACCTCTGCCTGGGCAACGAACACCTTTTCCTGCTCTATAACCGGCATATCAATTGCCCTGTCGAGACCAGCCTCACCAATTGCAACCACCCCGGAAAATCCTGTCGCCTCAGCAAGAAGGTCAAGTTGTGATGACAAATCCGTATCGGGCGACAGGTGCCACGGATGCAGGCCCGCAGAAACCGGAACATCCCCAGTACGGGCTGCAAAAACAGCCATACGCGGACTGCAGCTCATAACAACAACCTCATCACTGTTCAGGCGTTTATGGGCGTGTATATTAAGCCATTTGCCCCGATCTGCAAAGGATAGCTCCGGTGATGTCATCAGTCTTCTTTAAGTAAGATGCTGCCGGTGAACGGTAATTCTGCCGTGGTAAAGTTAAAAATCCTGCGTATAATTAAAATAAAATATGTATTTTTGAACCCCGGATCATAACCGCCCTTTCATGTTATAAAACATATAGGGAGAAAACTTAAAAAACACAGTTTAATGACCGGGAAACCTATCAATCAAGGCCTTACGGCGGACCTGCACCAGCCGGTGCAGCTTATTCTCAAGGACGGTACAGTACATAGCGGACAATCTTTTGGATACAGGCAAAGCTTGTCGGGCGAGGTTGTATTCAACACCGCGATGTCGGGATATCCGGAAAGTCTCACCGATCCCTCCTACATAGGACAGATTCTGGTGCTTACCTACCCCCTTATCGGAAACTATGGTGTACCGCCAATGCATAAGGACGGGGGATTGCTTCGGTACTTCGAATCTGAAAGTATATATATCAGTGCTCTCGTTATTTCAGAGTATTCAGTTGAAAGCAGCCACTGGAACTCCTGGAAAACACTTTCCAGGTGGCTGATAGAAAACAGAATTCCTGCCATATCGGGTGTTGACACAAGGGCTCTCACCGTTCATCTGCGTGAGCAGGGAGTTATGCCGGGGAAGCTCGTTTTCAACAACATAGATACGGAGTTTGTTGAATCAGACAAGCTTAACCTTGTGGAGAAGGTCAGCACCAAAAAGGTCCTGACATATGGTAAAGGCAGCTACAAGGTGGTCCTGGTGGATTGCGGGGTAAAGTCAAATATCATAAGGCGCCTCGTGCACAGGGGCATCACAGTGATCAGGGTTCCCTGGGATTATGATTACAGCGGAATGGATTATGACGGCCTGTTCATCTCAAACGGCCCGGGTGATCCCAGCCTGCTTACACCTGCAATCAGAAACCTCTCCAGGGCTCTTGAAGGCGATAAACCGGTGTTCGGCATATGCCTCGGCAACCAGCTTATGGCCCTTGCAGCGGGAGGCAGGACATACAAGCTTCCCTACGGGCATCGCAGCCATAATCAGCCCGTGCTGATGAAAAACACCAACCGCTGTTTCATCACATCACAGAATCATGGCTATGCTAACGATACGGCCTCACTCGGCAAGGAGTGGGAAGAGTACTTCGTGAACCTTAACGATAAAACCAATGAGGGGATAAGACACAAGAAGAAGCCTTTTTTTTCGACACAGTTCCACCCCGAGGCAGCAAGCGGACCGACCGACACGGACTTCCTGTTTGACGAATTTGCCGAAATGCTGAAAAAAAGTAAAAAATAACCTGGCAGTCGGTTGCCTGCAGGAAAAAATACTCCTAAATAAACTATCACAATTATAAAAATGACAATCAAAAGTAAAATAAAGAAAGTTCTGGTTATTGGCTCCGGGGCCCTTAAAATAGGTGAAGCAGGTGAATTTGACTATTCGGGATCACAAGCCCTGAAAGCGCTGAAGGAAGAAGGTATAGATACTGTCCTGATAAATCCCAATATTGCAACCGTGCAGACATCAGAGGGCATCGCCGACACCATATATTTCCTCCCTGTCACCCCATTCTTCGTTGAGAAGGTCATCAAAAAAGAGAAGCCCCAGGGCATTCTGCTGGCTTTCGGGGGACAAACAGCGCTGAACTGCGGTGTAAGCCTTCACCAGACAGGAGTATTGAAGAAGTACAAGGTGCGGGTCCTCGGCACTCCTGTTGAAGCAATCATGAATACAGAAGACCGGGAACTGTTTGTTAACAAGCTCAATGAGATTGGAGTAAAGTCCATAAGCAGCACCGCGGTCACCACGGTAAAAGATGCAAAAAAGGCTGCCGAAAAGCTTGGTTATCCCGTGATAATAAGGGCAGGATATGCGCTGGGGGGACAGGGAAGCGGGTTCTGCAACGATGTCGGGGAGCTTGAAAGCCTGGCCAACAAGGCATTTGCACACAGTCCCCAGATCCTGGTTGAAAAGTCACTTAAAGGATGGAAGGAGATCGAATACGAAGTTGTCAGAGATCAGTATGATAACTGCATCACCGTTTGCAACATGGAGAATTTTGATCCTCTTGGCATCCATACCGGCGAGAGCATTGTGGTGGCCCCGTCGCAAACACTGACCAACAATGAGTATCACAAGCTCAGGGAGATAGCGATAAACATAGTCAGGCACGTAGGCATAATAGGCGAATGCAATGTACAGTATGCTCTCGACCCGAAATCAGAGGACTACAGGGTTATAGAGGTCAACGCGAGACTTTCACGCTCAAGCGCACTTGCCTCAAAGGCAACCGGCTATCCGCTGGCATTTGTTGCTGCAAAACTTGCCCTTGGATACGGGCTGCATGAGCTGAGAAACATGGTTACCCGCACAACACCAGCATTTTTTGAGCCGGCCCTGGACTATGTGGTTGTTAAAATACCGAGATGGGACCTTGGCAAGTTCAGGGGCGTTTCAAAAGAGATTGGCAGCAGCATGAAAAGTGTGGGTGAGGTTATGTCGATTGGCCGCAACTTCGAAGAGGCTCTTCAGAAAGGCCTGAGAATGATCGGGCAGGGAATGCACGGATTTGTTGAGAACAGGGAGCTGGAGACCGACGTCAGGAGTGAGATCGAAGATCTGCTTTCAAACCCCACCGATATGAGGATCTTCATCATATCGATGGCACTCAGGCATAATTTTACAATCGACGAGATCCATGAACTGACAAAAATCGACCGTTGGTTCCTTTACAAACTGAAGAATATAACCGACATACATTTTCAGCTCTCCCCTTACAGCCGCATTGAGGACGTGCCTAAAGGCATGATGGTGGAAGCCAAGAAAGCCGGGTTTTCCGATTTCCAGATAGCCCGCGTTCTTTGCAAACACTCCGGCGAAGAGCTTACCGGGTATTCGCTAAGGGTCAGGGAATACAGGAAAAAGCTGGGCGTACTGCCGGTAGTCAAGCAGATAGACACGCTTGCCGCCGAGTTCCCTGCACAGACCAACTACCTCTATATAACCTATCATGGCACATCCGGCGATCCCATAAGAAAAGAGGGCAAGGAATCGGTAGTAGTGCTCGGGTCAGGAGCCTATCGTATCGGCAGCAGCGTTGAATTTGACTGGTGCAGCGTAAATGCCGTAGAGACAATCCGAAAGAAGGGACTGCGGTCAGTCATGATCAACTACAACCCTGAAACGGTAAGTACCGATTACGACGTGTGCGATGCTCTCTATTTTGACGAGCTCACCTACGAAAGGGTTATGGATATCATAGATATTGAACAGCCGGAAGGTGCTATAGTGTCAGTTGGCGGACAGATACCGAACAATCTTGCAATGAGGCTTCACAAGGGCGGAGTCAGGATCCTGGGCACAACCCCCGAATCGATCGACCGGGCAGAAGACCGCTACAAATTCTCTTCGATGCTTGACTCTCTGGGAATTGACCAGCCGCGCTGGAAAGAGCTTACAACTGTAAAAGATATTCATAAATTTACCGCCGATGTCGGCTACCCGGTCCTGGTCAGGCCTTCTTACGTGCTTTCCGGTGCAGCGATGAACGTGGTGTCCAATGCCGATGAGCTTGACCATTTTCTTGACCTGGCCGCCAACGTGTCAAAGCAATACCCGGTTGTCGTCTCAGAATTTATAGAGAATGCCAAAGAGATCGAGTTTGATGCGGTTGCAAAAAACGGCGAAGTGGTCGTATATGCCATTTCCGAACATGTAGAATTTGCAGGAGTGCATTCAGGCGATGCAACGATCGTCTTCCCTCCCCAGAAACTATACCTGGAAACAACCAGGAGGGTAAAGCGTATTTCAAAACAGATAGCAAGGGAGCTTAATATCAGCGGGCCTTTCAATATACAGTTCCTTGCAAGGGATAACGACATTAAGGTTATTGAGTGCAACCTCAGGGCCTCAAGAAGCTTCCCGTTCGTATCGAAAGTGCTCAAGTGCAACTTAATAGATATTGCTACCAGGGTCATGCTGGGCGAAGATGTCCAGAAGCCCTCAGAATCACTGTTTGAACTTGAATATGTTGGCGTAAAGGCTCCGCAATTCTCTTTCTCCAGGCTGCAGAAAGCCGACCCTGTACTGGGCGTTGAAATGGCATCTACCGGCGAGGTAGGCTGCCTGGGCGAGGATTATTACGAGGCAATTCTAAACGCAATGCTATCGGTAGGGTACCGGATTCCTCAAAAGAATATCCTCCTGTCCACCGGCCCCCCCCGCTCGAAAATAGAGATGCTTATCAGTACCCGGATGTTGCATGAAAGAGGCTATAAACTATTCGGGACAAGGGGTACGCAGAAATTCCTGAAGGAAAACGGGGTTCCGTGCACACTGCTGCACTGGCCGGATGAAGACAAGCACCCCAACACTCTTGAGTACCTGAAGAACAAAAAGATAGACCTGGTTATCAACATTCCGAAAAATTTGACTTCGGGTGAGCTTTACAATGATTACCACATCAGACGTACCGCCATTGACTACAACATCCCGCTCATAACAAATGCAAGGCTTGCCTCTGCCTTTGTTTATGCAATATGCAGGCTGTCACCTGACGACCTGGCTATAAAGAGCTGGCAGGAATACCGGTAGCAGGTAACCTTTGCGGTTGATATGCCGTTAAAAGAATTGAGTTCAGGTTATCGGATTATCAAACAAACCATCAAAAATGGCAAAATACTGTCCTGCATTTCTGGTAACGGTTGCTGTGGCAATCGTCGCGGCAACAGCCTGTGGCAAGGAAGAAACATGCTCGGTTCACCCTGATGCATTCCGCTTCAGCATAGTGGAGGCTGGAACTGGCACTGACCTGCTCAGATCGGGTGTATATGACCCGGGCAGCATCGGGATCTGGTATTTCTACAATGACGACAGAAATGACCTTATCGTAAACAGAGAGGCAAATCCTGACGGCGACCTTATCGAACTGGTCTCCGTTCAGTTGCCGATGATCAGCCTTACAGGCCGGAGTGACATATTTTACCTTGCATTGAATGAGGAGGATACAGACACACTTACCGTTGTAGTAGAAAGAGAAAGCCGCGACGGATGTGATTACCATCCCTATACCATGGTGAAGCACAATGGAAATGCCCTCCCGATAACTGAAGGGAAGTCATTCATTATTGAAAAATAGACGGTAACACCTGATCTGTCAGAGTTTTCTGCCGGAAAGAAATCAAGCAGCGAAAATTACTGAATTTCGTTGAATCAACGGCTTATTCACTTCCTTTTGGCAGGCGGCTTTTTCCTTTTGCCCTGATCTTTACCTTTGGGCGTCTGCACTCCACGCTTTTTAGCCATCTCCTCCAGCCTTTTCTGGAATTTTGATTTGCTTACCGGTTTCTTTTTATTCTCGTTCAGTCTCCGCAGAAGCTCCTCGTCATTAACGAAACGTTTTATTATCGCCTGCTGGCCAAATGTTAACATATTGGTTAGAAAATAGTAATAGCTCAGCGCTGATGCAAAACTGTTGAAAATAAAGAGAAGCATCACGGGCATCATGTACATCATCATCTGCATACCCGGCATCTGGCTTGAACCGGCAGTCATCTGCTGGTTCATCCTGGTATAAATGACCGTCGAAACGCACATAAGCAGGGTGAACAGGCTTACATGATCTCCGTAAAAGGGTATGGTAAAGGGCAGGTCAAGTATCGAATCGTAGGTTGACAGGTCCGTGGCCCACAGGAAACTCTCCTGCCTCAATTCAAAGGAGGTGGGAAAGAACCTGAACATGGCTATCAGTATCGGGAGCTGTATGAGCATCGGCAAACATCCTCCCATAGGGTTAACTCCTGCACGCTTGTAAAGGTTCATGGTAGCCTGCTGACGCTCCATCGCCTTCTCCTTGGGAATTTTTTCGTTTATCTCATCAATCTGGGGTTTCAAAACCCTCATTTTTGAAGTTGAGATATAAGACTTGTAGGTAAGCGGGAAAACGATTATCTTGATAAAGATAGTCAGCAGCAATATTATTATCCCGTAGTTGTCAATATAGCTCTCCAAAAAGTTGAATACGGGAATGATCACGAAACGGTTTACCCAGCCGAATATTCCCCATCCCAGCGGTACCATCCGGTAAAGCTGCAGATTGTATTCATTTGCAGCCTCAAATTGCTGGGAATATGTTCTCAGGGTATTATAGTGATTAGGCCCGAAATAAAAATACATTGGTATTGCCTCGGCCGCAACATCCTCTACAGGCAGTCGTATATCGGCAACATAATGGCGAAGGTGGCGGCCATCCTCTACCCTTTCCTGCTCAACAATTGCGCTTGAAAAGTTATCTCCGGCGATCAGCACAGATGAGAAAAACTGCTGCTTGAAAGCTATCCACTTGATCCTTGTGCGGAGCTCTTCGTGGTCCCGGTCTGCCCGCTCCGAAAGTTTGTCTACATCGTCATTCAGAAACTTGTACTGGATGGTGGAGTAGTTGTTCTCATTCCTGCTTACCCTCTCCTGGCCCGGAAGATCAATCTCCCATCGAAGGTCAATGAAGCTCGCACCCACACCCAGGTATCTGTCCATACCAACAAGGTTTATGTTGAAATCCACCATATAGCTGTCCGGTGCCAGGGAATATATGTACTCAATATAACTCTCATCGCCGGCATACAGCCTCAGGGCAAGGGTTTCGCCATCTGATACTGTAGCAACCATGTCGTCCGGCAGGGGGACAAAGTAGAGGTTATTGGTTGATATACTGCGGTTTTGCGCAAAGAAATTCAATCCGAATGAGTTGTCATCACCATCAAACAGAATAAGCGGCAGCGAATCCCATCTCTGGAATTCTTTCAGATTGACCGACCAGGGGCGCCCTCCCCTGGATGAAACGGTAAGCTTGATTTTTTCATTCTCTATTGTGTAAAATTCATCTTCGCCTGTTGCCGACAGAGCAAAATCGCCGTACCTGTCCTGCAGTTCAGTCATTATCCGCACCGTATCAGGCACATCAGCAGGAACATCAGCAGGAACCTCGTCAGTAACGAACTCCTCCGCCTCCTGAATCTTCCTGGCCTCCTCCTCAAGCTGCTGCTGCCTCACAATCTCCAGAGAATCCTGCCTTCTTCTGGCGGCATCGATCTCCTCCCGGGAAGGCCTGTTAAGGACGCTGAAAACTATAAGTATCAGCGCAATAAGAATGATGCCTGTTATTGAATTCCTGTCCATAAAATATGATTAAACCTTTAGATGTTAATAAAATACCTTTCTCTCTATTTTCGGTTCTCCAACGCAGCACGCACAAAATCAATAAAGAGCGGATGCGGATTGAGAACGGTGCTCCTGTATTCGGGGTGGAACTGCACCCCGATAAACCATTTATGATCGGGAATCTCCATTATCTCAACAAGTCCGGTATCCGGATTTATTCCCGCCTGTTTCATCCCGTTCTTTTCGAAGAGCTCAAGGTAACTGTTGTTGAATTCATACCTGTGCCTGTGCCTTTCCATCACTTCGCTGTTACGGTAAATGGCGCTGCATCTTGAATCGGGACTGATATTGCAGGGATATACGCCAAGTCTCATGGTACCTCCCTTTATCGTAACCCCCTTCTGTTCTTCCATAAGGTCTATCACCGGATGCGGGGTCTTGATATCCATTTCTGTAGAATGTGCATCCTCCAGCCCCAGGACATTCCGTGCAAACTCAATGACCGCACACTGCATTCCCAGACATATCCCGAAGAAGGGAAGATTCATTTCACGGGCATATCTGGCCGAAAGTATCTTGCCCTCTATGCCCCGGTCGCCGAACCCGGGTGCAACAAGTATGCCCTGAACACCTGAAAAGTGACTGTCTATATTGTTTTCGCTTATTTTTTCCGATTGGATGCTTCTTACCTCAACCCTGCAGTCGTTTACCGAACCTGCATGGACAAAAGATTCCATTATCGATTTATAGGCATCGGGCAGTTCTACATATTTGCCCACCAGAGCAATGGTAATGCTATTCCTGGGATTTTTAACCCTGGCCACAAACTGCCTCCATGGTTTCATCTCCGGTTTCTCCGTCCCGGGCAGGTCCATCTTGCGCAGGACCGTGATATCCAGATTCTCCTTCTGCATCAGAAGCGGAACTTCATAGATCGTCGACACATCGACAGATTCAATTACAGAGTTGTAATCGACGTTGCAGAAAAGGGCAACTTTCTTCCTCAATTCGTTGTTGAGTGGATGTTCAGATCTCAGCACCAGTATGTTTGGCTGTATACCGTTTTCCAGGAGTAACTTGACCGAGTGCTGGGTAGGCTTGGTCTTAAGCTCTGCCGAAGCTGACAGGAAGGGCACCAGTGTAAGATGAATGACCAGCGAATTGAGGGGGCCAAGCTCCCATTTCATCTGCCTGATAGCCTCAATATAAGGCAGGGACTCAATATCTCCGACGGTTCCACCGATCTCCGTTATTATAAAGTCAAAATTCCCCCTGGTGCCCAGTATCTTTATCCGTCGCTTAATCTCATCTGTAATATGCGGGATCACCTGTACGGTCTTGCCAAGGTAGTCGCCTTTTCGCTCCTTGTTGATAACCGACTGGTATATGCGCCCGGTGGTAACATTGTTGTTCTGGGTGGTGGGAATGTTAAGGAACCTCTCGTAATGCCCCAGGTCGAGATCGGTTTCTGCACCGTCCTCGGTAACGTAGCACTCTCCGTGCTCATAGGGATTAAGTGTTCCGGGGTCAACATTAATGTAGGGATCGAGTTTCTGAATTGTAACCGTATACCCCCTGGACTGCAGCAGTTTTGCCAGTGAAGCCGAAATGATCCCCTTACCCAGGGAGGAGGTTACTCCTCCTGTAACAAAAATGTATTTTTTCAGTGCCAATTTATGTAAATTAAAATATTTATAAATCTATCCATTATCAAGATCGTCTATCATCCTTATCTTCTCTTCAAGCACATCCATCTGCTTTTTACCCTGCTCGATCTTCTGCCTGAACTCCTTTATGGTGGCATCGGCAGTTTTTGACTTGGCAAAGAATCCTATATTGTTCTCCCACAATGTAATGTCATTTTCAAGCTGCCTGAACTTGTTGAGAAACTTTTCCCTTTCAAACTTCAGCTTATTCATGGCATTTGGCTTCTGCTTCACACTCTCCAGCTTATGCCTGAATTTAACAACACTTTTCCGGTGATCATCCATTTTCAGGTTCTCGAAATGCTTGTCGAGAGCGGCACGGTACCTTTTCTGCACCTTCTCCTTCTCCTTTATAGGCACAAAGCCAATCGACACCCATTCACGCTGATAATCCTTCAGTCTCCTGAGACTTTCTTCAATATTTTCACCGGGCTTGAAATTTTCTATCTTCTCAATGAGAGCAAGTTTTTTTTCCAGGTTTTCCTCATATTTGGAGTCAATATTTGAATAGTGCTCTGATTTACGTTCAAAGAAACGGTCACAGGCAGCCCTGAACCTTTTCCATACCGGATCATAATGCTTTCGCGGAACAGGGCCAATCTCTTTCCAGTGTTTCTGCATGGCTATCAGCTCGTCGGTTGTTCTTTTCCAATCCGTGCTTTCGCTAAGAGCCTCAGCCTGAACACAGAGGTCAAGCTTCTTCTGCAGGTTTTCATTAAGCACCTCCTTATTCTGTGCAGTAAACTCCCTCTTGGCTGCAAAAAATTTATCGCATGCACTCCTGAAACGCTGGTATATGCGTGCATTGTCCTTTTTAGGGGCAAACCCGATAGTCTTCCAGGTGCGTTGCATGGCGATCATTTCACGGGTCAGCCTTTCTGCCTGCCTGAAGCTTTCAATAGGCTGTGCGAGCATGGCTTCTGCCTTTTCACAAAGGGCAGCCTTCGTTTCCAGGTTCTTTTTATGCGTTTCCTTCAGCTTGTCAAAGTGCTCCTGGTGCTTTTTGTTTATCTGGTGGGTTGCCTCCCTGAACCGTTCCCATATTGCATCTTTCTGGTCCCTGGGCACGGGCCCCGTCTCCCTCCAGAGGTCATGAAGCTTCTGAAGCTGCCTGAAAGCATTGACTACATTGGAATCAAGCATCAGCTCCTCAGCCTTCTCGCATAAACCAATCTTCGTTTCAAGGTTCTTCTTAAGGTCAAGATCCCTCAGCTCCTTGTTTATCTTGATATGGTCATAGAAAAGCTCCACATAGTGATGATAGGTATCCCAAAGGTCTTTTAGCTTCTGCTGGGGAACCATCCCTATTTCGTGCCATCTTTTCTGAAGCTTCCTGAACTCCGGGAAGGTGCGGTTGATATCCTCGGTGCTGTTTAACAACTCCTTAAGGTCTTCTATTACCTGCAATTTCCTTTCCAGGTTTTCCTGCTTCGTATGCTCAAGGCCCCTGTTATGCGCGGCTTTTGAATGACGGTAGCTCCTGTAAAGATCCTTGAACCTGTTTTCGGCAGGATCTTCGCCCGGATCAAAAGCCTCGGCGTCACCTCCCTCCTGCATGAACTTCTTACGCTTCTGGTCTATATCTGCCTTATGGCGTTTGTAAAAGTTAACCTTTATGGCTTCCACATCTTCCCGGACAGCCATAACCGGTTTTGACCCGATCAGCTTTTCAAGCGCTGTAAGAAGCTGCTCCTTATCCATACTTTGGAAATCAGCAGGCTCAGGCTCCTCAGCAGGCTCCTCAGCAGACTGAGGCTCCTTTGAAGGCTCCTCAGCAGGCTCAGGCTCCTTTGCAGATCCGGTTCCGGTTTTTTCCAGGCCCGTGCCCTCCTCAGGTTCCTCTCCTGTTTTGCCGGCAGGTTTTTTCTCTTGTTCCGGTTCGCTTGCCCTTTTAGTATTTCCAGTATCTCCTTGATTGACACCGGATTGCTCCTCCGGAGCAGGTCCATTAAGATCCTTCGTATCCATACGAGGCAGTTTTTCAAGGTGTCAAAAAACACCTTGCCAATAGCATCAATAAATATAACGGGGTCAAAAGTACGAAAATATATGTTTACCGGATAATTGTGGCCATATTTATTACATAAATTCGGTATATCACTGAACGAAATGAACATGTACAGGCAGATATGGTGTTTTGTTATATTTTTGCAGAAAAAGAAATATGCGAATAGATATATTAACTGTGTTACCTGAACTGCTCGACAGCTTCTTATCCCATTCGATAATCAAAAGGGCATCCGAAAAAGGAGTTGCAACAATAAAGGTCCACAATATAAGGGATTATGCAACTGACAAACACAGGAGGGTAGACGATTACGCCTTCAGCGGCGATGCCGGAATGGTTATGATGATAGAGCCTGTGGACAGGGCTATTGAATACCTCAGGAAAGAGCGGGAGTACGATGAAATTATTTTCATGTCGCCCGATGGAAACAAGTTTACCCAGAAAACCGCTAACAGGCTTTCAACCCTTGAAAATATCATTTTGCTTTGTGGCCACTATAA
>SLMM01000040.1 GCA_007133565.1 Bacteroidales bacterium
CTGTTCATGTTTTATTAATTTTTTGACAGTAATATTTTGGGCAATATAAGGCATCTGCTTTTAATTACAATATTTTTGGCTGCAAATTGATAATTGGCTAATTTAACCGGGCAAAATGTTTGCTCCTTGTTTCTTCTTTGACAAAAACAAACAAATATGAGATTATCAGGAAAAATCAGATGCTCACGGATATTGTTTATTGCAAGTGCATTAATGGCTGCCGCTATTGCTGCTATGACCCCGGCTTCAGTGCCTGCTGTAACAGAATATGATGCCGGGGCGGAAATTCAAAGGGTTGCTTCTGCCCAAAATTATCGATGGCCTGGTGTGAATTACCTTCCCGTTGTTAAGGAGTTGCCCGACCCCCTGGGTATGTTTGACGGGACAGCAGTGACTTCGGCTGCAGAGTGGCAGGAAAAACGCCGGCCCGAGCTGATCTCCCTGTTTAAACACTATATGTACGGATACTCCCCTCCTGCCCCCGATAATTTTTCGTATAGGGTGGACCTTACTGACACCGGAAAATATGGGGGGAAGGCGACCCTGAAGCTGGTGACCCTCCGGTTCGGCCCCCCGGGCACTCCTGAGGTCTCCATGATGATCGTTATCCCAAACAACAGAAAGGGTCCGGTTCCCGTATTCCTTGGCCTGAATTTCCCGGGCAACCACACCACAGCCGGTTTCCCGGAAATACCGCTGACGAAGGCATGGGTCAATGACAACTGGACAGGAGGAACAGGTAACAGGGCCCGGGATGACCAGCGCGGCATAAGGGAATGGAGATGGCCCTACGAGATGGTGGTTGAGCGTGGCTATGCCGTAGCCACCATCTATGCCGGCGAGATAACACCCGATTATGACGGCGGTTTTACCGAAGGGGTGCACAGAGGCTATTTCAACGAACAGCAGGAACGGCCGGGCCCCCACGAATGGGGAGCTGTTGCTGCATGGGCTTGGGGACTCAAACGGGGGGTCGACTATATTGTTGAGGACCCTGACCTTGACAATGACGGCATAATTGCTATAGGGCACTCGAGGCTTGGCAAGGCCGCAATGGTGGCAGGCGCATTCGATGAAAGGATCAGCATAGTAATACCATCACAGTCCGGTTGCGGAGGCACCTCTCCAAACAGGTTCAACGTGGGCGAAACGGTTGAAAGGATTAATACCGCCTTCCCGCACTGGTTCAATGACACATTCAAGGAGTTCAACACGCAGGTTGAACGCCTTCCTTTTGACCAGCACTCACTTATTGCCCTGGCTGCTCCCAGGCCGGTATTGCTTACCAATGCAACAGGCGATGAGTGGGCTGACCCGGGAGGTCAGTTCAATATGCTTGTAGCTGCAACACCTGTATATGAGCTGCTGGGTGCCGAAGGTGTTGAAACAGACCTGATGCCTCCCCAGAATCATCTTATGAGCTCAAGGCTGGGGTACTTCATACGTCCCGGCCGCCATGACATGACGGTTACCGAATGGGAGGCATGGATGGACTTCTGTGACAAACATCTGCGAAGGGATTAGCAATTTATGGCAATTGGCGGTTGCCACTGTGCCGGTTACCTTAACTTATTAACCTATGGACGCAATGCGCAAAATTCTTAAATTCACATCTTTGTGGGCATTTTTCATATTAATGATATTACCGGTTTACGGACAGCAACGGGGAAATATCGTCGAGTATTTCGGCAGGGAAACTGTTGAAGAAATAATGGAGGGAGAAGTTGTCCACGTCTTTTCGACAGGGTTGCAGCTCCCTGTTCAACGCAGTTTTGGCGGACTATTTACATCTGAGGATTATATATTCTGGCTGCTTGCAAATGATCGTTTTTCTTTGCCTGAACAAGGCCTGCCGGCCGACAGTGAAGGTGAAGGACCGGTCTGGAGTAGTATTCAGTCCGGCGACAATAACAGGTTTGAAGAGAGGGCACTCCGGAACTCATACCTGTATACCAGCCTGGAATCTCCCGGAGAAGAAACATTGCTGCTTGATGCCCGCGGCCATACAAGAGTATATATAAACGGTATGCCCTATGAGGGAGACCATTATGATTTCGGGTACACCCTCATTCCCTTTAAGCTGAAGGAAGGCCTGAACGAATTCATTTATACACCTGGCCGGTTCGGCAGGGTAACCTCACGGCTGGTTTCCCCCTCCAGTCCGGTACAGCTCACTTTAAGGGATCTGACCCTTCCGGGGATTATTGCCGGCGAAACTACTCAGAAATGGGCGGCAATAAGGATTATCAATGCTTCGGAAAATGATCTGAGCGGACTGACACTTACATGCATCCTTGATTCGGGCGAAAGTGCCGAACATGAATCAGGCAATGTCATGGCAATGAGCGTCAGAAAACTTCCATTTCTTGTCCCTGCTGCCACTGAAATCCGTGAAAATGGCACAATCAATGCAACTGTTATCCTGTCTGACAGAACGGGCAGCGAATTGGACAGGACAGAAATTACGCTGCGGCAGCAATACCCGGACCAGCATCATGAGAGGACTTTTCTGAGCAAAATTGACGGCAGTGTTCAGTACTACAGTGTTGCTCCTTCAACAACTCCCGATGTGGGACAGGCTTTGGTGCTTTCCGTTCATGGCGCCGGCGTTGAGGCTACAAACCAGACCCGTGCATACCGTCAGAAGGATTGGACTCATGTAGTGGCACCCACTAACCGCCGCCCTTATGGTTTTAACTGGGAGGAATGGGGCCGGACTGATGCAATGGAGGTCCTTGAAGATGCAAAAATGGTTTACCAGACAGACGAAAGCATGACATACCTGACAGGCCATTCAATGGGAGGCCATGGCACATGGCACCTTGGAGTAACATATCCTGACCGGTTCGCTGCAATTGCCCCATGCGCCGGCTATCCCGACATAATAGGTTACCGGAGGGGAGAAGTATCTGAAAGGCTTGAGGAGAACCCTGATTTCAGGATGATAATGAGAGGAGCCAGTGGAGGCAGAACCATGGAACTTAAGCGGAACTTTCTTCAATCAGGTATTTATATTCTTCATGGCGACGAAGACCGGGTTGTAAGTGTTGAACAGGCGAGGTTCATGAGAGAAGAGCTTGGAAAATTTCATCCCAATTTTGTATATTATGAGTATCCTGGAGGTTCCCACTGGTATGGAGACGAAAGCGTGGACTGGTTTCCGATATTTGATTACTTTAAATGGCAAAGAATACCACAGTTAAATGAAGTGGACCATGTTGAATTTCACACTGCAAGTCCCGCAATATCTTCAACCAACTACTGGATCAGGATAAACCAGCAGGAGAGATCCTTTGACTATTCCGTGGTTGATTTCGCCAGGCTTAATGATACCATCAGGGGATCAGTTGAAAATGTCCGAAACCTCACCTTTTTTATTTCGAGGCTTGAATTTGAAAATGACCCGGTCATCATTATTGATGATTTCCGCATAAGGGCAAAAAAAGGACATGATCTGACTTTAAGAAATGAAGGAGACATCTGGATCCCGGCCGATATCCTCACTGAAGAAAAATACGCAGAGAGGTCGGGAGGCTTCAAAAATGCGTTTGACAACCATATGGTCTTTGTTTACGCCACCGGGGGAACGGTTGAGGAAAATGAATGGTACCGCAACAAGGCAAGGTTTGATGCCGAAACTTTCCTCTACAGGGCAAACGGCTCGATCGATATAGTTCCTGATACCGGTTTCAAGCCAGGCGACTACCCCGACAGGAACGTTATCATCTATGGCAATGCATCCAATAACAGTGCCTGGGGCAAGATTTTGGGTGATGTTCCGGTAATCGTCAGAAATAATGAAATTGAGTTCGGCAGCAGACGGTTATACAAGGGAGATGATCTTGCCGCCCTTTTTATATATCCAAGGTCAGACAGTGAAAGTGCAAGTGCAGGCGTTATAGCCGGCACGGGCATAAGGGGAATGAAAGCCGCTTTTGCAAACGACTATTTTTCGGGCATCACAGGATACCCCGACCTGAAAATATTCAGCACAGAAATGCTCAGGGACGGGCCTGATGGCATTATCCTGTCGGGGTTCTTCGGATACGACTGGAGTATAGAAACCGGGGATTTCAGCTACTGAATATCTGCCGGCAGCGTGGATGCCGGGCAATTTACTGCGGGCCTGATTCTTTAAGCGGAGAGCCCCGGAAGATCAAGTAATTCTGCCGGACGGCATTCAATCCTCTACTGAGCTTATTTTCAGAGTCCATGCATCCCGGCAGGGAGGGTTATCCTGAAGGCGGGCCGGTATATGTACCAGCACACCATTGCCCGATCTTTCCCATTTAAGGCTTACTCCGTCACCCAGCATCGTAATAGTTGCATTTTCAACAGGTCTGACTGAGGAAATGAATATATGATGCGGCGGGTTCTCCTCTGCCTCGCCTGCAAGATATATCATATAAACTGCGCCATTGTTACGGTTTTGTGTAAGGCAGACCTTTCCTTCCTTATATGGAGCTATTGCCCTGGTATCGTATATTGCTTCACTGTTCACATCCATCCACTCTCCTACCCCTTCAAGCAGTTCATATGC
>SLMM01000016.1 GCA_007133565.1 Bacteroidales bacterium
CACCGGCATTGTCGTAAGCGACAATGGTGTTTTCAAAGGTTGGAGGCTCGGGGTTGTTAATTATCTCTTCAATCTCAAGTTTGTGCTGCCTGATGCCCTCCTTAATGGCCGGCAGGTAATGCTCATCGTCTATCCTGTCGAATGGCGGCGCCCCGAAGGGGGTGTCAAATTCTGACAGCAGCGGATTGACGTCAGTTGCCGGCTGCTCGCATCCGGCTGCAAAAAGGAGTACAATAAAGATCGAAAAAAGCTGTAGCTGCTTCATTTTTTGTTATTTTGGTTAGTGTTAATAATGGTTGGTATATTGTATTTTGTATGATTCAGATTAAGGGTGTTTCATTTATATTCTATACTGTCTGATAGTGCAAATTTAATATTTATACCCATTTATTATTATGATTTGAAACAGGGTCAGGGGTTAAGCTATTCCTGGTCAACCCGGTGTGTTGTTCCTGTAGCTGTTGTAGCGGAAAACCTCCTCCGGCTTTTTCCTGATCTTTTTTCTCTTTTTACCTGCAGGGTAGCCTAAGGTTATTATAAGCATCGGCCTTTTACTTTTTGGTATTTTGAGAAGCTCCGCGACCTTTTTCTCATTAAACCAGCCCAGCATGCATGAACCAAGCCCCTCCGCAGCAGCCTGCAGGCAGAATTGTGAAGCGGCAATTCCTATATCCATCAAAGTGAACCTCTTGTCCTTTACCATCTCTCCAAATCCACAGGTGATGTTCGGTTTTTCAAGAACTATTGTGATCAGCACCGGGGCCTGTGCAGTGAAATGGTTAAGCGGCAAAACTCCCCCGCTGGTCTCTTTTGCAACTTTATTCTTAAGCTCCGGGTCATCCACCACTATAAATGTCCATGGTTGTGAATTGCAGGCTGAAGGGGCAAGGCGGGCCGCTTCCAGGCAACGCATAAGTTTTTCCTTTTCAACCGGTTTGTCTGAATATCTGCGGTCGCTTTGCCTCTCTTTTACCAGGCTTAGAAAATCAATATTTTGGTTTAATGACATAGGTTTTGGTATCATTTAATACTGTTGCCGCGAACTGACCCATATCCCCATGACCTGCAATCAGGCGTGGCCGGCATATTATCCAGGCCTGAAATGAATGATGGAAAAGGGCGGGAGTTCAGCTCTTCGTGTAAAGCTCAATCTCGTGTGATTCAAAAACGTATTTACTGGTGGTTATATTGGCAAATTTCACCATTGCTTTTGCAACTCTTTCAGCATCAATAGGCCGGTATTTTCTTAACCTACCCCTGAATATGAATTTCAGAGGCGCCATTATTATCTTTCCCAACTCTTCGAGAAGCCTGAATTCCCTGCGTTTACCCAGCAGCATCGAAGGCCTCAGTATCACGATCTTTTTGAATTCATATTGCCGTACGGCTTTTTCTGCTTCTCCCTTGGTACGGAGGTAGAAATTTGAGCTTTCCGGGTCGGCCCCTATTGATGAGATCATCAGAAAACCGGGCATTCCGTTTTTGCTTGCTGTTTTGGCAATAAGCGCAGGCCAGTCATGATCCACTTTCCTGAAGTTTTCTTTGGAACCTGCCTTTTTGATGGTTGTTCCGAGGCAGCAGAACAAATCATCGCCTGTTATCTCTTCTGAATGCTTATCCAGGTCTTCAAGATCTGTGATTATTATCTCCACCTTATCGCTTTTTACCTCCGGCGGTGTTCTTGAAAAGACTTTGACCTTTTCATATCTTTCATCCTGGATTAATATCTGCAGCACAAAAGACCCTGTAAGTCCGGTTGCCCCAAAAATTACTGCAGTTTTTTTCTGCATTGCAATATAGCTTTGGTTATTATTTTATCTGCCGGACCGGCCGGGCAGACAATAGATTCTGGTTACATCTAACCTTCAAATATAAACAAATCGATCAAAGAGCAATATATTGCATAACATATATCCGGAATTTCCGTAAACCGGAAATATAAATACATTTCATTATGCAAAAAAAGATTATAATACCAGTTGCAATCTTTTTTATCATTCTCCTGATCTGGATTGCAAGGATCCCGCTTTCAAACCATTATTACGGCAGAGGAACAGAGTACATGAGTAAGGAGTTGTACGAAGATGCCCGCACCTGTTTTGGAAGGGCTGTCAGAATAAGGCCTGGTATGACAGATGCCCGGTTCGGCCAGGCCCTGTGTGAGGCTGCACTCGAAAACCATGGCAAGGCAATCAGCCTTTTTTCTGTTATTATCGATAAAGACAGCGATTATGCTCCCGCCTTGTTCTACAGGGGTGTCTCAAAATTAGCCACGGGCAATTTTGAAGGGGCAGTTGATGATTTTTCCCGTTCCCTGGAAGAGGACTATGAGCCTGCAGCCTCCTATACCAATCGGGGTAAAGCCTACAAGGAGCTTAAAGATAGCGGCAGGGCACTGCAGGATTTTTCAAGCGCAATTGATGTCGATTCCACTTATGGCCCTGCCTGGTTTGAGAGGGGTGCCCTGAGAGCAGGCCTGGAGGATTTTGAGGGAGCTGTTGAGGATTATAATATGGCTATAAAGTATGAACCCGAAAACCCAGAGCTTTACCGGCTCAGGGGAGCGTCAATGGCAAGCCAGCATAACTTCATAGGTGCAATTGAAGATTATGACAGGCTTATTAGGATGGAGGCAGGATATAGCGGACTTTATAAAGAGAGAGGTATATTTAAAAGAAGGATCAGCGATTATGCCGGGGCGGTAAGCGATCTCGACAGGGCTTTGGAATATGATCCTGACGATGCTGAAATATATTTCCACAGAGGGAGTTCACTTGCTGTTCTGGGAGAGCTCGACCGGGCGATTGAAGATTTTACCAGGTCTGTTGAGCTTAATGCCGGTGATTCCAGGGCCTGGTTGAACAGGGGTCTTGCGTGGCTGCGGCAGGCTGAGCCGGGGAATGCAGTCAATGATCTCAACAGGTCAATAAGTCTTGATGATACCAATGCACAAAGTTTTTACCTGCGCGGAACAGCAATGGCAATGCAGGGCAATTACAGCGGCTCGTTGAACGATTTTTCAATGGCGATAGAGCTCAACCCGGAGCATGCCATGGCATATTTCAACAGGGGTATCTCGATGGGAATTATGGGAAGGCACCATGAGGCGCTGGAGGACTATAACAGGTCGATAGACCTTGAACCGGGGAATCCCGGAGCTTATCATCAGCGGGCCATATCGCGTATTAACCTCAATGATATGGAAGGGGGATGCGAAGACCTCAGGGCCGCATTAGAAATGGGTGTAAGCGAGGCAGAACCTATGTTGAGGATGTATTGCCCTGGCGGGGCCGAAACCATTCCAAGGTAGTTTACAGGTTAAGCAGTGCCTTTACCGGGTCATCTCCACCGAAAAGCATCCCTGTCGGGCTCTCCAGCAACTCTTTTACTTTTACAAGGAAACCGACAGATTCCCTGCCATCGATGATACGATGGTCGTATGAAAGGGCAATGTACATCATAGGCCTTATCTCGACTTTCCCATTAACCACAACTGGCCTCTCTGTAATGTTATGCATCCCGAGGATTCCGGACTGCGGAGGATTCAATATGGGTGTCGAAAGCAGTGAACCAAATACACCTCCGTTTGTTATGGTGAATGTGCCACCGGTCATGTCGTCGATTGATATCCTGTTTTTCCTGGCTTTTTCAGCAATTTCAAGTATTGCCTTTTCAATGCCGGCCAGGGTCATTGCCTCAACATTCCTTATAACGGGCACCATCAACCCCTTTTCAGTCTGGACTGCAATACTTATGTCACAATAACCAGGTGTAACGATATCCTCGTTATCAATGTAGGAGTTGACATTGGGATAGGCTTTCAGTGCTTCGGTCACAGCCTTGGCAAAAAAGGACATAAACCCCAGTTTGACACCGTGTTTTTGAGTGAAGGCGGTTTGATTTTTCTTCCTTATTTCAATAATCTGGCTCATATCCACCTCATTAAAGGTGGTGAGCATTGCAGTTTTATTCTTTACATCTACCAGCCGTTCACTCAGCTTTCTCCTGAGCATTGACATCCTTTGCCTTTCACTGCTCCTGTTTCTGCTAATGCCGGCTTCCGGCGCTGATATACGGAAATCATCTGTTTTGTCCCTGATCGTTGCTGCCAGTGCGACGTCTTCTTTTGATATTCTTTTGAGGGCTGTCAGGACATCATTTACAGACATTCCTTCCTTTTCCATAAGCTTCCTGGCCAGCGGCGAAACCTTTATATTGCCCTGGAGATCTTCAGCTTCATTCGGGGAACTAACATCATCGGCCTTGTCTCCGTCCTTTACTTTTTGTTCATCACGCCCATCCGGTATTTTGGAGGTTTCTTTCTGCTGAGCACTTGATCCGGCAACTGCCGCTGAGCCGTTGTCACGGGCTTTTTCTTTTGAGGTGGCCTTTTTTTTGCCCCCTCCTTTACCGGCGGCCGGCTTGCCTTCAGTGTCAATTGTACATGCCACAGAGCCAACCTCAATTGCGGTTCCTGTTTCGACCTTAATGCTTATAGTGCCACTTTCCTCAGCAAGAAGGGGCAGTGTTGCCTTATCCGATTCAATTTCCGCTATCTCCTGATCTTTTTCAACATAATCGCCATCATTTACAAGCCAATTGGCAATCTCAACCTCGGTAACCGATTCTCCCGGAGATGGTATTTTAATTTCGAGTATCATTTTGAATTTATGGTTTACTGTATGTTGCCTTTTTATTTTTATTGCACCGCTTCAATGCCGGTGCTTTTCAAATTTGTAAAATCGTCAATTATACTTACCTGGCCATTTCCTTGTTAAGCTCCCTGATAGCAAACCTCCCGCACCTTTGTCCGCAATACTTACGCTGCAGCTCACAGTTACACTGCTGAAAAGTCTTGTCCAGTATCTTGGCAAGCCTTTTTTTATGAAGTTCCAGCAGTCCGCTTGCCGGCGATCCACTGGCAGGCCTTGAAACAAGCATCAGGTTAACTTCCCTGAACACCCTCTGCAGGTATGACCAGGCTCCCATGTTCTCAGGTTCATCCTGAGCCCATACATATCTCTCGGCTTTTCCATATTTCTTGATGACTTTTCTTATCTGGCCGACCGGAAGCGGATATAGCTGCTCAATCCTGACTATGGCAGTATCGTTCGCACCCTGCTCTTCGCGCCTTTTTACCAGGTCATAATAGAGTCTTCCGCTGGTGAATACTACCTGTTTCACATCATCAGGAATAGCAAGGTCATCGTCAATGACCTCCCTGAACGAGCCCGAGGCCAACTCTTCAATTCCTGACACACAGGAGGGATGCCTCAGCAGGCTTTTTGGTGTGAAAATTACC
Source organism: Bacteroidales bacterium (assembly GCA_007133565.1). Classification (GTDB taxonomy): domain Bacteria; phylum Bacteroidota; class Bacteroidia; order Bacteroidales; family PUMT01; genus PXAP01. The sequence continues at coordinate 5,303 of SLMM01000016.1, forward strand.
AGGGGAATTCTGAAGGGCCTGTGCATCTGCCTTCTCAGTAAATGGAAGAAGTTTGCGGGGGTCGTGCAGTTCACTACCTGCATGTTATTATTTGCACATAATGCCAGGAATCTTTCTAACCTGGCGCTTGAGTGTTCAGGACCCTGTCCCTCATAACCATGGGGGAGATATAGCACCAGTCCGTTCATAAGGCCCCATTTCTCCTCGGCCGAGCTTATGTACTGGTCGATGATAACCTGGGCCACATTGTGAAAGTCACCGAACTGAGCCTCCCATATTGTCAGTCCCCGAGGCAGCGCAAGCGAATAACCGTATTCAAAACCCATTACCCCGTATTCAGAAAGAGGTGAATTATATATATGGAATTCTCCCTGACCGGGTGAAAGATTTTTGAGTGGGAAATACTTTTCGTCCGAATCCTCCAGCACGTATGATGCATGCCTGTGAGAAAAGGTACCCCTTTCCGAGTCCTGTCCGCTCACCCTGACAGGGTGCCCTTCAAGCAGCAGGCTGCCATAAGCCAGCAGCTCACCCATCGCCCAATCGAGCCGGTTGCTCTTTATCATACCTGCGCGGTCATCCAGCAGTTTGTTTATCTTGCTGAAGAAAGATTTCCCGGGAGGGAGGGTGTTGATCTTTTTTGCTATTTCAATCAGCTTGTCCCGGTCGAAACCGGTTTCGGGCGACATGCTGAAATCTTCTGTGCGTGAATACCTGAAAGTGCTCCATTCCTCCTTCAGGAACTGGTTAATTCTGACCATGCTCCCCTCTTTTGATGCTTTCAGTTCTTCTTCAAGAATCCCGTTAAAGTCCTTTTCAGACTGTTTTATTTCCTCAGGGGTATAAACACCTTCCTCAACGAGCTTTTTACTGTAGATATCCCTTGCATTTGGGTGCTTGCTGATCTGTTTGTAAAGAAGGGGCTGCGTAAAACGGGGTTCATCACCTTCGTTATGCCCAAATCTCCGGTAGCCAAGAATATCGATAAATACGTCGGAATGAAATTTCTGGCGGTACTCCATTGCCAGCTTTATTGTATAAATAAGCGCTTCTACATCGTCGCCGTTGACATGAAAAACAGGTGATTTGGTCACTTTTGCAACATCTGTGCAATAGGTGCTTGAGCGGGCATCCAGATAGTTGGTGGTGAAACCGACCTGATTATTCAGAACCAGGTGAATGGTACCGCCTGTTTTGTACCCGTTTAATTGTGACATCTGTATCACTTCATAAACAATACCCTGACCGGCGATTGCAGAGTCTCCGTGTATCAGTATCGGCGCAAGTCTGTTGAAATCACCTCCATAGCTATAATCAATCTTGGCTCTTGCAATTCCGAGTACAACCGGGTCGACAGCTTCAAGGTGAGAGGGATTGGGAACAAGGTTGAGCTTTACCTTTTTCCCTATATGTGTATTAATAGTGTTATTGTGCCCAAGATGGTACTTGACATCTCCTAGTGCAATCTCATCGTTGTATTGTTTGCCGTTAAATTCGTCAAATATGTCACGGTATGATTTTTTCATAATATTAGCCAGCACATTCAGCCTTCCACGGTGTGCCATCCCTATCACAAATTCTTCAATTCCAAGTGTTGCGCCTTTTTCTATAACCGCATCCATAGCCGGTATAAGTGTTTCGTTACCCTCAAGCGAAAATCTCTTCTGGCCAACGAATTTCCGGTGTATGAACTGCTCAAATCCTGCTGCAAGCATAAGATGATGGTATATGTCCTTTTTTTCATCTACAGAAAAATCAGGTGTGTTCCTGACCGGTTCCATTTTTCCTGTCAGCCAGTTTATAATTTCGGGAACCCTGATGAACATGTATTCAGCACCGACTGACTGGCAATAGGTCTGCTGCAGGTGTGCTACTATCTCACTAAGAGTGGCAGGTCCAATTCCAATTCTTGTGCCCGCCTGGAATACCGTGTCCATATCCTCTTCTGTGAGACCGAAATTCTCAATGTCGAGCGTTGGGGTGTACTGTCTCCTGGTGCGCACCGGGTTGGTCTTTGTAAAAAGGTGCCCGCGCAGCCGGTATCCTTCTATGAGCGATATAACCCTGAACTCCTTGTCAAATGCCTCATCGCATGGAACAGGAGGTGAGCCTTTGCGGCCGGCGAATTCGAATCCTTCGAAGAAGCTCTTCCAGCTTGGGTCAACAAGTGAGGGGTCTTTCCGGTACTCTGCGTAAAGCGACTCTATATAAGCGCTGTCTGCACTTCCGAGATAGGAATGTTTGTCCATTTATTTTTGCTTAACTTTTAAAGTGATAATAGCCTTCATCCATTGTATCCGAAAATCTTGTTCTTTTTGATATATTCTGCGGCAAACTCCGGCACGAACTCCTCCCATCCTTTTATATTATTCTGTATCATCTCCAGGATTATTGAGGAGTCAATATGGAGCCAATTCATTTCTGCGGATCTGACATCGATTATCTTTTTATTTTCACACAGGAAATTATAAAGATGCCTGAGATCTGAAGACAGCTCTATATCTTTTGAAATAAACAGTTTTCCGGTTGATTTGTTGAGTGACGGGTACACATATAGCTTCATATTACCGGTGAACAGCTTTCCGAAAGCCTCAAGAATACCCCCCCTGAGGTGGGTATAGTATTTCTTGTCCCATACATTTATGAACGTTGGAATTCCTATAACAACCCTGAGCTTGCCAAGCCTGAATTTTGAGAAATAAGAGACAAGTTTGTAGTATTCCCTGAAATTGGATATCATCACATTCTGCCCCAATCCGTTAAGGAGGTTTACTCTTTCGAGGAAGTCGGTTTCGTCAAAAACCCCCTCGTGCAAAAGATTGTTGAGTGTTATCTCGCAAAGCGCCATTGTATTCTCTTTTTTGTAATCTTCATCTCTGCGAAATATGTCAAAACACTTTTGCAGCATGTCATATCCCAGGTTGGTGATTGGTCTGAAATTTCCGCGAAAAGCAAGCAGGTTTTTCCTGTAAAGCATGTCGGACGGCTGCTGGACATTGCCCTTGCTGTCGAAAATAGTTGCACTGGTCATCCGGTTTTTTACAAGCTGGACGCCCAGCAGCCTGTTATCCACATAGCTCAGGTCGTTGCCGCTCATCCTCACCATGTTTATCTCTACCCTGTTGGTGTCAAGGTTGTCCATCAGTGATTGAAGAAAAACATTTGGCCTCTCGGCAAAATGATAGCAGGCATATACAAGGTTCACGCCAAGCGCCCCCAGAGTATATTGCTGGAGCAGCGTGTCATTTTCCAGAAGGCTGACATGCATCATGACCTGGTTGGGGTTTGTACCCGGATGAAGCTGGAACCTGACACCGAGCCACCCATGGGCATCGTTGTCCTTTGCATAGTTCAGGGTAACTACCGTATCTGCAAATACAAAAAAGCGGGTACCAGGTTTGGCTGATGGCTGGAGTGTGTTTACCAGGTCTTTATATTCTATTTCGAGCATCTTGTCCAGCCTGTTCTCAGATACATAACGGCCACTTTTTCCGTAATTGTAAAGGTGGTCGCTGAAGGTTTTGTCATATGCAGATATCGACTTAGCTACTGTACCTGAGGCGCCACCTGCCTGGAAGAATGCGCGGGCAACCTCCTGTCCCCCTCCTATCTCCGCAAGAGTTCCATAAATTGTTGCATCCAGGTTCAGACTTAGCGCCTTGTTCTTTATACTTAATATCTGTCTTTCCATAGCAAGCCTTTTAAGAGCATCACCGGCAAAACAAAGTTAATTAAACAATTTTAAGCTACATTCTGAATCAGGCAATTAAATTCCGGAGTGATATAACGGGGGAATAACATTCTGGTTTATTACTTTTGCAGTCCGGGTAATGCTCCTGCAGGGGCGAATCAATCGCACCGGTAATAGATGCTGTAATTAATAAACCAATGAATGCAAAACACGCGAGTTTGTTTTTAGACAAGTTCAGAGCTATACCATTTTCTCCTGCAAAATGGCCTTTTTTTTACGGCTGGGTCATAATTTTTGCAGGTATAGCCGGAATCATAATGAGTATCCCGGGGCAGACCATTGGTGTATCTGTTTTTACCGACCACCTTATCGGGGCACTTGAAATAAGCAGGGTGAACCTTAGCACGGCCTATATGGTCGGTACGATAGTCAGTGGGTTCTGTATTCCATGGGCCGGGAGAATGTATGACAGGTACGGTGTAAGGCCGGTAGCTATGACTTCCGGTTTCCTGCTGGGGTTAACGCTGCTGTACCTTTCCAATATAGCGGGAGTTGCAGGCTTTTTTTCTGGCTTGATGTCATTTGTCCGCCCCCAGGTACTGATTTTTGCCCTCATGACATCCGGCTTTTTTTTGTTGCGGTTTCTCGGTCAGGGGGTTCTGACCATGGTGTCAAGAAATATGGTGATGAAGTGGTTTGAAAAGAGGCGTGGATTTGCCAATGCCATCCTGGGCATAACCATATCGTTCGGCTTTTCATATTCTCCCCAGGCTATGGATATGCTTATCCAGAACTATTCATGGCAGCAGGCCTGGGAAATTACCGGAATTGTAGCGTGTGTGGGTTTTGTATTTTTTGCATTTGTATTTTTTCGCGATAATCCGGTGAAATACGGTCTGGTTCCTGACGGGAGGATAATTGTAAGGAAAAAAGAAGATTCCGGCCTTACCCCGCTCAGGGATTACACCCTTAAGGAGGCCAAAGCCACATATTCATTCTGGATATTCAACCTTTCACTTGCACTGCAGGCACTGTATGTGACCGCATTTACTTTTCATGTGGTATCGATATTCGCTGTGAACGGCTATGATCAGAGGGCGGCCATTACAATATTCCTGCCTGCCTCTGTTGTTGCTGTTTCATTTCATTTTTTCGGCAGCTGGTTGAGTGATTACCTGAAGCTGAAGTATTTCCTGTTGTTCCAGGTGTCAGGGATGCTGATCAGCATGGCTGCTCTTATGCTGCTGGATGTCTCGCCTCTTTTCCGGTGGATAATGATTTTCGGAAACGGAATAATGAACGGCATGTTCGGTGTGTTGTCGGCGGTAACCTGGCCAAGGCTATTCGGGGTAAGGCATCTGGGTGCAATTTCAGGATATGCCATGAGTTATACGGTTATAGGAAGTGCGATCGGTCCCTTTATTTACAGCCTTTCATACAGGGTAACCGGACAGTATGATATTGCCACGGCGCTCTGCATCGTTGCAGCTCTTGTGCTTTTTTTCCTCGGCTTCAGGGCCGAAGATGTGAACCGTGAAACTTGACCTGTTGCAATTTGCCTGTCCCCTTGAAAATTGTTTTTTTTACTATTTTTATTGTATATTGGGAATAATTCCTGTTACAATAAATAAACTAATGATTTTATAACCCAAAAACCTTAACCCCGTTATGATTAAGATTAGTATTCTGTTAATTGTAATGCTGGCAGCTTTCATCGATACATCTGATTGCCAGCCCCGGCCATCCCTTTATCCCGGTGCGGTGAGTGCCGTGGCAGGGGAAGAAACCGGATATATGGCAGGCAAGGAGTATTCGATAAGTGTATATTATACGAACGACAGTTATGCCCGTGTGAGGGCATTTTATGTAAATGAAAACGGAGAACCCCGCAAGGAGCAGGATGACGGGGATCGCGGGAGAGGTGCATATTTTTCATATTACCGGCGCATGCCTGATGATATAAGCGTCAGCATTTCAGAAAGGCAGGGAAGGTCAAGAGTGCCTTCGCGTATTTTTAACAATCTCAACGGACTTGCAATTCAGGGAGTGATACCTGAATCCCGTGTCAATGAGATAAAAGAGAAATATAGTTATCTTGAGCGCTGCTATTTCAGAAGTACGAAGGATGAGACCGGAGGACTTGAATCGGCCGATGAGAAGATATACAGGAGGTATGAGGAGAAGCTGGGTGTTGGAATGAGGCAGCCGGCAAGCACCGATGAAATTATGGAGAAGGCACAGGAGCTATTCAACCAGGGACGTATGCAGGAAGGTATGGAGCTTATGAAAAAACTGCAGGAAGAACAGCTCGAGGGTGCAAAACTTGCCACCAGTCCCCGAGCAGCCGAAATGTGGCTGGAATGCCTGGAGGAGCTTGCTGCCGATGCCTATGATGTTGCTATAGCGATTCTGTTATAAGCATTTTTTAAACCCCCAGCATCAACATTTTGCCTGCCCGGCAGTCTTATCAGCACTAAAGCCGGTCAAGTTAAATTTGTATTGACAGTGAGATTTTATTATGAATTGATATGGTGCGGATAATCATTCAGTCCAGTTCTATACTGGTTTTGGTGCTGGCACTCCTGTCTGCGGGATGCAGTCCGGGTCCCTCAAGGAAAGAGGTATCGGATAACCTTCAGGCAAATATTAGTTTATTGCAAAATGAACCACCTGTTATAGAGGGCAGTCTTGTTTATAACCCCACCCTGGTAACAATGCTCTATCAAAAGGGGGAAAGGTACCTATCGCCCAGATGGGACAGCCGTGAAAATATAGAGCAGATGATAGCTGCAATCCGTAATTCAGGCAGTGAAGGGCTGAACCCTGAAGATTATCATCTCTCTGCAATTGAAGAGCTTGCCGGCAATATAGGTTACAGTGACGCAGTTTCTGCCCCGGATATTGCCAGGCTTGAAATTTTGCTTACAGATGCATTGTTACTTTTGTCAGCTCATCTTTCGCGAGGAAAGATCAATTCAGAATCTATCGATCCGCAGTGGAAAGCTGCCAGGAGAACTCTCCGTGTCAACCTTGAGGAATTTGTTGACAGCATCCTGAGTAATGGAAGGATAGCTGAAAGCCTGACTTACCTTACACCCCGGCACAATGAATACCATAACCTGAGGAAGGCACTTGAGAAATACAGGGTTATTGAGGATAACGGTGGCTGGGAGTTATTCCTTACCACAATGGCCAAAATCGAGGAGGGAATGGCAGATCCCGATATTGCCAGGCTGAGAAAAAGACTTTCAGTAACGCAGGGGCCGATTGAGCCTGATACACCTGAGAGAAATCTTTTTGACAGGACACTGCGCGACCATGTTGTCCTTTTCCAGAGGCGGAACGGACTTACACCTGACGGTATTGTTGGCAGGGCAACAGTCGAAGCTTTGAATATTACCGTTCAGGAGAGGATAGCTGCAATAGAGGCAAACCTTGAAAGGTGGAGATGGCTGAGTGAGGACCTTGGCAGACGTTATATCCGGGTAAATATAGCAAACTATGATTTGCATGTAATTGAAGAGGGGGAGGTTGTTTTTTCTTCAGAGGCAATCGTGGGACGACCCTACCGCCGAACACCGGTGTTCAGTTCGCTTATGACCTTTTTGGTGTTTAACCCTGACTGGATAGTACCTCCCGGCATCCTGCACAATGACGTTATACCGGCGGTTATCCGGAATCCCGGTTACCTCGCCGATAATAACATGTCGGTTCTGCGGGGCGACGGAACTGAAGTAGATCCGGCGTCGATTGACTGGAGAAGTTTTTCGGCTTCAGGATTTCCCTATCGTATAAGGCAGGCACCGGGACGGACCAATGCACTGGGCCGCGTTAAATTCATGTTTCCCAACCAGTATAATGTTTATATACACGATACCCCGGCCCGGAATCTCTTTGTTCACACCGACAGGTCTTTCAGTTCCGGATGCATACGCATAGACAGGCCCCTGGAGCTGGCTGAATACCTGCTGAAAGATAATCCCGCCTGGAACTCTTCACGTATCAGGGAGGTTACAGGCAAGGGCGCTGAGCTGAGGGTCAATATTCCCGATCCAATCAGGGTGCATATTCTTTATATGACAGCATGGGCTACTGATGACGGCACGGTCTATTTCAGGAGAGACGTATATGACAGAGACCGCCTGCTGATATCTGCACTGCGGGAGCCGTCACCTGGCACCAGCCTGTAAAAAGGAAGCCTTTTAATTAATAATGTCTGCTCAAGGCAGGAATTATAAAGTCTTTCTGTGAGATATGCCATTTCATACATCGCAGCGGATGGTTCAAACATGTCAGATTTACTTAAGTATTCATTGTCAGGATAATGAATATACAGACATGACCGGCCCGACAGCATCCTGATAATTCTCTGGTGTCCGTCAACAGGTATCGCAGGACAGCCGAAGCTTCTTCCAAGCCTTCCGTATATTCTTATATAGTCATTACTGACATATTCTGCACTGTGCATTACGATGGTCCTGAAACGGGCATTATTGTTTATTCCATACTCAACACCATCAAGGTACAACGATTTACCGTGACGGCCATAATATATATCCCCGGTGATATAGAAGCCAAGACTGCTTTTATGGGAAGACGGGATATTTGAAAATTGCCTGGCAAACTCTTCTCCGCTGTTTCGCCCGTGAGATACAAGGCTGGTGTGCACTAGCTTCATTTCCGGCATGTATATGATCCACATCCGTTTGCTGTTTGACGAAAGAGAAAAATCTATTATCGTAAGCAGTTCATTATTTATCTTCCCGGAGGCTTTAAGGTTGAAATATCCTGTAACTGCCCTGGAAAAGGCATCATAACCGGGAAGTACCGCAGATCCCCGGAGGTGATCGTAGAGGGAGGCAAGATGCTCTTCCAGCATTCCAATGCTGCCTTTATCTGGTATCATTTGATACTTGTGGTTGTTCACAGGGGTAAAACTTACCGGTATCAAAAGCAATGCAACCGCGAGCAGCATAGTATATTTTCCGGGCATGTGGAGGAATATTATGGATGCAATATTAAGAAATACCTGCTAACTTGTGATATATTTGATTCTTCAAATGGCAATTTTTCATTTGTACGTACAAATAACAACAATGTTCCACTATAAATTTTTATTAACATGGCAAGGGAAATAGAATGTGGTCCGTCAAATGCAGTTTACGGACTTGGCTTTATTGGTGCTGCTGTCTTTTATATAGCCCAGGCAACTTCATTCTGGGCGGGAGTGTTAGGTTTTCTGAAGGCGTTGGTATGGCCGGCCTTTCTGGTATATGAACTATTCAAGTTTATGGCAGGGACGTAAATTTATTGGGCCTTGCCTTTACCGGGCAATCAGTTGAAACGGTATGCCGCCCTTTCCATCTCGCCCAGATTCCTGAACCTTACCGGGGGGTTAAGGTATTGTTCCAGGAATTTATAGATTTTAAACCTTATTTCACGTCCCCGGGCGTGGTCCATCCTGTCGAACGAGTGCCCACCCGGTATGTCCTCATAGATCCTGTATTCAAATTTTTTGCCTTCAGCTTTGAGTGCATTGATCAGGTTCTGTACCTCGAGTACATGAACATCTTCGTCGTTGGTGTTCGTGTGTATCAGTAGGGGGGTTGCGAGCTTGTGAGCGTGATAAACCGGTGAGCGCCGGCGGTATTCATCAATATTCTCATGCACCATCGCCCCGATATGATAGTCGGCCGAAAAAAAGTCCTCGTAGGCAGGTCTTTTGTAACCCATACGGGCCACAAGGTCGCTCACGGGAACTCCGGCAAATGCACAGGCATACTCACCAGGATGATCGAAGATATTCATCAGCGCTATCATGCCGCCATGGCTCCAGCCTACTATACCTACCCGGTTTTCATCTACTATGCTGTAATTCTCGATCATGTACTTCCTGCTGATGTTCACATCGGCATTCTCCAATCCCCCGTAATCAATCAGCTCATAGGTCAGCCTTCCGTAACCTGTGCTGCCCCTGTATTCGGGAGCCACCACAATATACTGCTGGGCCATCATCTCGCGTATAATATGGGTGTAGTAGGTGTTGAAGTCCCCGTGAACACCTCCGTGCGGGAGCACAATCAGTGGATATTTACCCGACGGATCGATGTCTTTTGGTATGAACACATATGACCAGAACTTGATGGGGTTTGTCCCTGCCAGGGTTGTTGACCTGTCTGCATGTGCCGGTGGTTCGCCTGCAAGGAAAACCTTGTCGATATGGGCAACATCTCCAACTCTCTTGAACCACAGCACATCGTCTATCTTTTTCTCAAGCACGTCGAGCCTGTGCCTCAGGTTATAGAAATGTCCGTCAACCCCCTGCATTATCTCATCTTTTAAATTTTCCTGGGCACTCAGGGCAGTGGCCATAAGCATGATAAGCATGCCTGTTATTATTCTTTTATATCCGGTGAAAGATTCCATGATATTTTAAAGTTTGGTTTGACTATCTTAAATTGGGTATTCTCTTGTTGTACGGGGCGGGCCGGGCCCGTCAGACTGCTGGCCGCGGTTCTGTCAGAGGCCATGATCATCCGGTGGAAAACTCTCTTCTGTATACAGCTTCTTCATAACGGTGATCTTTCGGGGGTCATCCAGCAGCGACACATCAGAAAACATCATTATGCCTGATGCAGGCGGCCTCGATCCCTCAATCATTACCTGCCTGAACTCCTCAGGGGTAATTACGCCCGGGTTGTTATGGGCCTGAACTATTGGCCAGATAAGCGGTGAACCCTTTTCAGCAGCGCCGGTCGTGCTACCCAGCCATTGAACATACTCGCCTACCCATTCGGCCGGCCTGTCCTTCATCATATGGAACAGCATTGGAGAAAGGACATCAACCCGCTGCGCCAGTGAGCGCACATCAATACCAAGTATGCGGTATAGCGCCGAATTATAGTCTGCCGGATACCACGAACAGTAATAAACACCGAGCAGTGTACCGGGACTGAGCTCCCTTACTATATCACCCATATCATCGACCCAATTATTTATGACGCTGTTTCGCCATCTTCTCCATTCGGTTTCAGCATTGGCAAGGATCCATTCTGCTTTTGCGGGGATATCTTCGAGTGTGAGTTTTAATCCCGAGCTTTCCTGGAACTGTTCAGTGCAGTTATCGCAAAAGCAGGTTTCAGGCAGAATCGGGTCAGGAGTCTCAAACTGTGCATGCCAGTGGAGGTAATCGAGAAAGA
>SLMM01000185.1 GCA_007133565.1 Bacteroidales bacterium
GCACGGCACATTATTACCACTATTATGAATATCCTGCCGTGCACAGTGTTAAAAGGCATTACGGAATTGCAACCGACCGCTACAAGCTTATGCATTTTTATTATGATATTGACGAATGGGAGATGTATGACCTTGAAGCTGACCCGCATGAGATGCAGAATGTTTACGATGATCCTGCCTACGCCGCAGTGCGCGATGATTTACATACCAGGCTTGACGAGCTCAGGGAGAAATACGGGGAAGCTCCTGAAGACTCATTCAGGCTGCTTCCGGTGGAGTAAAAAAATGAACTTCCATATTTAACCAGGTTAATTAAAATAACCCAGAGAATTCCCCTTTATCATGATATTAAATATAAAGACCACGGTTATTCCTGTTATCCCCCTGGTGACTGCAGGCGCCGGGATGTTTGGATGCAGTTCCCCGGAAGCTGAAAGGCCCCAACAGCCCAATATAATCATCATCATGACCGATGACCAGGGCTGGGGCGATCTGAGCCTGCACGGTAACACCAACCTGCATACCCCCAATATCGACAGGCTGGCACAGGAGGGTGCACAATTCAATAATTTTTATGTTTCACCAGTCTGTTCTCCTACCCGGGCTGAGCTCCTGACTGGCCGTTATCATCCCCGAAGCGGTGTGTTTCACACATCGGAAGGAGGAGAGCGGATGAACCTTGATGAAACTACCATAGCAGAAATCTTCAAAGAGTCCGGATATGCCACCGGTGCGTTCGGTAAATGGCACAACGGCATGCAGTATCCATATCATCCCAATGCCAGGGGGTTTGATGAGTTTTACGGTTTCTGCTCAGGCCACCTGGGCGACTATTTCTATCCCACGCTGGAACATAACGGCAAAATAGTGCAGGGAGTGGGATATGTTACCGATGATATAACCACCAGGGCAATTGATTTTATTGAAAAGAACAAAAGCAATCCCTTTTTCCTGTATATTCCCCAGATTACTCCCCATACCCCTGCACAGGTGCCCGATAAGTGGTGGGACAGGTTCAGGGACAGAGAAATTGAAATGCGCACAGATGAGCGCTATACAGAAGATATCCAGTTTACAAGGGCAGCCCTCGCAATGTGTGAGAATATTGACTGGAATGTGGGTCGTATAATGGACAAACTCAGCCAGGCTAACCTGGAGGATAATACCATCATCCTTTACCTAAGCGACAATGGTCCCAACAGCTGGCGCTGGAACGGGGGAATGAAGGGCAGGAAAGGTTCGACCGACGAGGGTGGTGTTAAGTCCCCCCTTATCATCCGCTGGCCCGGGCACATAGAGGCAGGTATTGAAATACCTGAAATAGCTGCTGTAATTGACTTTCTTCCTACCCTGACAGATATGGCAGGCATAGATGATTACAAAACTACTTATCCTCTGGATGGAGTCAGTTTAAAACCGCTTTTACTGGAGAAAGATCATGAATGGGAAGAAAGGCTGATCTTTTCGCACTGGAATGGCAGGGTTAGTGTCAGAAGCCAGGGTTACAGGCTTGGCCATGAAAGAATGCTTTTCAATATGGTTGAGGATCCCGGACAATTGAAAGATATCTCGGCAAATGAGCCGGAAATAAGGGATTACCTTTTATCGAAGGTTGAAAAATGGAAAAATGAAGTTTTGCAGGGACTGGGCATGGAAAACCGACCTTTCACTGTCGGCCATCCGGATGCTGTCTATACCCAGCTTCCTGCCCGGGACGGCCAGGCACACGGGAATATAGTAAGATCAAACAGGTTTCCCAACAGCAGCTTTTTTACCAACTGGACATCACCGGATGATAAAATTACCTGGGATATTGAAGTGCTGGCTGATGGCTGGTTTGATGTAGAGATTTATTATACCTGTCCCCCGCAGGACACCGGCTCGGTTTTTGAACTGACCTTTGGATCTTCAACCGTTAGGGGACAAATAACAGAGGGACATGACCCACCCCTGAGGGGAATGGAAAATGACAGGATAGAACGGCAGGAGTCGTATGTCAAGGACTTCAGGCCTTTAAATGCAGGAAAAATATATCTGGAACAGGGAAAAGGTAAGCTGACACTTCAGGCGGCAGAAATCCCCGGCTCACAGGTTATGGATTTCAGGTTGATGATGCTTAAAAGAATTGCTGAGTGACCATATAATAAATCTTAGTGATAACATGATACATCCGGGTAACCAAATGATACATCTTTGCAGATCTTGACACACCCGACAGTCCGGGTAGTATACACCGGTAATTAATTACAGGACTGACTATTACCAGCAGAAATAAACAGCAACCCTAAAAATCAATATTATGCAACTCAAAAGATCTCTCACCAGAACAATTCCCCTGCTGGCTCTCGCACCGGGCTTCGCCTCGTGCACACAGGCAGAACCTGAGAAAGAAGAAAGACCCAATATTGTGATCATTTTTCTTGATGATGCGGGCTGGGCCGATTTCCAGCCATTTGCAGAGACCCGCTATCCCACACCGAATACCAGGCAACTGGCAGAAGAGGGAAAAGTATTTCACAACTTCTATGTTCCCCAGGCCGTATGCTCGGCCTCAAGGGCTGCACTTCTCACGGGGTGCTACCCCGAAAGGGTCGGACTGTTCGGGGCCCATGCCCCGCGGCAGCGTGGACTTGATCCGGGTTTTATGACCATCGGCGGGATGCTGCAGGCGGCAGGGTACCGCACCGCAAGTTTCGGGAAATGGCATCTTGGCGACCAGCCTGATACCAGGCCCCATGTGCGTGGATTTGATGAATCGGCCGGGATAATGTATTCAAACGACATGTGGGCCGATCATCCTGAAAATCCTGATTTCTGGGGACAATGGCCACTGCAGTACTGGGAAAACGGCGAAATAACGATCGACTCTGTTACAGCCGACCACCAGGTTTACTTCACAACATGGCTCACCGAAAAATCTGTCGATTTTATCAATCGAAACAGCGATTCCCCGTTTTTTCTTTATGTCCCCCACCCGCAGCCCCACGTGCCACTTTTCGTAAGCGACAAGTTTGCAGGTAAATCGGGTACCGGACTTTACGGCGATGTTATCATGGAGCTGGACTGGTCGGTTGGTGAGATCATGAAAGCCCTTAAAGATAATGGTATTGCTGAAAAAACAATGATTATCTTTACCTCTGACAATGGTCCCTGGATCTCCTACGGCAACCATGCCGGACAAACGCCATACAGGGCCGAAAAAGGAACCAGCTTTGATGGAGGTATCCGGTCGCCACTTATCATAAGTTACCCACAACGCTTAGAATCCGGAACAATTTCACACGATGCATTTTTTTCCATTGACCTGCTTCCGACCATATCATATCTGACAGGTGCACCATTGCCTGACTATGAAATTGACGGGAAAAATGTATGGGGCCTGATAAAGGGCCTGGAGGGTGCAGAAAACCCGCACGATTACTACAGCTTTACAACCGGCTCAAATTTTGACGGTGTGATAAGCGGCGACGGCAAATGGAAACTCCATCTTCCGCATAATTACCGCTATCTTGTCAGGGGCGGGATTGACGGACAGGCTGGAACATACATCCAGAAGAGGATTGATACGGCACTCTTTGATATGGTTCATGACCCCTACGAAAAGATAAATGTCTTAACCGGATACCCCGATATAGCAAGAGAGCTTATCAGGTATGCAGAAGACCACAAAGAGAAGTTCTTCAGGTAAAATATTTAATAAACAAAGGTTTATCAGATTGCACCCTCCAAATAATCAAAGACAATTAAAGAAATTGATTATTTTTGCCCTGTGCAATACAGAAACCTAATAGCAAGCTTCCTGTTCATAGCCGCCATTGTTGGCGGATGCGGTATAGCCCGCCAGGTTGCTGCGCTCCAGGAAGAAGCCGGTTCAGAATACAGCGCCGGTAATTACCACGGTGCCCTTGAACTATATGAGCAGATCATTGACCTGAAAAAAAGCCGCAGCCACGAAGCAAGCGGAGAAACATGGTACAGGGCAGGCATTGCCGCATGGGAAACCGGATCGCGCAACAGGGCAATCGAATACCTGGTGCAGGCCGGGCGCAAAGACAGATATGGCGAAAAAGGCTACTATATACTTGCAACAGCCTACAGGGAGATTGACAACCTGTCACTGGAGATCACCAGTCTCGAGAACTACCTTGAAAAATATCCCGACGGCGGAAAAGCAGATGTGATGCGCATAAGGCTTTTTGACACCTACCTGGAGAGCAACAACCTTGATGGGGCGCTTGAGCTGTGGCATGATCTGGAGGATCTGGCCCCGGACAACGCCGGCCTGCTGGAGAGCTGGTTCATACTGAACAGGCGGCTGGAAAGGGAGGACAAGCTGAAGGATATTGCCCACAAGCTTCATGAAGCTGACAATATAAACGTCACCGCCCTTGAATACCTGGGCGACCACTATTTCTGGCTTGCCGAGAACAGGTACCGGCAGGAGATGACGGCATACGAAGAGAACCAGACCAGGGCGCAGTACCGTCAGCTTCTGAACGC
>SLMM01000022.1 GCA_007133565.1 Bacteroidales bacterium
GCGCCTGTAGCCCGGGCTATCCTGGTGCCTTTCTTTTTTGAACTGCTTCCTCATCTTTGAGGGTGATAACCCGTACAACGGTGCAGTCTTCTCTTTCTTTCTTACCAACTCCTCCCATTGCTCCAGAACCACCTGGGACTGTTTCATCTTATCCCGCAATCTTGATTGTTTCTTCCGGGTCAGTGAAACCCGTCTCTGCTGCCTTTCCAACTCCGCTTGACCGCTCTTCTCAAGAACAGTGTCATCAAATATCAAAGCTCTTATCATGTTAATAAAACCCCGGTTCCAGCTTATCAGGCTCATATATCTTTTGGATTAACTGTGAATATTCCTGCTCCTGTAAAAAAGCATCACCAGTAATGATGTCATGATCAGGGTAACTATTATGCCACGTTGCTTGATGGATTCAAAGTGCCCGAATATGCGCTGAATGTCAAAGAACCTCAGAGTGTCTTCCAGGCATACGCCTGTTTTATTATCATTGTCGAGAAATCTGTGAAATTCTCCTAATGTTTTCGTAATTTTAGTCTGTTGCATGCCGCATTTGTTTGGTAAATAATTCAAATATAGCTATTTAAGCTAAGGCATACAGCTTTTTTTATGTTTTTATACAACTAATTAACAACAGCTTATCAACCAGGAAACTTTAGTTATTAATTTACTATTATTTTTGATCCTGGACAGAGCCCCGAGGAGTCTTCTAATTAATAAACGCCAATCAATGCTTTTAAGATAAATTCAAACTAAATAAAGTTTTATTATATCATCTAAAAAGAACGAAATGGGAAAAAATGAATCTTCAAGACGCCGGTTTGTTAAAAATGCCCTCGCCTTAACAGCTGCCACAGTAATGCCAACAATAATCACCCGCAAAGCTTCTGGTCATAGCATGCCTGAATCCAAGCTGGTTGGAGCCAGTGAAAGAGTAAACCTGGCATGCTGCGGCATTGGCAATAGAGGTGCAAATATAATCCGGACATTATATAATACCGGTTTGGCAAACCTTGTTGCTTTTTGCGACACAGACATGGGAGCGCCTCATACTGAAGACATTCTTAAAGACTTTCCCGATGTACCCAGGTACCAGGATTTCAGAAGGATGCTTGAAGAGATGGACAACCAGATTGATGCGGTCGTTGTCGGAACCCCCGATCATTCCCATTTCCCAATCTGCATGATGGCCATGGCCATGGGTAAACATATATTTGTCGAGAAACCTCTGGCACGGACATTTCATGAAAATGAACTTCTTATAAAAGCAGCAAAAAAATATAAGGTGGTTACCCAAATGGGAAACCAGGGACATTCAGGAGCCAACTATTTTCAGTTCAAGGCATGGAAGGAGGCAGGAATAATTAAGGATGTTACCGCAATCACCGCACACATGAATTCGCCCCGGCGGTGGCATGGATGGGACACTGGCATGACCAGTTTTCCGGGTGGCAAGCCGGTTCCGGAAACTCTGGACTGGGATCTGTGGCTTGCAGCTATTCCATACCATGAATATCACGAAGATTTTATCAATGGTCAGTGGCGTTGCTGGTATAACCACGGGCTCGGTGCACTGGGCGACTGGGGTGCTCATATAATTGATACTGCACATGTATTCCTTGATCTTGGATTACCTTCTGAAATAGACTGCTTAAAAGCAACCGGTCATAACGGCCTGTTTTTCCCTCAGTCATCCACCATCTTCTTTAAATTCCCCGAAAGAGGAAACATGCCCCCGGTGGAGATGACATGGTATGACGGAGTAGATAATATTCCCGATGTGCCTGAAGGTTATGGCGTATCTGAACTGGACCCTGATATTCCCCCGCCGGGTAATGGCAGGATACAGCCGGCAAAACTTAACCCCGGTAAGATCATTTACAGCAGGGAACTTACTTTTAAGGGTGGCTCACATAGCAGCACGCTTTCAATAATTCCCGAAGAAAAGGCAAAAGAGATGGAATCCAGACTGCCTGAAGTCCCGAGAAGCCCATCTGACCATTTTGCCAATTTCCTGCTTGCATGTAAAGGCCTGGAGAAAACCCGCTCACCATTTGAGCTGGCCGGTCCATTGAGCCAGGTATTTTCGCTCGGGGTTATCGCACAGCAGTTAAATACCAGGCTGGTGTTTGACAGGAAATCAAAACAGATCACCAATAACAGTGCTGCCAATCTTTTACTGCAAGGTTATCCTCCACGTAAAGGATGGGAACAATTCTACAAACTATAGCAATTTGCGTAAATACGCTCTACCGTGTGGAAATTACAGAGTAATAAATTGGAAATTTGAGTTAATTAGTCGAACATGATTAATTCACAAACTTTGAGATATCCTTGAGCATATACCATTTCTTGATGGTTAGATTGGAAAGAGAATTAATGTGAGAAAGAAAGGTGAACTTTAAAAGCAAAAGGCAGATTTAGAGGAATAGCTTAAGATTTCATATAGAAGGGCGATGCATGAGTCGAACCGCTGTGTTTTGGATAAAAAAACTCACGAAGATATTTAGATATCAACATTTTACAGGCATATATCAAGGATTACCCCACCCGGCGGGATGCCTTGGCCACCAATGTTAAAAGGGCTACGGGGCGGTTCGGCAAGTCGGCGGACACATCAGCTGTCAGTATAAACGGGAAACTCAGACCATTGGGAAAATTTTTCAACAAAACGGCGGACGATGTCGACACGGCGGACACCGCCGTCAAGTTTTTCCCGCTTTCAGCGGGATTTTCGGGGGGCGCTATTTTCACTTGTGGGAAGATAGTTTTTTGTCGGAATTTTTGTTTGTGAGTCGGCGGTTGGCTCTTTTGCAAAAGTTAGTGAATCCGGAAGGGTTCGTGCTTTTGCAAATGTGCCAAACCAGGGACGGACAAAAAATATGACAGTAATAATACTTATCTCATTTTTATATCTTTGTTTCCGGAAAAATGAAAAGACACGATCAACATATTGCCCTTTTACTACTGCTTTTTTTTGGATACTCCATCCTTTTCCAGAACCTGCACATTCTCCTGCATGATCATGGGGATTCCCACGCTAATTGTATTTTGGGTCACAGAGTCACTGCCAATTTTTGTGTATCAGATAATGGTTGCGGACATTCATCCGGATGCAATCATCAGGACAACAATTCTGAGCATCCGGGTCACCCCGAAATAAACAATCCTGATTACCACTCCCATGATGCAGCCAGCTGTCTTGTCTGTGAACATGAATTTGCCAAATTCAGCATTGCCCAGATATTCAATATTGATTTTTCCGCAGAAGCTATAGGCTTTGTTACACCATGTCATTATCAGGCTCCCCGCATCCTGTATAACGGCAATCATATCTCCCTGAGAGCTCCTCCCTCCGTTTCCTGAATAAGCTGAACAATTTTACTTTTTACCGGACGGCCGGGTACGCCTCCGGTGTATTATCATTGATAATTCAAATCTCCTCAGGAAATGAAGAGACTTGTCTGCTTGCTTCTTGTCAATATGCTTCTTATCTGCTCTGCTGCGCAGGAAGACTATTTTATTCGTGTCAGGGTAGTGAATGAGAATAACGAACCTATGGCGGGCGCAACCATTGTTGTGGATGATGGACGGCACATTAGTGCATCAGACGATAATGGCTATTTCAGTATTCCCGCAGAGGGACGTCACTACATTAAGGTTGCTGTCTCCTTTGTTGGATATGAAAAGGTTGAAAAGAAAATTGATACTGAAGATTCTGAAATCCCTGTTATTATCAGCCTTAACCCACTGATCAGATTACTGGAAGGTGTTACTGTTGTAAACAACTTCGCTGATCAGAGAGAAAGAGAGGAGATGCTTCCCCTGGAAATTGCAGACCGGGGCTTCATAACAATTAACCGGGGAGGAAGCCTGGTAGCGTCAATGGCCAGCATTCCCGGAATCAGTGCGATGGAAATTGGCTCGGGACATTCCAAGCCCCTGATCCGTGGACTCGGGTTTAACCGGGTTGTTGTTACCGAAAACGGGATAAGGCATGAGGCGCAGCAATGGGGCTCAGATCATGGGCTGGAGATTGACCAGTTTGCTGTAGAACGCGTGGAAGTGCTGAAGGGTCCGGCAGCCGTGAAATACGGATCGGATGCCATTGGCGGGGTTATCAGGATCCAGCAGGACCCTGTCCCTGTTTCAGGCACGCTGGCCGGCAATATAGAGGTTTCAGGCAAGAGCAGCAACAACCTGCTGGGAGGATCGGCATATCTTGCCGGAAGAGGGGAGAGGCTGTTTTTTACGTCGCGTTTTACAATGCTTGATTACGCTGATTACAGAATCCCGGCCGACAGTGTGGAGATCTATTCGTTCCTGGTTCCCCTGCATGAGCGCAGACTCAGAAATACAGCCGGTAACGAGATGAACGTGCATGCCTCGGCCGGTGTAATAAAGCCCGGCTTTTTTGCAAGGTTGTCGGCCAGCCATGTAAGCAGTAACAGCGGATTCTTTGCCAATGCGCACGGACTGGAGCCAAGAAGGGTTGATAC
>SLMM01000168.1 GCA_007133565.1 Bacteroidales bacterium
GAGTCGGGCGATTTCGAAATTGAATCGCGCATACCTGTATCGGCTTCAATATTCTTCACTCTCATGTAGTCCATAATTCCCATATTACCCGCTCTGAAGGCATCTGACATAGCTTTGGGGACTTCTGCCTCGGCTTCTATAACCTTGGCGCGCATCTCCTGGGCAAGCGCCTTGTTCTCCTGCTCGAGCGCCACAGCCATGGCACGGCGCTCCTCAGCCTTGGCCTGGGCAATATTCTTGTCTGCATTGGCCTGGTCCATCTGCAGCACCGCACCAATGTTCTTGCCTATGTCAATATCGGCAATGTCGATAGACAGTATCTCAAATGCCGTTCCGGCGTCAAGCCCTTTTGACAGCACAACCTTGGATATGGAATCCGGATTTTCAAGCACCGCTTTATGCGATGCAGCCGAACCAATTGATGATACAACACCCTCACCTACCCTGGCAAGAACAGTTTCCTCTCCTGCTCCACCTACAAGCTGCTTGATATTGGCACGAACGGTAACCCTGGCTTTTGCAATAAGCTGAATACCGTCTTTGGCAACTGCAGCTACAGGAGGTGTATCAATCACCTTGGGATTAACCGACATCTGCACGGCATGGAACACATCCCTCCCTGCAAGGTCGATGGCGGTTGCCGATTTGAAGTCCAGGGGAATGTTCGCCTTATCGGCGGAAATGAGAGCATTGACCACGTTTATAACATTACCCCCTGCCAGATAGTGAGCCTCAAGCTGATCGCGCGTCAGTGTAAGCCCGGCTTTGGTTGAGTTGATCATCGCCTTCACGATGACTGACGGGGGTACCTTCCTCCACCTCATAAATATAAGCTGGATCAGTGATACCCGTACTCCAGAAAGGAGCGCCGAGAACCACATCCCAACCGGGATGAAGTAAAGGATGACCCAGAGCCCTACAAGTGACCCTACAAGTATAAAAATGTAAATTCCAATTTCTTCCATAATTACTATTCATTAGTTGGTTTAACAATAAGTTTGTCGCTCAGCACCTTGACCACGGTTATGTCGGTATTCGAATTGATAATATTATCGGCCGATTTTGCATCGTAATACTCCCCGCTCACGATCACTTTGCCAATCGGGGCAAGACGTGTGACAGTGGTGCCGGTATCGCCCGGTTTTACTGTTTCTGAATTGACTATGTTTACTTTGCCTTCAAGTTTCGATTCCAGCATCGTTCGGCGCCAGGTACGGGACTTGAGGGAATAATATACACTCAGGAACATGAACAGCACCGACCCCAGCAGAACATAGTTTCCTGTTGATGTGCCGTAGATCTCATAAGAAAGATAGATTCCTGTGCCTATGCAGAGAACCCCTCCTATCCCGGCTATCGTTATGCCGGGTGCGACGAGAAATTCCACCCAAAGCAAAGCAATGCCGAGCAGTATAAGGAGTATGATGCCTGTAATTGACATTTCACGAAATTAATTGACTATATAACCCTCATTGGGCCCGATTGTTCAGCAGCCGTGTTGCTTCTTCC
The DNA here is from genome assembly GCA_007133565.1 of Bacteroidales bacterium. Lineage (GTDB taxonomy): Bacteria > Bacteroidota > Bacteroidia > Bacteroidales > PUMT01 > PXAP01. The sequence continues at coordinate 1,510 of SLMM01000168.1, forward strand.
ATGCTGATACGCATATCATTCCGGTATGGAATGATAAATGCATCAGGAACCCCGGCCTGCCTTAACCGGTCGCGAACCCTGACAGCCTCTTCAAAAGTATTAAAATTTCCTGTAGAATAGACATACAGCCCTCTATTATTTAATGAGTACTCCACTTTTTTGCCGCCAGTAACACCTTGCCACCGGTCATGAATATTTTTTTCAACCATCCGGCTGAGAGCGGCAATCTGCACCCTGAATGTCACAACAGTAGCCTTTTCAATGACTTCCGGTGCAGCAGTTTCCCGGGGAGGTTCGGGCATTGCAGCTTCCTCAGCCCGGCCCCTGGTATCACGGGTGGCAGCAGGATCATCAGCGGCAGCCCCGGCAGCCTCCTCTGCAGCAACTGCCTGCAAAACGGCCCTTTCCATCTGTCGTGCCCGTATTACGGGAATTCTTGTACTGTTATTGTAGGCCACAATGAATGCGTCAGTGAAACCCTGACGGTTTACCTCGACAAGCCCCCTCTCTGCTTCTGAATGTGTCCTGAATACACCGGCAAAATACCTTGCGGTATTGCTCTCCGGTTCAGTTTCCGACATCAATGGTGTGAGGCCTCCAAAAATGGATGGACTCATACCTGCATTGAAAAGGCCAAGTTGCACACTGTATGCAAGTCCCCCCGGCAGTTCCGGGTTTGCCGGCACCGGTTTTTCTTCTGAATAGGGTGTTTCCTGCCGTACTTCAAATCCAAAGTCAATAAATTGCCGGGGTTCCGTTCTATCTGGCTCCGGGAGAGCACTCCGCGAAGTACGTGTCAGGGCGGCAACGGTAGTGTACATATCCATTGCCTTTTCCAAAGCCCCGAGGGCTGCCAGCTCCTCTTCATGAGCCTTCAAAAGATACTCCTGCCTGTACCTTTCACTGCGCAGGTCACCTGCCGTTTCCCTGAGACCGTGTGCCTGCCTGAAGCTTTCCCCTGCAAACTCCTGGTGCTTCATGCCGTTGCTTTTCAATTCCGGGTTGTGTTGTTCTTCCCTGATCTCATCAAGAAATCGGGATGCAGCCATAAAACGAAGGGCATTAACTTTTTGCATGATTTCAAGTGCCTCCATGTTAAGCCTGAAAACTTCCTCGTCAATCTCATCAATTCTGCGTTCTATACGCCTCCTGTCTCTCCTCGACACACCTGAATCAAGCTGGTTCCGAAGGTTCCCCTTTTCATCCTGCAGGTCTGATACCTGCCACATATTGAATGAAGCATCCCTGTAGGGAGACTCCAGGTCAGCCGCTTCAGAAAGCTCGCGACGTGTGAGCCAGGGTCCCAGCTTTTTTTCACCAAGCACAAGGAACGAAACAGCCATTGAGTCCTGTGATGCCCCGGTGCCTGTTCCCGACCGGTCAGAGGAATTTTCAGTATTTGATGGAGTAGTGGAAACAACCTCACCTGCGCCGGTATTTGCGCGGGACGCAGCTATCATCCTGAGCTCAATGGCTCTTGCCTGGGTGTAAAGGCTGTCAGCCTGCCTCTGCACCCTGAATGACTCACGCTCCAGGGCAACGATACTTCTCTCCAGTTCTCCCCTTACCCCTTCACTGGTCGCAAAGGCAAGCTCCCTGCGCTTCTGGTTGGCAGAACGAGAGAGAGAATCGGCTTTTACCTGGAACCTCAGTGCTCCTGAAATGTACTCCTCGTATTGCAGTTCAAGAGTGTTTGCCTGCCGGTCTGACCCGGCATGCTGCCCGTATAAAAAACCACCGCTGCCCGTGAGCAGCAGCAATACCAATATGGTCAGGAAACGGAAATGCTTCATTTGTCGCTAAGTTAATTAACAAACCAGACTTTAAAATTACTATATTTAAAATAATTTCCCTAACCTGTTAAATTGTCACTAAACAGAAACGTTAGAACTATTGCAGCCTTTCTTCAAACAATTTTACCTGAAAGGTTGTTGATAAAAATAATTTTTCACACCGGTTTAAACGGCAGAAAGTTTCTATCTTTACGTAAACCCCCTGGCCCAGTATTAAAAACCGGTCTATTATTGGATAATAACCTTAAAAATCACAACAATGGCTACAAAACTGAATCCCGGCGACAAGGCCCCCGATTTTTCATCGAAAGATCAGAAAGGAGAGGAAATAAGCCTCGAAAAACTCAAAGGAAAGAAAATAATACTATATTTTTACCCGAAAGACAACACCCCGGGATGTACGGCCGAGGCCTGCAGCCTGAGAGACGGCTACGACAGGCTTCTGGAGGCCGGGTTTGTGGTTGTTGGTGTAAGCCCTGACAGTGAAAAGTCTCACGTTAACTTTGCCGCTAAACACAACCTGCCTTTCCATCTCATCGCCGATACGGAAATGGAGATGCTCAAACAGTACGGGGCATGGGGTGAAAAGAAGATGTACGGTAAAACCTATGAAGGTGTGATAAGAACCACTTTCGTGATATCGGAAAATGGCACCATCGAGCATGTCATACCAAAGGTCGACACCAAAAACCATGCAGAACAGATAATGGCTTTATATAACTAACCTTTAGGACTAAATGGAAAAAACTGAGAACGGGAAAAAAGATAACAAGACACAAAACCAGAACAGGGAAAAGCTCAAGGCACTGCAACTGACTCTTGACAGAATTGACAAGGAGTACGGAAAGGGTGCCATCATGAAAATGGGTGACGCAGCAGTTGATGACGTGGCATCGATCCCATCGGGATCCATTGCGCTTGATATGGCAATAGGGGTCGGCGGCTTCCCCCGTGGCAGGGTGGTCGAGATATACGGCCCGGAATCTTCGGGCAAGACAACACTGGCCATTCATGCAATTGCCCAGGCCCAGAAAGCCGGCGGCATAGCGGCGTTTATCGATGCCGAGCATGCATTCGACCGCTTTTATGCTGAAAAGCTGGGCGTAGATATCGAGAATCTTCTGATATCGCAACCCGATAACGGTGAACAGGCGCTGGAAATTACCGATCACCTTATCAGGTCTGGTGCCATAGACATCATAGTAATAGACTCGGTGGCTGCGCTTACTCCCAAATCGGAGATCGAAGGGGAAATGGGCGACTCGAAAATGGGGCTCCAGGCACGGCTTATGTCACAAGCGCTGAGGAAACTTACCGCAAACATAAGCAAGACCAAAACATGTTGCATCTTCATTAACCAGCTCAGGGAGAAGATTGGTGTAATGTTCGGGAACCCAGAAACGACCACAGGCGGTAATGCACTTAAATTTTACGCCTCCGTAAGGATCGACATAAGGCGGATAAGTCAGATCAAAGAGGGTGACGAGGTGATCGGCAACCGTACCAGGGTCAAGATAATCAAGAACAAAATAGCCCCTCCGTTCAGGAAAGCTGAGTTTGACATCATGTACGGGGAGGGCATTTCGGCAACCGGAGAGATAATAGACCTGGGAGTCGATTATGAGATAATTAAAAAGAGCGGGTCATGGTTCAGCTATGGAGATACCAGGCTGGGACAGGGACGGGATGCAGTCAAACAATTGCTTGCTGACAATCCCGAACTGACCGAAGAGCTGGAATCCAGGATCCGTGAAGCCATTAAGAACACTAAAAAGCAATAAACCGACCAAACATGACAGGAAAGAATCTGATACTTCTGGCTTTGGCTACCTTGCTGGCAACACTTGCGTGCGAAAGGAGGCCTGATGAACCGGAGCCCGATTTTTCGGGACAACTGACTGCCGGGGAAATAGAGGGGGGCATACTGACTCCCGAAATACTATGGAAATTCGGCAGGGTAAGCGACCCAAGGCTATCGCCCGACGGCACGAAAGCCGTTTATGGCGTTAGCAGATATGATTACAATACGAACATGAGCAAGACGGATATCTGCATTATCGACCTTTCAACAAGGGAGGAGGAGATCCTGACTGACCACCCGGGCAGAAATTATGCTGCCCGCTGGCGCCCCGACGGTGAGCGGATCGGATACCTTAGCGACGAAAGCGGATCGGTCCAGCTCTGGGAAATCAATCCCGACGGTACCGGAAAAAGAATGGTCTCCGATATTGACGGAGGGATAACGGGATTCGCCTACTCTCCGGCCGGCGACAATATTTACTACACAAAGCAGGTTAAGCTTGACGAAACCCCGCAGGAAATGTATCCGGACCTTCCGCTTATTGATGTGCGCATTGAAGATGAGCTTATGTACAAGCACTGGTCATCCTGGCACAACTATTCATACAGCCACATATTTATCGCACCCTACGATGATGGCTCACTGGGTACGGCAACCGACATAATGGAGGGCGAAAGGCATGATTCACCACTGGCCCCCTTCTACAATCAGGCAGGAATAGCATGGAGCAGTGACGGAAGAATAGTTGCATATACAAGCAAGAAGATGGGAAGGACCGAATACGCACAGAGCACCGATGCCGATATCTACCTCTATTATCTTGATACGGGTGAAACAAGGAACATAACAAGGGATAACAGAGGTTATGACAGATACCCGGTGTTTTCGCCCGACGGCCGCTACCTGGCATGGCAGAGCATGGAAACCCCGGGCTACGAATCGGATAAGGCTCGCCTCTTCATCTATAACCTGTCGACAGGTGTAAAGACATACCTGACAAGGGATTTTGAAGAGAATGCATCAGGTTTTGCCTGGGGCGCGGACAGCCAGCATATATTCTTCATTAGCGGCGAAAATGCAACATACCAGATATTCAGCATAAATTTACAAACCCGCGATGTAACCAGGATAACAACCGGCAAACACAATATCAATTCGATAGATGTCAGCAATGGTGTGCTTATTGCCGATAAAATGTCCATGTCAATGGCAAGCGAACTTTTCAGGATAAATCCGGTTACCGGCAACGAGACACAGCTCACTTTCACCAACCAGCATATCTATGACAATATAGGCATGGGGACGGTGAGGGAAAGGTGGGTAAGGACCACTGACGGGAAGGATATGCTTGTATGGATAATCTATCCGCCTGACTTTGACTCCACGAAGGAGTATCCTGCCCTCCTCTATTGCCAGGGCGGACCGCAAAGTGCGGTAAGCCAGTTTTTTTCATACCGGTGGAACTTCCAGCTGATGGCTGCCAACGGTTATGTGATTGTTGCACCAAACCGTAGGGGCCTGCCCACATTCGGACAGGAATGGAACAGGCAGATAAGCGGTGACTGGGGCGGACAGGCTATGGATGACTACCTGTCGGCCATTGATGAGCTGGCACGCGAGCCATATATTGACAGGGAACGGCTGGGGGCCGTGGGAGCAAGCTTCGGCGGATACTCGGTGTTCCAGCTGGCTGGCACCCACGAGGGACGGTTTAAAGCTTTTATTTCACACAACGGGGTATTCAACCTTGAGAGCATGTATGCAGCCACCGAGGAGACATTTTTCGTGAACCACGACCTGGGAGGGCCATTCTGGAGAAGGCCAAGGCCGGTAAGCTATGACCGGTTTTCACCTCACCTTTACGTGGAGAACTGGGATACGCCGATACTCATCATAACGGGTGAACTGGATTACAGGGTTCCCTACAATGAGGGAATGCAGGCTTTTAATATTGCAAGGCTCAGGGGAATCCCAGCAAGGTACCTGCACTTTCCAAATGAAGGGCACTGGGTACTGCAGCCGCAGAACGGGATTTTGTGGCAGAGGGAATTTTTTGCCTGGCTGGACAGGTGGCTAAATTGAGCATTTTTACACACATACTTTTTATCGCGGTTATCCTGGTAACTTATGTAATTGCAATAATTACCATAAAGCCGTTCATGATAAACTACAGGCGAAAGTATTCAACTCTCTGCCTCAAGATAAGCTACCTGCTATACCTTGCCGTATTTCTGGCAGCAATATACTGTTTTGTGTTTTTTGGCGACCTGGACCTTGACAGGCGTTTCAGAGACACTTTTTTCATCATATCCATGGTTTTGCTGTTTCTTCCCAACCTTGGTATGATGGCGCGAAGGTCGGTCAGGCATCAGAGGGTGTTCTACAACTACTTTTTTTCTGTCCTGAACCTGTTCATGATATACTTCATATGGTTCCTGCTTTCGCATACCGAATGGCTTTTCTGATAAGGGAACGGGCTGCCGGAACGCCGGCTGACAAAGGTGTGTCATGCAGGTCTGGCAGACTTGCGGTAACGGCTGATTATCTCCTGCGCCAGCTCCACTTTTCTTTCGATGCTGAGGGCGTGATCGATCCAGTGTATCTGGTAACCGCTCCGCTCCATTTTCCTGAACCAGGTCATCTGCCTCTTGGCAAACTGGTGAATTGCAGTGTTTAGACGGTCCCTCATTTCCCCGAAAGGGATATCTCCGGTAACATACATGGTGACATACTTATATTCGAGGCCGTAGAACAACAGGTCTGCCGGGGCAATGCCGCAGGCCAGCAACCTTTCAACCTCTTCAACAAGGCCCTCCCTCAATCTCGCATCAAGCCGGGCAGTTATACACTGCCTGCGCTCATCACGGCCAATGGCTACTCCAAGAATGACCGGTTTGAAACGGGGAAAGCTGAAACCGGAATGGCCATGCTTTTCCCTGTAGTGGGCAATTTCAATTGCCCTGATAAGCCTGTTGCGCGACGATGTGTCAGATACGTTGTGAAGCTTCTCGAGGCTGGAGAGCATGCCGGCAAGTTCAGCATCACTCTTATCATGCAGCTCCTTCCTGAGAGCATGGTTGTGCGGCACATTGACCAGTTCATAGGCGCCGAGAACTGCTTCAAGGTACATGCCTGACCCTCCGCACAGGACCGGTTGCCTGCCCCGGCCTGTGATATCTTGCCAGGCCCTTGCAAAATCCTGCTGATACTCATAAACACTGTACTTATACCCGGCATCGGCTATATCGATCAGGTGGTAAGAAATTCGTTTGCCTCCAACATGATATTCCGAATAATCCTTCCCGGTGCCCAGGTCCATGCCCCGGTATACCTGGCGGGAATCGGCACTTATTATCTCGCCGTTAACTGCAAGGGCAAGCCTGACAGCAAAAGATGTTTTTCCTGAGGCGGTAGGCCCCAGGACGGTCACAAGCAGGGGAAGGTCGTTTTCAATATCCTTTGTCACATCGTTTTCAATATCCTTTGTCACATCCTGATCTTTTGCAAAGTAAACATTGAATGGCTAAATTCTGTTATTTTGTCGGTTTTGTCAAAAAAAACAAATAATTTTGCTATTTGAATGTATTCTAAATAATTATTGCCGCTCAGGAATGAAACAATTGATATCTATACCGCTGCTTTTTCTTTTTTTGCTGGCTGCCTGCACCGGGGGTATGCCGGAGGATGACAGGCCGGTTGTTACGGTTAGCATACTGCCCCAGAAATATTTTGTTGAAAGGCTGGCAGGTGATAAATTCAACGTAAACGTGCTTGTGCCGCCCGGAGCCGAACCTGAGACTTATGAACCAACCCCGAGGCAGCTGCGCGAGGTGGCCAATTCACTTGTGTATTTCAGGATTGGTTACATTGAGTTTGAAAGGACGGTGCTGCGGAGCCTGAACCAGCATGGTAACGGCCCCCTGGTGGTCAATACCGCCGAAGGAGTTGACCTGATAGCCGCCGACATAGTTGACCATGGAGACCATGTACACCTTTATGGTGTTGATCCGCATATATGGCTAACCGCTCCGGGTGTCAGGATACAGGCGGCAAACATGCTGGCGGCTCTTGTTAAAGCTGATCCGGATAATACCCGGTTTTACACTGATAATTTTAATAGCTTCTCAGAAGATCTTGACCGCCTGCATGAGGAGCTGACCACAAAATTCAGCAAACTGAAAAAACGGACATTCATCGTTTTTCATCCTGCACTGGGATATTTTGCAAGGGATTATGACCTTACTCAGATTTCGATAGAAGAGGAGGGCAAAAACCCGACCCCGGCCAATATGAGAAAAATTATAGATATTGCAAGACAGGAGGATATACGGGATGTTTTTATACAGATGGAGTTTGAGCGTGATAACGCGATGACAGTAGCCCGGGAACTTGGCGGTGATGTTATCGAACTTAAGCCTTTGGCGGCCAACTGGTCAGAAAACATGAAAGAGATGGCTGAAAAGCTGTACGATGTTCTTGACAGGTAAGGATATTTGTTTATGGGAAGGATCGTTGAACTGAAAAACGTTTCGGCAGGATATGCCGGAGAGATTGTCCTCAGGGAGGTCAGCCTGGTTGTCAATGACAATGACTTTATCGGTATAATAGGGCCCAACGGCGGAGGCAAGACTACCCTGCTCAGGGTGATTCTTGGACTGGTGCGTCCGTACAGGGGCAGCGTCATCTTTTTCAACGGTAATGCCCACGTATCGGGCGATATCATAGGATACCTTCCTCAGATCAGCCGCATTGATGCGCGTTTCCCGATATCGGTAACGGATGTTGTGCTTTCAGGATTGATGAGCAAACAGGGTATCCCCGGCCGGTATTCAGGAAAACAGAAAAAACTTGCCGAAGAGCTTCTGGCAAGGATGGGAATATACGGCATACGGAAAAAGGTGATTGGCGAACTCTCGGGGGGACAGCTTCAGCGTGTCTACCTTTGCCGTGCGATCATCTCCTCCCCGCGGCTGCTGATGCTTGACGAACCTAATACTTTTGTCGACACCAGGTTTGAAACTGATTTTTACGGGATATTGAAGGAACTTAATAAGGATATGGCTATCATTGTGGTTTCGCACGATGTGGGCACGATAACCTGGTATGTTAAAACCATAGCCTGCGTTAACGGCAACCTGCATTACCATCCATACAGCACTATAACGCAGGACCAGCTGGCCGCCTATAATTGTCCGATCCAGATAATCACTCATGGTGATGTCCCTCACACCGTACTTGAAACTCACAAGCGCTGAAAATGATTGAACCATTCCTCGACCTGCTCCAATACAGGTTCTTCACCAATGCCCTGCTTGCTTCAGTCTTTACAAGCATCAGTTGCGGGATCATAGGAACCTACATAGTGTCAAGGAGACTGGTGTTCATAAGTGGGGGAATTACCCATGCCTCTTTCGGGGGTATTGGTATTGGATATTTTTTCGGTTTTAACCCGCTGGCATCAGCCACGTTGTTTGCAGTAATTTCAGCACTGGGCATCGAATTCCTTTCAAAAAAAGCCGACGTGCGTGAAGATTCGCTTATTGGAATATTCTGGTCCTTCGGTATGGCCCTGGGTATAATATTTATATTCATGGCACCCGGCTATGCCCCGAACCTGATGGGATATCTTTTCGGAAGCCTGCTCACGGTTTCCCATGCCGATATCGGAATGATGGCAGTACTTACGATAGTGGTTTCAGGATTTTTCATAATATTCTACAAGGTAATCCTGTTCATCTCATTTGATCAGGAGTATGCAAAGACCCATAAGGCTCCGGTTCAGCTTATCAATTACCTGCTGATAAGCCTGGTAGCCGCGACAATTGTTATCAGCATCAGGGTGGCAGGGATCATACTGGTGATATCACTTCTTACAATACCGCAAACAATAGCAAACATGTTTACCCGAAAATTCGGGAATATTATGGTTTTTTCGGTGTTATTTGCTTTTTTGGGTACTTTCGCGGGACTGATGGTGTCGTATTATTATAATATACCGTCGGGAGCATCGATAATAATGTCTCTTGTCTTTGCCTTCGTTATTGCAAAATTGTTGAGTATACTTGTAACCTCCTTAAGGGTAAGGACAGCTTATCTGAATGAAACGGGAAGACCAAATAATAAATAATTTATTAAACCTTTGAAATCATGCAATATGACCTGATAGTCATAGGAAGCGGGCCGGGCGGTTATGTAGCCGCGATAAGGGCCAGCCAGTTAAAAATGAAAGTGGCTGTTGTCGAAATGGCCGAACTTGGAGGGGTTTGCCTCAACTGGGGGTGCATCCCGACAAAATCGCTGCTAAAAAGTGCCCAGGTGTATAATTATATTAGGCATGCCGCTGATTACGGTATCGCTACCGGTGGCGAAGCAAAAGCCGATTTCAGTGCGGTAATTGAAAGAAGCCGCAAAGTGGCGGAGGGAATGAGCAAAGGTGTGCAGTATCTCATGAAGAAGAATAAAATTGATCATATTAAAGGACATGGAAAACTTGCCGGAAAAAATATGGTTGAGGTAACAGGAAACAATGACACCACCAGGATCACCGCAAAGCATATAATTCTGGCCACCGGAGCTCGTTCACGGGAATTGCCCGCCATGAAACAGGACGGAAAAAATATCATCGGGTACAGGAAAGCAATGACGCTTGATGAATTGCCCGAATCGATGATCGTTGCCGGTTCGGGTGCCATTGGAAGCGAATTTGCATGGTTTTATGCCTCGATGGGGACCAGGGTAACCCTTGTGGAATACCTGGATTCAATCGTTCCCCTGGAAGATGAAGAGGTGTCAGCTCAGCTCGGCAGGTCTTTCAAAAAGATGGGCATAAAGGTAATGACAGGCGCTTCTGTAGAGGCTGTTGAAATTAATAAAGGGGTGTGTACTGCAACAGTAAAGACAAAAAAAGGTGAAGAAAAAATTGACGCCGGTATAGTTCTTTCGGCGGTGGGGATCAGCCCAAATACTTCGGGGATCGGACTGGAGGAAAATGGTGTTGAACTGGACGGCGAAAAAGTAAAGGTTGATGAGTATTACCGGACAACCGCAGAAGGCGTCTATGCAATTGGCGATATTGTGGGGGGACCGGCACTTGCGCATGTTGCCTCGGCAGAAGGGATAATCTGTGCAGAGAAGATAGGGGGACTGGATCCGGAGCCCCTGGATTACGGGAATATCCCTTCGTGTGTTTACACCGGGCCGGAGGTGGCTTCGGTCGGGATGACCGAAAAGTATGCAAGAGAACAGGGGCTGGATATCAAAGTTGGCAAGTTTCCGTTCTCCGCTTCGGGAAAGGCAAACGCCGCAGGTGAAAGGGATGGCTTTGTAAAGCTGATATTTGATGCAAAATACGGTGAGCTTCTCGGGGCCCACATGATAGGTGCCAATGTTACGGAAATAATTGCCGAAATTGTTGCAGCAAGGAAACTGGAGACAACAGGACATGAGATAATCAAAGCCGTTCATCCACACCCAACCATGTCGGAAGCTGTAATGGAAGCTGCGGCAGCTGCATACGGAGAGGTCATACACCTCTGAAGGCGAAACAGGTGTGTAAAGGGTCCCAGGCAGATTATCAGGTTACCTGATTTCAATTGTGAATTCCCCGGATCCAAGCCCTCCATACCTGCCCATTCCCTCGATAATGATCTTCATCTGTCCAAGATTATCGGACCAGGGTAAGAATATGGTGTTGTCCTCATCATCTTCTCCGCCAAGCACATCAGGATCCCAATGGATTGTCCTGGCAGTTTCCTCATCGGCAGGAGCACCTGTTGAAGCGGTGATAAAATCGGAATAAAACTCCCTTGGCGAATGGTACCCGTTTATGGTATATTGCCTGGTATCCTGGAAGCCCCTGTCACCGGCCTGCCTTGTATAGGCAATTATAACCCCGGCTCCCCCCCTTACTCCGAAGGTCGCTGCAGATGAGCCCCTGAATATCTCAATACGCTCAATTTCACGGGGACTCTGACTAAGTACCACATCCCTGCCTGTCTGTACGCCATCAAGCATGAACATGGGCTCCGAGCTCAGGTTGATGCTTGTAGGCCCCCTGAACATAAGCTGTCCCTGGAAAAACTGAAGACCCTGAGCCCTCTCTATAAGAACATCAAGGACTGTTCGCTGTGTTACAGTCTCCCTGTCTATATATATCGTCTGGTCGGGAATGCCGTAACGCTGAGGTGTACGTGTGCGTTCAGCTCTTTCTGCATAGGGAGAACGCCCTGCATCGGCCACGCGGCTCCAGTTGCGCCCCCTGCTTGTTATCTGTTTCTCAGCTGTGTATATATTGGGGGTAAAATCATGCCCCCTGACCTGGGCCCTTTCCAGCTCGATCTCTGGCGGATAGTCGCCGGCGAGTCGTGGACTGCCTATCTCAACCTGGAAAAGATCAGGATATTCAAGTCCGTCGAAAACAAACCTGCCTCTTCCGTCAGTGCGAGTGCTGTAAGTATTATCATGTCCGCTAAGCACTTTGAGTTCGACAAAATGATTGTTTACAGGCTCATTTTTTGCAGGATCTGTAATGCGGCCCGTTATTGTGAGACTGGATGAAGGGTCGTGGGTAAGTTCAGGCATTACGCCGGCAATAACTTCCTGCCAGTTAAATCGTCTCCAGCCATGGGTCATCATAAGAAGATCGAGCTCTTTGTCAAGACCCTGATCCGGATCGAAATAGTCCTGCGGATTTTCTATAATACCCTGCAGGTCGGAGGTAAGCAGAAAATTACTCAGGATATTGGAGGTCGAAGCCGGGGGATCAAACCCTCCGGCAAGTACCGACATTGAAAAATGACCCTCGACCTCACGACCCTCATCATCGGTCACCTCTACCCGAAGGGCAAGATACTCCTGCTGCTCATGCTCAACCTTGAAAACCCTGGGATAGATCATAAGGCTTTCATCCCTGCTGATAAATGAAAGCCTCTCCGCTACCGGACGGCTATCATTATTGAAAATGGTTATATGCGTAATTCCTGCAGGGAACTTATCCAGCGAAAGAGTCATACTGGCTGCTCCATCCTCAACCCTTAAAGGAGCTGAATGGATCACCCTCCCGCGTGAATGGGCTACTACATGGTAATCATCGTAACCGGCCCCGCCTGACGCATCTCCTTTACCCAGGGAAATTATAATATCTTCGTCACCGGTATAAACCCTGAGGGCAACCGCATCGTGGCGGACTTCAGGCAGGTCAAACTCCTGGTCTCGCCCACCATTCCCGAACTCAACCCTTGCCCGGTAACTGCGGCCCAATTCTGGTTCCAGTTCAAAAACACCCATTCCTGCATGCAAAGCAGAGAAAGATGCAACCTCATTACCTGCATTATCCAGAATAATGCCCCGGGCATCAACGCCTCCTCCAAGGGCATTTACAGCTTTAAAGGCAACCCTGTTGCTGACGCCTGCTGCCAGATGCCCTCCTTCAGGGAAAAAGGCGATCTCATGATCACTCTCAAGCTGAGAAAGTCTCCTGTTGAACCGCCTGTTGGATCTGGCATCAGAACGGGGTATCATATTCTCATAACCGCGGTTGCTTATATAGAAATATCGTGAGAAGTAAAAATCTTCACCGAAATTTTTCATCCAGTCCGTGTAGGCGCGCAGCACATAGTTTCCATCAGGCAAAGCAGTCGGAAGACTTATATCTCCCTCGGCAAAGCCATTCTCAGCAAGCAGTACCCGCCTCTCCATCAGAACCCCGTCAGAGTCTATAAGATCAACGTATACGTTGGTGTTATCCTCCTCGGGAAGATGAGACACGGCATTTACAAGGTATGCGCTGAACCACATTGTTTCACCTGCCATGAAGTTGTTTTTGTTAAAATGAAGGTGAAGTTTCTGAGATGATGCATACCTTGTGTAGACCGCCAGTTTATCTGCCGGATCATCTACCTGTGCCGTCCCGGCATAAGCGCCTTCAAAGGGCAGCACCAGAAAAGCAATTGTTAAAGCTATTATTCTGTCCATTAGTGATATTATATTAGTGATTTTTAGGTCAATTAGTTTATTGCGGCCCGTTTCACGGTCGCTCTTCGATTGTGAAATGTCCGTAGCCAAACCCATGGTCCAGACCCGTACCTTCAATAATGAAAGTAAGTATTCCGGGCTTGCCCGAAAACGGGACCGCCGTGGTAACCCGGCCTTTTTCATCAGTAATTAGATTTGGTTCCCAGTATACTGCGCTTTCCATCAGCCTCGTTTCATCCTCACTGTGTGTATAGGAAACAAGATCGGCATAAAACTCCCTTGGAGAGTGATAACCCTGTATTAGGTATTCCTCAACAGTCACAAAGTCATCCATATCGCTGGCTCTCCTTGTATATGCAAGTATTGCCCCTGCTGCACCTCTTACTCCGAAAACAGAAGCACGAGGGCCGCTGAAGATTTCAAGACGCTGAATATATCTCGGATCAAGGTTCAAAAAGGCAGACTGTCCAATCTCTGTCCCATCAAGCATGAAAAGGGGCTGATTACTCAGCGTAAGGCTTGTAGGACCACGGAACTGGAGATTGTGATTCAGTCCCCTTACCCTTGTTACAAGAATGTCATACATGTTAGGCTGCTTGCTTTCACGCTCTATATAAACAGTCTGGTCAGGCACACCATATTGCTGCGGAGCCGATGCATCATCGGGCATTTCTGAATAGGGAGAGCTTCCTGCTCCAGAAGTCCTCTCCCAGTCTCTGCCTCTTTGCGTAATATTTTGCTGACGGGTATATACATTGGCAACATAATCAAGACCGGTAAGCCTGCCTGTTTCAAGCTCCAGTCTTGGCGGCCGGTTTGAAACCAGCCTGTCGGTGGAAAGTCTTATTCTCACATCATCATGGAAAACAAGATCATCAAAGATAAACCTGCCGTAATTATCGGTATTTGTTTCAAAGATACCGTTATCCTTTCCTGCCATTTCAAGCCTGACTGGGAAATTTGGTAATCTCCTGTCGCCTGCGAGGTCAATAGCCCTGCCGGATATGGCAAGTGTAGAAGAAGGAAGGTGCTCTATCTCGGGAAACTCGCCGGTCAGTATATCTTCCCAGGTAAAACGCCTCCATCCGTTGGTCATCATAAGGATATCAAGAGCATCTTCAAGACCCATTTCCGGGTCAAGGTACTGGTGTGAAGGGCCTGTAATCCCGGGAAGATCAGAATTTATCAGAATTTCACTTAAAATATTCCGTTTCATATCCTGCATACCCTCCTGGGTGTGAACAACTGATAAGGAAAAGTTTCCTTCGACGGGGTTTCCATCCTTATCGGTTACATCAACCCCAAGAATATAATATTCCCTGTCGCCTACATCCTGTCTTGCAACCTCCGGATAGAATAACAGCGCATCGTCGTGATTTATAAAGACCAGCCGTTCAGCCAGAGGGGTCATCCCGGGGGTAAACACTGTAAAATGCATAATTCCGGTCGGAAAGTCATCACGGGGAATCGAGATGCCTGCCTTCCCGTTATTAAAGGTCGTCAATTTGCTGTAGAAGGCTTTACCGCGCGTATGCCCGATAACTGCCACCTCCTCCGAATATAGCGGGTGATCCTGCGGGAAAGTTGAATTCAGTGTGACCAGCAGGTTATCTTCATCCTGGTCAATACGCAGGGCGACCCCTATCGGGAGAACATCCGGCAGATTAAAGTCCTGAGGCCTGCCATTACCGATAGAGATCCTCGCAGTATACACAGCACCGGCCTCCGGGGTTACTTCAAAGCTGCCCGTGCCAAGCCTGCCAGTTTCAATGCGGGCTACCACGCCGGAATTTGCACAAACCACTTCCCCCGTGGCTTCTATTGGATTGCCCAGGCCGTCAAATGCCCTGTAGGCAACCCTTCCGGAAACGCCTTCTACCATCCTCCCTCCTTCAGGAAAGAACACGATATTGCCGGCTTCGTTTAGATCATTGAGATTTCTGTTAAACCTCCTGTTGGCACGGACTTCAGCCCTGGGAATAATATCTTCATAAGCGCGGTTCTCAATATAGAAATAGCTGGAATAATAGTACTCCTCGCCAAAATTACGCATCCAGTCAGTGTACGCCCTCATCCTGTAGTTACCGTCGGGCAGGTTCCGTGCCAGGTTGAGATCTCCTTCTGCAACACCGTTTTCAGCAAGAATAATTCTCCTGCCCATGAGCGTACCGTTGCTGCTGATAAGATCAATATATATATTGGTACTTGCGGTGTCTGGTGCATGATTGGTCCCATCCAGAAGATAGGCCTTGAACCACAGTATATCGCCCGCACTATAGTTGTTCTTGTTCTGATGCAGGTATATTTTTTGCGACGAAACAAAAGATATATAATCTTTAAGTTTCACTTCAGCATCCCTCAAAGAGGATGCCACCTCTTGTCCTTTGCACGGAAACTGCAAAAGAATTAAGGTTACCAGGATTATTGCTTTTTTGACCATGATCAGATATTTTTAGTGTTTTATTTAAAACAGATTTGTCACTTGATTTGTTTTGCAATGATCCTAAAATTAAGACCGTTTTGTAGACTAATACCCTATCAGTATCATTAAAAATTTGTAATTCTTATAAAAAAAGCGTTCTCGCTGCAACCATACGCTCAATTTATGCATCTAATTATCGGAATTCTTTGAAAAGAATAAAATTTGAACACCAAATTTTCCGTTAATTGGCTTATAAATGCTTTCTTTGAGATTGGAAGTGAAAAAGCTGGTAAGATTGACGGATGAATTTGGTGATATAATTAAAGGATGCATTGAAGGAGACAGGCAATGCCAGGAGGATCTCTACAGAATCCTCGCTCCCAGGATGTATGCCATCTGCCTCAGATATGCATCTGATGCAGACGAGGCGGGCGATTTCCTGCAGGAAGGATTTATTACGGTTTTTTCCAAAATCAGAGAGTTCCGGCAGGAGGGTTCTTTCGAAGGATGGGTGAGAAAAATAATGGTCAACACGGCATTACAATTTTTAAGGAAAAAAAGACAGATGTATATTCTCAATGAGACAATAACGGAGGACAGAGATTATGAAGTGCCCGACATCCAGTATTACCTCGACAAAGAGGATCTGCTGGAGATGATAAGGGTGCTGCCTGTAAACCAGAGGATGGTGTTCAATCTCTATGCAATTGAGGGATATAATCATACTGAGATAGCCGATATGACAGGAATTCCGGAGAATACTTCAAAATCACATCTTCACAGGGCAAGACTTGCCCTGAAGGAGATGCTTGAGAAAAGTTCCCGGAGCGAGAGTGAAAAGCTTAAAAGGAATGGCTGAGAGGAAGAGAGATATTGATTCATTATTCAGGAAGGAATTGGCAGGACACGAAAAGAAGCCTCCTTCCGGATTATGGTCTGATATAGATATAAGGCTGGCAAGAAGAAAAAGGGCCGGCCTCCTGTACCGGGTTGCCGGTATTGCAGCCGCAATCCTTATATTATTGGGGTTAGGCGGGGGAATTCTACAAATGTTCAGGCTGGATAAAGTGGACAACTACCTGTCAACATCTTCCGACACGTTGACAAAACCTTTGCCTGAAATTGAAAAAATGCCTGCTCCCCGCCAACCCCCCTCTCATACTGCCCCGGAACCTTTCATTGCAAAGGCAGGAGATACATCAGACACTCCTGAAGTTTTTAAACCCGTAAGCAAGCAGGTGCCGGAGCCAGATGCCGTGCAAAGGCCTGTCGCTGCGCCCCTGCCCGAGGCTCCCGGAAAAAGAACCCCCGGGGAATTGTCTTCAGCCATTGCAAGCAACGGGAGGCTTGTTTTACCGGAAAGCCAGGTCGCACAAGGCATACCCTTTGAAGGTACAATTTCAGATACCGGCAAAAGATTATTTGCAGGGTTATCTGTTGCCCCCAACTATTCATACCGGACACTCAGCAACGTCGGGGACGGTGCTCTTTCGAAAGAGCACTTTGAAAATAAAGAATCAGGACTGGCATCCATATCACTCAGGTTATCGGCAGGCTATCACATAAACAGCCGTTTTTCCATTATTACCGGAATAGACCTGCTTGGCATGGGTCAGAGTATCGGGGGGCTGATGGTTATTAAAGACCTGTCGGTAATAGAAAACCTTGCACAAAGCTATCCAAGGGAACTGAAACGCACACGACATCCCGTTACAAACTCCCTGGGCGAGATTAGATCTGAAGGCCCGCCGTTAATGATCAGCGATGAATATCTGTTACTCACAGGAGATATGGCAGGGGCGGTTCCGTTAAGGATGTACGCCTCAACACATGACGACCCGGCCCGGCTTATACAGGGTGTCTACTACCTGCAGGTTCCCCTGATGGCAAGGTACTATGTGGCAAACGGTGCAACCCGTATCTACCTGAACGGAGGCATAGGGGCAAGCTTCCTTACAGGAAACAGGGTGACACTCAGATACCGGGGTGAAAGCTTCGGAATAGGCCAAACACTGAATATCAATAATTTCGGATTGACCGGGATCTTGGGGGCAGGGTTCGAAAGGGAGTTATTTGACAACTTCAGCCTGAACATCGAGCCGAGAATAACACATTTCTTAACTCCTGCAAACAGCAGCTCATTCTATATATCCAGACCTTATTCAATCTCCATATCGGGAGGAATATACTACGGTTTCTGATCACACTTCATTATCAATGCCTTTAATTTACCTGCCTTTCAAAAGAAGCGGATTGTAACAAAAGTTCCAATAATTTCGTTATTTTTGATGGTATTACGGCATGTCTTCAGTCTGCCGGAAAGGCTTTGTGACAGGCCCGCCGAGTTCCTGAACCCACAATGTTCCGTATAACCTGATCTTAAGCATTTGCTTTAATAAACCGTAATGTTGAACCTTTTAAATATGATGCGGCTTGAAAGGAGATAAGAGCAACAACCCCCTTACCAGATTTACGTTTCAAACACTATCATTCCTGGGTTTTCTGTTAGTTCTTGGAGTTGTAATCCAGCTATTCAGTTTTTTCAGGGCTGATACCGGTTACCCGGGGAAAGGCGGTTTTGAAAGTAATTATGCTATTTATGCCCTGGAAATACCGGAAAGTATGGAACTTTTCGGCGAACCGGTCCCTTTGCAATATTTTGATGTATGGGAGAGTTTTGACAGGGAGTTGCTTGTAAACACCTACTGGCAATCCCAAACCCTCATCTTCATCAAGCGGGCTAACCGTTATTTCCCTCTTATTGAGCCCATACTCAAAGAATACGGCATACCTGACGATTTCAAGTACCTTGCTCTTGCCGAGAGCGGGCTGACCAATGCAATCTCTCCGGCCAACGCAGTGGGTTACTGGCAATTCCTGCGTGGAACAGCAAGGGATTACGGCCTGGAGGTAACCGACGAGGTGGATGAAAGATACCATCTTGAAAGATCGACGGAAGCTGCTTGCAGGTTTCTGCTTGAGTCATATACGCGTTACGGCAGCTGGACAATGGCGGCAGCAAGTTACAACGCCGGGCGCAGGGGTATAAATAACCAGATAAACATCCAGAAAGAGCATGATTATTATAATCTTTTGCTGAACGAAGAGACCCAGCGATATATCTTCAGGATCCTTGCCATAAAAACAATCCTTGAAAACCCTTCCGCATATGGTTTCCACCTCAGGGATACTGATCTTTACCCCCCTGTTGAATGGTTTGAAGTACAAGTTGACTCGCAGGTAACGGACTTCGCCGATTTTGCCAGGGAATTCAATACGAATTATAAGATCCTCAAATACCTGAATCCGTGGCTTCGGCGTCCCTATTTGACCAACCGCAGTGCAAAAAGTTACGGTATAAGACTTCCTGCTGAAAATGCCCGCCTCAGATCCTTCTATTTTGACATTGATGCACCGGATGGAGAAAATGACGGTGACAACAGTTAACTCAATATCTAACTGTCACAATTTGGGAAAAGAATGTATATATGGTAATGGCAACGGATCGGGCACAATCCGGGTACTGGGAGCAAGGGTGCATAACCTCAAAAACATTGATGTAACGGTTCCCCGAAACAGCCTGGTTGTTATAACCGGTCTGAGCGGTAGCGGAAAATCATCGCTGGCATTTGACACCATTTATGCTGAGGGTCAGAGAAGATACATGGAAACAATGTCTGCCTATGCAAGGCAGTTTATTGGCAATATGGAAAGGCCCGACGTCGACAAGATAACTGGGCTCAGCCCCGTAATTGCCATTGAACAGAAAACCGGCAGTAAAAATCCCCGGTCCACAGTTGGAACCATTACAGAGATATATGACTTTCTGCGGCTGCTTTATGCACGCGCCGGCATTGCTTACTCTTCGGTAACCGGTGAAGAAATGGTCAGGTACACTGACGAGCAGATCATCAGGCTGATAACCGCTAACTATGAAAACAGAAAAATTGTGGTGCTGGCACCGGTGGTAAAAGGAAGAAAAGGGCACTATAAAGAGCTTTTCGAACAGATACGCAAAAAGGGGTTCCTTTATGCAAGGGTAAACGGTGAGATAAAAGAGCTGAAGCCCGGAATGCGTGTAGACAGGTATAAAACACATCATATAGAGATTGTAATTGATAAACTTGCGGTAAATTCCGGCGACAGGCAGCGAATTGCCGGAACGATCCGCACCGCCATGCATCATGGTAAAAACATAATTATGATCATGGATGCAGAGAGCGGAGATACAAGGTATTTCAGCAAACAACTGATGTGCCCGACATCGGGAATATCCTACAATGAACCTGCCCCTCACACTTTTTCATTCAATTCGCCCAGGGGTGCATGCAGCAGATGCGGAGGACTGGGCAAAGTGGCTGAAATGGACATTGACAAGATCATACCCAAACCTGAAATATCAATACGCAAAGGAGGAATAGAACCACTGGGAACATACAGGAACTCACTTATCTTCTGGCAACTTGAGGCAATCGCCGCGAAGTACGGATTTACACTGAACACCCCGCTGGGTGAGATCCCGGAAGAAGCTCTTAATGTCATTCTTTACGGTTCAGAGGAATCATTCAAGCTGCTCCATTCACCCCTGGGTTCATCATCAAACTATTTTATGAGTTTTGAAGGGGTTATGAACTTTATTGCTAACCGGCGGGACAACGGAAATGGGGGAAAAAGGGATAAATGGGCCGACCAGTATGTAAAAAAGACTACCTGTCCGTCCTGCAACGGTACAAGGCTGCATAATGAAGCACTGTTCTTCAGTATAGCAGGTAAGAATATAGCCGAACTTGCTGCAATGGATATGGGAGACCTTGACGGGTGGTTTGCTTCAATTGAAGGATCGCTGAGCGATAAACAAAAAAAGATATCTGCGGAAGTTATAAAGGAAATAAGAACCAGGCTTGGTTTTCTGCTAAGCGTAGGCCTGGATTACCTTTCACTTAACCGTGATTCCGCCAGTCTGTCCGGCGGAGAAAGCCAGCGTATCAGGCTGGCTACACAGGTTGGTTCACAATTGGTAAATGTACTGTATATACTGGATGAACCCAGTATCGGGCTTCACCAGACAGACAACCGTAAGCTGATTGATTCTTTGAAGGAACTAAGGAATAAAGGTAATTCGGTAATTGTGGTCGAACACGACAGGGATATGATAGAATCTGCTGATTATGTAATAGATATGGGACCAAGGGCAGGAAGAAAAGGGGGAGAAATCGTTGCATACGGCAGCCCCGCCGATATCAGCATGGCAGAGACACTAACAGGCTGCTATCTTTCCAACAGAAGAGATATTGAACTGCCTTTATCGAGGCGGAATGGAAATGGAAATTATATCCGGATAACAGGTGCATCCGGAAACAACCTTAAGAACATAGATGTAAGGATACCTCTCGGTAAATTCATTTGCATAACGGGGGTCTCAGGAAGTGGAAAATCCAGTCTTATTAAAGAGACACTTCAGCCATACATGAGCAGGCATTTCTACAGATCGCTGAAGGAACCCCTGCCATGCGAAGGAATTGAAGGGATTGAGAACACAGATAAGATCATTGAAGTGGACCAGTCTCCCATAGGAAGGACACCCAGGTCAAACCCGGCCACGTACACCGGCGTTTTTTCTGATATCAGGAAATTGTTTGAACAGACCCCGGAAGCAAAAATCCGGGCCTGGAAAGCCGGGAGGTTTTCATTCAATGTCAGGGGTGGCAGGTGTGAAACATGCAGGGGGGCGGGCGTCCAGACCATTGAAATGAATTTCCTGCCAGATGTTTACGTATTGTGCAAAGATTGCAATGGGAAAAGATACAACAGGGAAACCCTGGAGGTCAAATATAAAGGCAAATCGATAAGCGACGTACTTGAAATGACAATCAACCAGGCGTCTGAGTTATTTGAAAAGATACCATCTATTCACCGTAAACTAAGCACACTGCTAAAAGTTGGAATGGGATACGTTAAACTCGGGCAGGCATCTACAACACTTTCAGGAGGTGAAGCGCAAAGAGTTAAGCTTGCTGCCGAACTATCCAGAAAAGATACCGGTAAAACACTGTATATACTGGATGAGCCGACAACAGGACTCCATTTTGAGGATATAAGAGTGTTGCTCAAGGTTCTCAACACATTAGCCGACAAGGGAAACACAGTGATCGTAATTGAACACAACATTGATGTGATCAAGGTAGCAGACCACATAATCGATATGGGCCCCCGGGGAGGAAGGGATGGCGGTGAAATTACAGCTTCGGGAACACCAGAGGAAGTCGCAGGTGACAGCCGCAGCCTTACCGGAAAATGCCTTAGGCCGGCACTTTTTAAAGAAACAGTTTGACATATAAATAAGAAATTAGTAAAACAATAATTATCATGATGGCAGAAGAAGAAAGAATTAAAAGTGCTTTCGCAGAAAAAGACTGGAACGAAATAAAAACATTCGATTCATGGACAATATTCAAGGTAATGGCCGAATTTGTCGAAGGGTTTGAGAAAATGAGCAAAATAGGCCCCTGCGTATCAATATTCGGTTCGGCAAGGACCTCGCCCGGAAACAAATATTTCAAACTGGCCGAAGAGATTGCCTTCAAGCTCACACAGTCAGGGTATGGAGTCATAACAGGGGGTGGGCCCGGTATAATGGAGGCAGCCAATATGGGGGCCAGGAAAGGAGGAGGAAAGTCAGTGGGCCTGAATATTGACCTCCCGCACGAACAGGGCGCCAACATGTTTATCGACAGTGACAAGCTGATCACATTCAATCACTTCTTTGTGCGAAAAGTCATGTTCGTAAAATATGCACAGGGCTTTATCGTTCTTCCCGGTGGTTTTGGAACCTTTGATGAACTTTTTGAAGCCATCACGCTGATTCAGACAGAGAAGATCGGTAAGTTTCCGATCATCCTTGCAGGAAGAAATTACTGGAAGGGGCTGATTGACTGGATAAAAGAAGTTATGCTCGAAGAGGAGAAATACATCAGTCCGGGAGACATGGAGTTCTTTTCGATTATTGATACTGCAGACGAGGCTGTTGAAAAAATCAACAGCTTCTACTCAAAATACCTGCTCAGCCCCAACTTCTGACAACCCTGTATTTGTTTGATATATCCGTGTAAATCAGACCTTTCAGTCATTCCCGCTGGGAATACCCTGAAATACTGTTACGGCCATGCTTAAACGTGAAACGGTGCATTTTACACTGTTAGCACATAGCCGCAAACATCTCCTGTTGATATTTTGTTAATATTTGATTATAAGGGAATTACTGTCTAATCATTTTTTTTTCAGAAATTTATCGCAAATTGATTAGGAATGTTCAAATACATCATCTTTGCGGTAACTCTGAATGTAATTCTGTTCCTGGGCTATTTTACAAAAGAGGATGTTTCTCTCTATATCGGGGCACCCGCATCTGCCGAAGCCGGATCAACCATAGATATTGAGCTGGAACTCCATAAGTCCGCCATTTCCGGTTTTGCCCGGTTCCATCAGGAATTGCCTCCGGGAATTTCAGCATCACCGGTATATCCATCAGATGTTAATTTTTCATTCGATGAAAACACCATAAGGATGATCTGGCTGAACCTTCCCGGCGATAAAACCTTTTCCGTACGCTACCGGCTTCATATTCATGAGCGCCTTAAAGGACAATTGAAACTGGACGGCACATTCAGCTACATCGAGAACAATGAGCGTATGACCGCCAGCGCAGGGGCAATTACTGTTAATATCAACCCCTCTCCTTTTGTAGATGAGAAGCTTATTGTAGATATCAGCGAAGCAGATAAGCTTCTTCCTCCGGCTTTGGTTCCGGTTCCGGTTCCGGTTACAGAAGCACCGGTTGCAGAAACCCCGGTTACAGAAGCACGGGTTGCAGAAGCACGGGTTACAGAAGCACCGGTTGCAGAAGCACCGGTTGCAGAAACCCCGGTTGCAAGTCAACTGCCAACAACATTGCCTCCCTCACCTCCGGCCGTAATGCCTGAGCGGACACTGGTACGGCCTCTGGAGCCGGAGCAGGGCGTATATTACAGGGTTCAACTCGCGGCAGGAAGAAGGCCGGTTGACCCGGAAAGCTATTTCAGAAACATGAGTATCCCTTTTAACATTCATACCGAAATACATGACGGCTGGTACAAATATTCAATCGGTTCATTCTACGATTACAGGTCGGCCCGGGATCAGAGAGTTAATATCTGGAATACGACTCCCGTCGGAGACGCCTTTGTTTCAGCCTATAGTGACGGGGTAAGGATAACCGTACAGGAAGCACTGGCCATAGCCAGCCACCGTTGGTACAGATAGCCATGCATGGCCTCCTTGCCCTGTAACAGCCGGAATATATGTCAAATTTCGATTTTTTGTTCATAACTTATTATTTTTACCAATGTTGTAACCACTAACCCTGTAATATAAGCAGGTCATGAGGATCGTTAATTCTCTCATTATTTCGATAATAATCGCAGCCTTGTTCCCGGCAATACTCTTCTGCCAGGTTGATGAAGAGGATGAATTCGATCGTCTCCTGCGCGATGAGGTTGAGGTGGAAGACCCGGTTTATAAACCGGTAGTGGCCTTCGGTATTGGTTCATTCGGCTACATGGGTGATGTAACTGATTTTTACGGGGGTCTGTGGAGCAGCCAGCCAGGTTACAAGATAAACATTTCGACCTTTCTGGACAGGCGCCGCAACTACCGACTCAACTTCTTCATGCTTTATGGCAGGCTTACCGGAAATGAGAGATCATTCACCGATCCGTCGAGAAACCTCAACTTCAGGTCAGAGATTATCAACTTCGGACTGAATTTTGAATACACCTTCAATCATCTGCTCAGGCCTGGAAGATTGATCACCCCGTTTGTGTCGGCCGGTTTGGAATCATTCCAGTTCAACTCCAAAGCAGACCTTCTTGATGATGAAGGGAACCCATATAAATACTGGTCAGACGGCACCATCAGGAATGTGGCTGAAAATTCACCCCATGCCCATGAAAGCATTATAGTACAACGCAATTACGTATATGAAACCGACCTGCGAAGTGCCAACCTTTACGGTATGGGGAATTACCCGCAGTTAGCCTTTGCGATACCGGTAGATTACGGTATAGACTTCAGGATAAGCGACCGGGTGAATATGAGGGTGGGCAGTTCAATTCACTTTACATTTACCGATATGATCGACAATATCAGCTCAGGTATTGCAGGAATTGAAAGTAACAAAAGGAATGACCGTTTTTCTTATTCTTATGTAACATTCCACCTGGATCTTTTTTCAGACCCGGAAACTATAGTGGTGGAAAGGTTGTATGCCGATGTTGACTTCGACTATACACTTATTGAGGATGAAGACGGCGACGGGGTGTTCGATTTCTGGGACCTCTGCCCCAACACACCTCCGGGTGTGGAAGTTGACGAGTTCGGATGCCCTGTCGACTCCGATGGCGACGGAGTTCCTGATTACCGCGACCTGGAGCCGAATACCCGACCCGGTGCATTTGTAGATGAACATGGCAGGGAGATCACTCATGAAAAGCTTGCCGGATTGCTGGGCGAAAGGGATGACGCAGTAGCCAGGAGTGATCTGGATATGCTGGCAACTCTTCCGGCTTACCGTTATGATGGACGCCCCCTGAGAAGCTATGATGGAATACCTCAGAAATTCAGGTCGCTGGACGTTGATGGAGATGGATTTATTTCATTTGAAGAGCTTATAAGGGCGATTGACCTTTTTTTTGATGGCAAACTTGACCTTACTGCTGAGGATATTTACGAACTTAATGATTTCTTCTTTTCGCAGTAACTATCACGAACTCCCTGCAAGCCGGTCCATTTCCCTGCTCATATCGCGTTTTTTGATATCCTGCCTTTTGTCATACTCACGCTTTCCCCTTGCAAGGGCAATTTCAAGCTTGGCAAGGCCACGCTCGTTAATGAAAAGCTTTGTAGCAACAATGGTAAACCCTTTTTCCTGTGATTTCTTTTTAAGCTTCCGAAGCTCACGCCTGTTCAGAAGGAGTTTTCTGTCTCTCGACGGGTCATGATTGTTATAGCTGCCATGTGTGTATTCTGCAATATTCATACCGCTTACCCAGAGTTCCTCCCCAACAAAGAAGCAGTATGCATCAGCCAGGTTTGCCCTGCCTTCTCTGACTGACTTGATCTCGGTGCCGGCCAGGACAATTCCGGCAACAAACTTCTCAGTAAGTTCAAAGTTAAACGATGCTTTTTTGTTCCGGATATTGATATTGCTTTTTTGCTTACTCACCTTAGCACAATTTAAGTTATTTTTCGTTTCCTCTCACTGAATCGCTTAAGGAGCATCTCCGCAGCCGTAAAGCTTGATAAAAGGCCGCTTGCCACCTGCTGCCTGGTTTTTTCCATAAAGGAGGCTACCTCAGGATCATTGTAAAAGCTTTCCCTTAACTGATGCTCTATGCTCTCATGCATCCAGTAAAGAGACTGGGTAAGACGGTTTTCTCTGAAAAAACCGGTAGAACGTGTAAACTGCAGATACTCCCCGATTGCGTTATCTACCATATCAAGCCCTGCGTGTGTATGTGATGAACAGGTGCTTACCCGTGGTATCCAACCTGAAGCTGTGGGGGGAAAAAGCTGAAGCGCTCCCTTGTACTGTGACCTGGCTGTTTCAGCTTTTTCAATATTGTTGCCGTCAGCCTTGGTTATAACAATCATATCTGCCATCTCCATTATACCCCGCTTTATTCCCTGTAGCTCGTCACCGGCTCCCGCAAGCATGAGAAGCAGGAAAAAATCAACCATTGAGTGAACGGCAGTCTCCGACTGGCCCACTCCTACTGTCTCTACAATTACAGTGTCAAATCCGGCAGCCTCACATAGAATAATGCTTTCCCTGGTTTTCCGGGCAACACCTCCCAGCGACCCACCCGATGGTGATGGTCGTATAAAAGCTGAGGGGTCAGATGAAAGCTCTTCCATCCTCGTCTTGTCACCCAGAATGCTGCCCTTTGATAACCCGCTGCTCGGGTCGACGGCGAGGACCGCCACCCTGGATCCTCTTCCGGTAAGCATCTTGCCAAAGCTTTCAATGAATGAACTTTTACCCACACCAGGAACTCCGGTTATGCCTATCCTTACCGATTCGCCAGCATGCGGGTTGCATTGTTCCACCAGTTCCCTGGCAATTTCCTGGTCAGCCTGCAATGAACTTTCAATTAGTGTTATCGCACGGCTCAAAATACTGATATCCCTGTTAAGTATTCCTTCCCTGTATTTCTCAACCGGCATTCTTTTCCTGATCCTGTTTCCCCTCGAAGAATTACCGGCCGACGGATTAACAGACGGAGGCTGCTCAACTCCCCGGTTTACAGATAAGGCACTTTTATATTTTTCATTTTTACTCATTCTGATACCACTTTTCCTGTAATTCTCAAAACAACTGACTGGTTATCCGGGTCATTGGTTATGACAATAATGCTCCGGCTCTGCCTTCCCGGCAAACCCTGAGAATCGAATATGACATCAATATTACCCGACTCTCCCTGATGAATTAATTTCCTGTCGGCCACCGTTGCAGTGGAGCCACAACCGCTCCTTACCGAACGTATCAGCAGGGCGGACTGCCCCTTGTTGGTAAACCGGAATTTATGCCTGGCACTTACACCCTGTAGCAGGGTGCCGAAATCATAAACGCTTTCATCGAAATGGATCGATGGAGCTGTTGACCTTTCCTCATCGGTCATCCCGGAAAAATCCTCGAGTATATTCGCGCTGACATACAATATGTTCCTCCCTGTTGATTTTCCGTTGACCAGAACCCTGATGTTATCGGTCACTGTACCCCATTCTCCTTTCATGCCGGCATCAAAGCGGACTTCAACTACACCTCTTTCTCCGGGACTGATTTTAGGGGGTTCAGCGCTGAAGGATAAATGCGGGGGCACGCCCGAAAATGTTATTTCAAGCTCTTCATCTGTCAGGTTAATGACCCCGACGGTATCGTATGAAACAGTACCGGGAGCTACTCTTCCGAGAGGTACATGGTTTGACCTTATCCTGAGAGGGCCGATCTCGTGCGGATACATATCCACAGGGGTTTTGTCGGCAGGAATAACCTCGCCAAGCAATCTCAGTGTGACATTCGAAGGATCACCTGAGGCACTAACCAACACTACCCTGTTAAATCTGCCCGGCATATTACGGGGATCGAACTCCAGGGTAACCGTTCCGGTTTCTCCGGGTGGCACCGGCCCCCTGGTCCACCCAAGAACCGAAATACCGCCTCCGGCAGACACATTGCCAACCCGGAGAGAATCCCTTCCCCTGTTTTCAAATAAAAACTCGTGTTGAAGCGGCCCTCCGTCCTCCCTGACCTGTCCGAAATTATGCTGCATGCTTTCAAAATAGATTGAAGAATCGCTATACTGCTCCATATCAAAAAAATACAGCACGACAAGCAGGCACAACGCAGTAATCTTCGTCTGAATCATTATATTTACGTATTGAAAATCATCCGGTCAGGCAAAATTACAAAAATCAGAATATGCATCTGGCAGAAATCATCAGAAAAATGTCCCTTCAATACCTAGATGAAGTAATTGCTTCACGCAGGTATATTCATATGAATCCTGAACTGTCATTCAGGGAATATGAAACTGCTGCTTTTATAATCAAAAAGCTCGAAGAGTATGGGATTGATTGCGAGATTGTTGCCGAGACCGGTGTTGTTGCCAGAATAACCGGTGAAGCAGGCAGAAGTGATAAATGTGTGGCCCTGAGGGCTGAACTGGATGCCCTGCCGGTAACCGAAGAAAATGACCTTCCCTGGAAGTCTTCCGTGCCCGGTGTGATGCATGCCTGCGGACACGATGTGCATGCTGCCTGCATGCTTGGCGCAGCAAGAATCATAAATGAAATGAAAAATGAATTTGCAGGTACGGTTATCATGCTGTTTCAACCGGGCGAGGAGGCTCTCCCCGGGGGAGCAAAAAAGATGCTTGATGCAAATGTTTTCGGCAACACACCACCATCGCTGATACTGGCACAACATGTACTGCCCGGCCTGCATGCGGGCGAAACCGGAATCAGGGGGGGTATTTATATGGCTTCGGGTGATGAAATATATATTACCCTTTCGGGGAAAGGAGGGCATGGAGCAACTCCGGACACTACTATCGATACTGTGGTTGCAATGTCACAGGTAGTTATATCGCTTCAACAGGTATCAAGCCGTTTTGCCCCTCCCAACATCCCGACCGTGCTAAGTTTCGGCAAACTAATCGCCAATGGAGCCACAAATGTCATTCCCCGGCAGGTAACCCTTGAAGGCACCTTTCGCACGATGGACGAAAATTGGAGGGCGCATGCGCATGAGATCATAAACAGGATTGCCACAAATACGGCAGCCATTCATGGTGCTTCCTGCAGCGTTGAAATAAGAAAAGGCTACCCCGTGCTGTACAATGATCCGGAAAAAACAATCCTTGTGGCCGGCCTAATGGAAGAATACCTTAAAAAAGACAAGGTGAAAGAGCTGCCAGTCAGGATGACAACTGAAGATTTTGCATGGTTTGCACAGCAATACCCTGCCGTTTTTTACAGAATTGGCACCGGCATGCCGGAAAGGCAGCTTCATGCGCCCGATTTCGACATCGACGAGCAGGCCATGCTCGCGGGGAGCGGACTACCGGTATGGCTTGCAATCTCTTATTTGCTTAGGTAACCAGGGTTAGGAGGTTTTTAATAAAAACTGACATTATGCAGTTTTTTAGTAAAATCATTGTATTAATTTTACTTCATAATATATTTGCATGCTGTTTTGAAGAACATAGTTAACCCAAAAACAAACAAAAAAGATGGCTTACGTAATTAATGACGATTGTACCGCTTGCGGGAGCTGCATTGATGAATGTCCCGTTGAAGCAATATCAGAAGGAGATATTTATGTAATTGACCCGGAAACATGTACCGATTGCGGTGCATGCGCAGATGTTTGCCCTGTTGAGGCAATTCATCCCGAATAAACGGTCAGTGATATTGCAGAATGAAAACAGGCTGTCCCTTAAGGTGACGGCCTTTTACTTTTATATCATCCAGGTCATATCCGGGCCTGATCATAGCAAGCCCGTAATATTTCCATCCTCATCAACATCTATACCCTCAGCCGCTGGTGTAGCCGGGAGACCCGGCATTCTCATTATATCTCCGGTAATCGGTATTACAAATCCGGCTCCCGCTGCCACTTCTATCTCCCGAACAGTTACTATGAAGTCTTTCGGCCTTCCAAGCAGCTCGGGGTTATCTGACAGCGATTTTTGTGTCTTGGCAATACATACAGGAAGTTTGTCAAGGCCCAGTTGTTCAATCTTTTTCAGATCAGCTCTTGCCCTGCGGGTAAAATCGACGGCATTGGCACCGTAAATCTTCCTGGCTACAGTTTCCACCTTTTTGGGAATATCCCAGTTCCAGTCATACATCGGCCTGAACCTGTTCCTGCAGTTATCGGCTGTTTTCGCAACAACATTAGCAAGCTCTTCGGCTCCGCCGCCACCTTTTGACCAGACATCGGCAACCACTGCCTCAACACCAAGGTCATCGCAATGTTCCTGTATAATTTTTATCTCATCACCCGAATCACTTTCGAACCTGTTTATCGCCACCACTGCACATATTCCGAATTCACTTATGTTTTCAATATGTTTGGTAAGGTTGGGCAATCCTTTTCTCAGCGCATCAGTGTCAGGCTCCCTGATCCTGTCAGGGTCAGCTCCGCCATGATATTTCAGCGCCCTGGCCGTCGCCACCAGCACCACTGCCTTGGGTGACAACCCCGAATAACCGCATTTTATGTCAAAAAACTTTTCTGCACCAAGGTCAAATCCAAATCCTGCTTCCGTCACAACATAATCTGACAACGACAAACCCATGCGGGTGGCGATAACCGAGTTGGTGCCCTGTGCAATATTTGCAAAAGGTCCGCCGTGAATTATTGCCGGGGTGTTCCCGGTGGTTTGGACAAGGTTCGGCTTTATTGCATCCTTCAGCAGTGCAGCCATTGCACCGTGAGCTTTCAGGTCACGGGCAAAAACAGGCTTCCTGTCATGGGTGAACCCTATAAATATGTTGCCCAGCTTCTTTTTCAGGTCCTGCAGGTCATCTGCAAGACAAAGAGCTGCCATTATCTCCGAGGCGGCAGTTATATTGAAACCGCCTTCACGGGGCACACCGCTCATAGTACCGCCCAGTCCAACTATGACGTTCCGCAGAGACCTGTCATTCATATCCATCACCCTTTTCCAGAGTACAGTGCGGGGATCAATTCCGAGACTTCGGGTTTTGCTTTGTATATTGTTGTCAATCAAAGCTGAAAGCAGGTTGTTTGCCTTTTCAATTGCACTGAAATCGCCCGTGAAATGAAGGTTTATATCCTCCATGGGCAATACCTGAGAATAACCTCCTCCGGCAGCGCCGCCCTTTATCCCGAATACCGGCCCGAGCGAAGGTTCCCGTAACACAACTGTGCTCTTTTTGCCTATCCTGTTAAGCCCCAGGGAGAGACCTATCGAGACTGTTGTTTTGCCTTCACCCGCCGGAGTGGGTGAAATGGCGCTGACAAGTATCAGGGTACTCTTGTCATACTTGTCAGAGTCAATATATTTGAGCGGAATCTTTGCCTTATACTTTCCGAAAAGTTCAATATCATCTTCATCAATACCTATTGAGGCAGCAATTTCAGATATATGCTTCATCTTAATGCTGCGGGCAATTTCAATATCGGTCTTCATAAGTAACAATTTAAAATAACTTTTCTGTTTTGTTTGATCGTGCCATGATTATCTTCGGGTCACCTGCAACTTTCAGGGCCGGTACCTTGCCTGGTTGAGAATTTTCTGGTAATCATTATCTGCCATCAATTCTCCGAGTGTTACATTTCTGTGACGGTTCATATAAGAAGAGACAATCTGCCAGCCCAGCCAGATGGCAGCCGTACCGGGTGAATCACTGGTAAACTCCCTGGTAAAGGGGGCGGGATTGACAAATCTTCCGATGGTTCTTGCATCGGTCGAAAACAATAACCTATTCTCCACCAGATATGTCCACATCAGGTCTTCGTTTTTCCTGCACCATTCCAGTTGTCTTGCCGTGAACCCGGTTTTCAGGGTGTCATGCTGATCAGGCAATACAGCATCTGTAAAATATAATAATTTCCCGTGGTGGATGATATGACTTAAAAGATTATCCTCAGTGTTGTCAAATTCAAACTCCATCATTGCCCAGGCCATCATAACGTCCGACACTATTTTTCCCGGGTGCATATTCCGCCTCTGGTACATCGGCAAATGAAGCTGGGAGTAGAAAAAGTGGTCAGCTCCCAGGTATTTGTCCAGTCCGATACCTATTATCCCTTCTGAGGTAACAACCGACTGGTTAAATCCTGAGAGGTATGTATATATCCTTGGAGCCTCATAATCAGGAAAATAATAAAGAAAATGTCTGAACGCATTCTCCAGATCATTTTCAAGCCATGACAGATCGCCGAAAATGCTATCAACCTCGGTGCGAATCCGGTATATGTCCATATCTGTCAGAAACCTGTGAAGATGTTCAGGATAGGCCGGTGAGGAGGGACTCCCGATACGTATTATCAGATGATTGAAAATGTCAAAAAATTCGCCGTACTTCTGCTCAAGAATTTTAGCCTGAACCGGTATGCTGTCAATATCAACATCAATCTCAAACAGGTCCACCTCAAGCCGCCTGATCGCAATTCCCGCGTCAATATTCCCTATGTCGGCCCCGGGCCTGGTATCCGAACAACCCGTTATCAGAAAAACCAAAGCAATATATATGCCCGTCTTTTTTAAACCCCTTTTGCTGAATGTGCCGCAACAAAATGTTTGCTGTATTCCCATATGCCCTGAGTTATCACTGATTAGTATAAATACACTGATATGGATTATCCCCGATTATGATTTATCGAAAGATTTTTTTGGTTAAATTTGTGTCTGTACCCTTTACCGTTTAATAATGTATTATTAAAGATGTAAAGATAAAATTTTGTTTATTCCCTGCATTCCCGAAATGACGAATCAACTATCCAATAAGGTTCTTCTGGACGGATGCCGGTATTTCACCCGATAATCACTGACATAATGAGATTTTACCTGTTCACTACGCTCCTTTTTGCAGCAAGTTTAATTACTGAAGCACAGGGGGTTCGCTTCTCTGTTTTTGCAGATCCACAGATTGCCTGGCTGAGTCCTGAAACACGCAATGCCGATTTTGCCGGGGTAAGGGGAGGAATTGATGCCGGATTTGAAATGGATAATTTTTTCAGCAGCAACTATGCCTTCTCAACCGGACTTTCAATAAACACCACCGGTGGCAAATTGAAGTTCAATGAGCCTGTCCCTTTACGGTTCAAAGGCTCTACCGATACTATCGCACCCGGACAGGTTGTTACCTACAGGCTGCAGTATGCCAATCTGCCGATTGGACTCAAATTCACAACCAGGGAGATCGGATATACCACAGTATTTGCAAAGATTGGCATGGGCGGCCATTTCAGGTTAAGGTCACGTGCTGATATATATGCCCGCGGCATTGAAAAGGAAAGCATCACCGATGAGATTGAACTATTCAATTTCTCCTACCATTTTGGTGCCGGGATCCATTACTCACTTGGCGGACAGACGGCGGTTATGGCCGGATTTGAATACCGGCACAGGTTTATTGACATCGCTTCAGGGTCAGAATACAAAGCCCTGCTTAACACCATATCCATGAAATTAGGCCTGCTTTTCTAAAATCATGGCCATATAATGAATTATCTTCTATAACTATAAAAACCAATCAGTATGAAGATCGCCCTTGCACAGATCAACCTGCATGTTGGAAACATCAACGAGAACACCACAAAGATCGTTTTCTGCATCAAAAAAGCACAACAGTATAATGCAGATCTTCTAATATTACCTGAGCTGACGGTGTGCGGATACCCTCCCCATGACATGCTTGACTATGGCGATTTTGTTTCGAGATGTCAGGAAGCAGTTGAAAGAATAGCCAGAATATGCACTGACATCGCGGTAATCATAGGGTCTCCGTCACTCAACCCCAACGATGCTGGGAAGAGGCTTTTCAATTCCGCTTATTTTCTTTACGGCGGAAAAATAGAAAGCGTTCAACACAAAACCCTGTTGCCCGATTATGACGTTTTTGATGAATACAGGTATTTCGAGCCTAATACAACTTTTAATGTTGTTGAGTATAAAGGGAAGCGGATTGCATTAACCATTTGCGAAGATCTTTGGAACGATCATAACTTCGGAAACCGGCAGGCCGGCACAAAGCTCTATACCACAAGACCAATGGACATGCTGATAGAACAAAACCCCGATTTTATAGTGAATATATCGGCATCTCCGTTTTCCTTCTCAGGAATCGGCGAGAAAAAGGATGTTTTCACCAATATCTCAAAAAAATATGGGATTCCTCTTTTTATGGTCAACCAGGTAGGAGCCAACACCGACCTAATTTTCGAGGGGGGCTCCCTGGTCGTAAACCAAAAGGGCGAATTGTTTGACAGGGTTTCATGGTTCGAAGAAGATTTCCAGGTTTATGAACTGGATGAGGTATTGAAAACGCCGGCACATGTGTCAGATTATACTCAGACAGGAATAATGGAAATGGTGTTCCGTGCCCTGGTTCTTGGTATAAGGGACTTCTTTAACAAGTCAGGGTTTTCGCATGCACTGGTCGGATTGTCGGGGGGACTTGATTCGGCGGTTACAGCTGTACTGGCCGCCGAAGCACTCGGACATGAAAATGTGCATGCCCTGTTTCTGCCGTCACGTCATACTGCACCCATATCAGAAGAGGATGCAAGGAAGCTTGCCGGGAATATCAATATTCCATATAGCCAGATAAACATTGAGCCGGCTGCAGAACTGTTTGGCAAATCGCTGAAACCATTATTTGAGGATCTGCCGGAAGATACGACCGAAGAAAATATCCAGGCGCGGATAAGGGGGACAATCCTTATGGCCATCTCCAATAAATTCGGGTTTCTTATGCTGAGCACATCCAATAAGAGTGAAACTGCAGTGGGATACAGCACCCTTTATGGCGACATGAACGGTGCTCTCTCAGTCCTTGGCGACATGTATAAAACCCAGATCTACGAACTTGCAGAATATATAAACAGGAATGAAAAGATAATACCGGAACGCATAATTAACAGGCCACCAAGCGCAGAGCTGAAAGATAACCAGAAAGATACCGACACATTGCCCGATTATGAAATACTGGACAAGATCCTCTTCAGGTATATCGAACAGCATAAGCACATTAATGAAATTGAAGAAGAGGGATTTGACAGGGATCTTGTTGAAAGGGTAGTCAGAATGGTTAACCAGTCTGAATATAAAAGATACCAGGCACCTCCCGTATTACGTATAAGCAGAAAGGCGTTTGGCTTTGGAAGAAGAATGCCCCTGGTAGCCAAGTTCTGATACTCCCGGCAGACAAATCAGAACCAGGTTATATTTATTGGTTTTTAAATATATCAGGCTTTGATTACATTTGCATAATCATGTCTAATATTTTCAGCATGGACAATAATATCTGTGAGCATTGCATAAATAATGAGAATTCCATCTTCTTTAGCCTTGACATCAGGGAGAAAGAAATACTCTCTGAAAGGCATACCTGCCTTCATATAAAAAAGGGAGAGACTATTTACAGGGAGGGGGAGAAACCTAACGGACTTATATGCCTTTCGGCCGGAAAGGTAAAAATCTATAAGGAGGGAATAGGCGGAAGGGAACAGATAGTCAGAATGGCAAAGCCTGTTGGCTTTATCGGCTACAGGGCACTTTTTGCTGAAGAAAACTATATGGCTACAGCTCTTGCAATAGAAGATTCCACCATATGTATAATTAACAGGGATAGCCTGTTCAGGGTACTGAACACCAACTCATACCTGTCTCTCAGCATCATAAAATCATTTGCCACAGAGCTTGGTTTTTCAAACAGCCGGACCGTTACGCTCACACAGAAGCATATCAGGGGAAGGCTGGCAGAGTCCCTGCTTTTTCTCAAGGATACCTACGGACTTGAACAGGATAACCAGACTATCAAGGTATACCTGTCAAGAGAAGATATTGCAAACCTTTCCAACATGACAACTTCCAACGCTATACGCACACTTTCAAACTTTGCCTCTGAGAAAGTAATTGCAATAGAAGGCCGAAAAATAAGAATTCTTGACCTTGACAGGCTTGAGAAGATAAGTGAGCACGGATAATCATACCCTGCTGCCCCTGCCATTATTTCGGTGCAACTGTTTTAACTTTACATACTTCAGGAATGACTCAAAAGAGACTACCGAGCTCATTACGAGTCCGTTGAAGCCGTCAAGAAATCCCCTTCTGATAATAAACTCACGAAAAAACCTCCATAAAGGGTGGACAACAATTTTTATGTAGCCGGCTCTGATACCCCTCTCATAATAAGCCAATGATGCAATATCCGTGAACCTGTTTACCTGTGCCACATGTTCAGAAACGGTAGCGTAAGAATAATGCTGAATATCACCCCTAAGGAATGAAACTTTTGACCCTTTATCCATCAATACCTTATCATGAGGGTTAGTGCCTCCGAACCTGCCTTTGGTTTTGTCCCACAAGCGCAGTTTCCTGTCCGGGTACCTGCTGGTATATCTCATCCATCTGCCGCAATAATTGTTCAGCCGGTTAAAATAATAACCGTCATATCTCCAGTTATTCTTGACTTCGACGATCGATCTCTCAAGTTCGGGTGAGAGCGCCTCATCGGCATCAAGTGAGAGAACCACCGGGCAACCGGCCAGTGAAAGTGCCAGGTTCTTCTGTTCGATATACCCCCTGAAGTCAGACTGAACGAACCTGACGTTGTAATTGCTGCAAATTTCTGCAGTTTTATCAGTTGAAAAAGAATCAACTACTATTATTTCGTCAGCGACCTTTTTGACCGATTCAAGGCATCGCCCGATATTATTCTCCTCATTAAAAGTAATTATTACAGCAGAGATTTCCGGCATGATCAATATTGACTTTTTATGACAAACAACAGCAATCCAGACAACATTATTCCTGAACGTAAATCCGCCTTACCCTTGCGGATATCTTTACAAAGATCTCATAGGGTATGGTAGACAATAAGCCTGCAAGATCGTCAATGGAGTTGTCATCTCCAAATACTGTAATCTGATCTCCTTCACCCGCATCGGTGCCGGTTATATCTACCATGCACATATCCATGCAGATGTTGCCGACAATGGGGACCTTTACACCGTTCACCACCATTCTGCCGGTTCCGTTACCCAGTCTTCTGTCCAGTCCGTCTGCATATCCCACGGGCACAACTGCAACTCGCATGTTGTCAGTGGCTTTGTATGCTCTTGAGTATCCTATCGTATTGCCTGCCGGGACCTCTTTCACCTGTGATATTACGCTCCTGAAAGTGCTCACATTTGCCAGTTTGTTGTTATCAAGTACACTTATTCCGTACAACCCAATGCCCAGCCTGACCATATCAAAACCTGCTTCAGGAAACCGCTCAATTCCGGCAGAATTCAGGATATGAGTAATTACAGGGTAACCAAGAGCCTCTTTCACGGATGCTGCAAGTTTCCGGAACAGTCTGATCTGCTCTCTGGTAAAGTCATCTTGTGAGGGGTCGTCAGCTGCGGCCAGGTGAGAAAATACAGAAACAACCCTGATTGTGTCGCACCGGGTTATCCTCTTTGTAAGCGCACTGATATCCCGTACAGTGAAACCAAGACGGTTCATGCCTGTATCCAGTTTCAGATGAACTGGATAATTCTTTATCCCCGTTTCACGCATCCTGTCAATGAAAAGATCAAGACCCCCGAGACTGAATATTTCCGGTTCCAGGCTGTGTTCAACCATTCTGCCACATTCACTTAAGTCGGGATTCATAACCATTACCGGTACCGATATACCCTTTTTACGTAACTCCACCCCCTCATCGGTAAATGCTACGGCAAGGTAATCAACATGGTTATGTGCCAGGGCACTTGCAATCTGGTACCCACCGCTTCCGTAGGAAAAAGCCTTTACCACGGCCATTACCATAGTGCGGGGATAAAGAAGTGATTTAAAATAATTGAAGTTGCGTATCAGGTTGCCGAGGTTGATCTCCAGAACCGTTGCATGGGTCTTTTCTTCAAGCAGA
The DNA here is from genome assembly GCA_007133565.1 of Bacteroidales bacterium. GTDB lineage: Bacteria > Bacteroidota > Bacteroidia > Bacteroidales > PUMT01 > PXAP01. The sequence continues at coordinate 39,707 of SLMM01000168.1, forward strand.
TTTGATATACGCTCAAAGCCATACCTTCGTGAGCCTTTGACCAGGATGGCGGTATTTTGAAATTTGTAAGGATCAAATGCCCTTGCAAAATCTTCTGTTGAATCATAAAATTCAACCCTGCCACTGAAAAAGGGCTCTATCTGTCGTATTTCACTGCCGATGCCTACCAGGGAACCGGTCTTTTCCCTTGTAAGTATTTCGCCTATATCACGGTATAGTTCGGATGACCTCCTGCCGGTTTCAAACATATCAGAAAGAATGACCATCTTTTCCGGTTGTGCTGTCTGGCGTGTCAGAAAGTCCATGGCAATACCAAGAGAAACCGGGTCTGAATTATAGCTGTCATTAATAACGGTGCAGTTGTTTATTCCCTGCTTCTGCTCAAGGCGCATGGCAACAGGTGCCAGTTCCTTCATATTCTTTTCAATGTAATCATGCTCATAACCGAGCATGAGCATTGCGGCCCAGGCGTGAATTGCATTTTCGGCCGATGCCCGGTCAGCAAAAGGGATTGTAACCAGATTGTCCTCTCCCCTGAAGCTGGCTGAGATTTTGGTTACCCCTTCAAATATGCTAATTTTTTTTACCCGAAGATCGGCCTTTTCCGACCGGGACCATGAAAATATCCTTTTGCCTTCGGAAATCCCGCTGTTTCTGACAAAATCGTCAATAATACGGTGATCACGGCAGTATAGTAATGACCGGCAGTTCTTAAAAAGCTGCATCTTTTCTGCAAGCTTGGTTTCAAAATCGGTGAAATTCTCCTGGTGCGCTGGACCTATATTTGTTAAAATACCGATATCCGGCTTTATTACCGGCTCAAGATACGCCATCTCACCGGGCCGGGATATACCAGCCTCAAAAATTGCAAGTTCATGATATGATTCAATTTGCCAGACAGAAAGAGGAACGCCAATCTGTGAATTGTAGCTTTTGGGACTTCGAACGATAACCTTATCATGACTTAGCAATTGAAACAACCATTCCTTCAGAATTGTTTTTCCGTTGCTTCCTGTTATGGCAATTACCGGCAAGCCAAAAGAACCCCGGTGCATTGCCGCCATTTTCTGCAGTGCACGGAGAGTATCAGGCACAACAATAAAACTTGATCCTTCAAACCGCTGAATTTCCTCAGGCAGGTACTCCACAAGGTAGTTCCTTACGTGGTGCCTGTAAAGATCTTCAAGGTAGTTATGCCCGTCATTTCTTTCACCTTTCAGTGCCACAAAAATTGAATCGCCCGGGAATGAAAATTTACGGCTGTCAGTGATTATATTTTTTACAGGCTGCTCCGGCCCGCTTTTGTATAACTTACCTCCGCATGCCGATGCTATCTCCTCTGTACAGTATTCAGCCATTAAAAGATTCTGTTTGAACTACCTGATTAATTGTCTGGTGGAAGAGGGTTCCCATTCTGATATCAACGTCCCGGTTCACTGCCCTGTTTCCTGATATCATTGTAACAGCTCCGGCATAAAGGCTCATAAATATCCTGCTGGCCCAGAAGTACTCTCTTCTCAGATAAATCCTTGCGATATGAAAATTGTGCCAGATTCCCGCATCGCATACAGATAGCATGCACCTTGGTTACATATTCAGCTGTTGCCAGCAACGACGGTATGGGACCAAAGGGCTTACCCCTGAAGTCCATATCAAGTCCGGCCACTATCACCCTCACCCCACTGTTGGCCAACTCATTGCATACTTCCGCCAGGTTGCTGTCAAAAAATTGTGCCTCGTCTATACCGACAACATCAACATCACCTGCCAGGAGAATTATATTTCCTGAGGCCGACACCGGAGTTGACACTATGGCATTATCATCATGGGAAATAACCTGCTCGTCTGAAAAGCGTATATCAATTTCAGGTTTGAAAATTTCAACTTTCTGATTGGCTATTCTTGCCCTTTTCAGCCTTCTGATCAATTCTTCGGTCTTACCTGAGAACATGGAACCGGTAATTACCTCGATCCACCCCCTCTTTTTGGTGTCCCTGATTGAATTTTCAAGAAACATGCCGACTGCTTTCTTATATAATTGTTAATTTTACAAAAGTAAATAAATTGCCGTTCCATCTTATATTTTGGTACTATGTATTCAGAAAGTTTTGCAAAGCGTCTCAGGTACAAATTCAGGGAACTGGAGCTGATATTAAGGAATCTTGAAACTCAAAGTGTACCCGACAGGATAGATATTGACCTCGCCCTGTCAAAGACAAGGGAGCTTTATGATATCCTTCTCAGGCAAACCTCAGCGCCCTCACCGGAGCCTGAAGCGGAAAAAATCGCAAGCGCCGGAACGAAACCGGTTGTTCCCTCAGATCCGGAACCTTTTGAAGAGGAAAAGGAGTTTGAGCAGGAGGGCATAATCCCCGATCCTGTGCACAA
>SLMM01000080.1 GCA_007133565.1 Bacteroidales bacterium
AGCTATGAGGGGGCGATACGAGAATCATTATACTCCTAAGTATGATACTCAGCGTGAGCTTTTTCAGCAGTGGATTGACGAACTGGATTCAGCCATCGGGGTTCTTATGAGTGATGCTTCAAATCAGATATCCTATGGACCACAGGACTTCATTTATAATGGTGATTTTGCAAAATGGGCAAGGCTTGCGAATACGCTAAAGCTTCGGATCGCAATGCGGCTTGAACATGCTGACCCGCAATGGATGCAGCAGATAATAGGTGAGGTGACAGCCAGTCCCGCCGGCATAATCCTTGATGAAGAGCATGAAATGGTATGGTCGCCTGCTACGACCTACAGGGGTGAAGCTCAGGATTTCTGGGGCGCACCCACAGCGGCTCATAATTTTGTGTCGAAAATGGTTGAGCTCAGGGACCCGAGAACTCATTTCTTCTTCGATCCTAACGGACTTAGCCAGAATGCTGTTGATATTCTCCACTCACAGGGTAAGGCGTTACCCGATTGGGTTGATCCCAATGAGCCTGTCACAAGGTGGGACCGCTACCGGGGAGGGCCCGTTGCACCGGATATGGCAGGACAACTGCCCTGGTTTGGTCCTCTGACCGATGATGACGGAACCGGATATGCAAGATTGTCACATATCAACCGACGGTTTTTTAATCCGCACTATGACGGTGGAACAGGTTACTGGCGTGAGGTAATGGTCTCAGCCGCCGAAGTGGCCTTTTATGCTGCCGAATTGATAGAAAAAGGATATGTTACAGGCATGGGAACTGCAGCCGAGTGGTATGAGCACGGTGTAAGGGCTTCATTCAATGCGTACAATGAAATTGCACGCACACACGGAGTATATGATTATGAACAGTATGCTGCAACTGAGGCACAAATAAACGATTACCTCTCCCAGCCGGATGTTGCCCTTGACGGAAATAATGACCTGGAGAAGATATACTTTCAGCAGTTCATCAACTTTTTCCGTTATCCCAACGAACTGTTTGCTCTTGTAAGAAGAACCGGTTTTCCGAGTAGAACCGGTACAATTCTGCCATGGGATCCACCTTTATCAAACAATGTTGAACTTGTCCTCCCAAGGAGATTTGGTGTGAGTGAGCCGGACAACCCCATGAATATTGATAACTGGAGGGCTGCTATGCAGGAGCAGGGCTGGACTGCCGGCACAGTTGAGGGTTCTGTACTTAACCAGGAGCGCGTATGGTGGGATAGGGAGAGTCCTAATTTTGGTAATGGTACATGGTAATGAATGTATTGAATCGTGACCGAATCTCAGGTTTAGGTAGTTTTAGTAAGACCAATACCGGGTTTAAGGTAGTTGTCCCGTTTTGGTGATGTAGAGACCGCCCGGATTAATCCGGGCGGTCTTATAATTTGAAAAGAGTTATTGCGTTTTAATATCTGTGCAGACAACGATGTATTGCTGCTAAAAAACTCCTGATATGAAGTATTTTATGCTGACTAACCTGCTTAAAGTAATCTTTTCGCTCGGTATGATTAGCCTGACCGTTCCGGTTTTATCGCCGAATGAATGTGAGGTACTTATGCCCGGCCTGGAAGGCACCTATGAAGGAGAGTGCCGGCGCGGCAGGGCTCATGGTACGGGTGTTGCCGAAGGAAGGGACCGGTATGAGGGTGAATTCAGGCGAGGCTGGCCTCATGGTGAGGGAAAGTATACCTGGGCAAATGGTGACGTCTACCAGGGTGAATGGAGAAACGGCAGGCGTGAAGGCCAGGGCACCTATGAGTGGGTAACGGGTGAGGTTTACGAAGGTGAGTGGAAGCAGGATATGCGGCATGGCCAGGGTGAATACAGTTTTTTTGAAAATGACAGTGATACAACCCTTACAGGCAGATGGGTGGATGATGAATTCAGGGAAGGCAGGGAAGAGAGGGAATGGAGAGAGGTGCACAACAGGACCATTGATCGTTACCGTGTTATCGAGAGGGGAGAGGGCAATATGATAATGGTGAGGATGAGGACCTTTGATGGAAGCGAAGTGTATAACCTGCGTATTGAAGGTGACAGCGGACACCGCATAACTATCAGCGATATGACAGGACTTGCGGAGGTTGATTTTCCAACCCGTGTTATTATAAGATACACCACATGGAACCGGATGCGGACAGCCCTGGTCGACGCATCCCTGGAGCTTGAGTTCAATAAGGCTGCCGAGTGGGAGGTTTCCTTTTTAAGATAGTTATCTGCAGGGTAATAGGCATTCATCACCTTTTCAGCCAGCCAACCAGCCTGTACTTATTCTGTCTTAATTAATCCCCTGACAAATGATAAATGATAATGAAAGAGCTGCATTCCTGCATGTCTTAATCTTTATATTGGTTTTCAGCTTACCTGGATATGCACAGAAATATGAAATTTTACTCAACGATAACTGGCAGGCTGCAAGAAAAACAGACATTCCTGCAGACGGCAATACGATAAGCCTGCCTGCATACCGCCCTGTAGGCTGGATGGATGCGGTAGTTCCAGGAACAGTGCTTACCACGCTGCTTCATAACGAAAAGATACCTGACCCTTTTATCGGCTTGAACAATGATCTTATACCTGACATATACGATACAGGCAGGGGTTACTATACCTACTGGTTCAGAAATGAATTCACCCTGCCTGATGATATCTCCGGCAAACAGGTGTGGCTTAATTTTCGAGGCATAAATTACAGGGCTGATATTTTCTTAAATGGCCGGAGGGTAAATACATCGACTCATGAGGGCATGTTCCTGCGTGCCCGTTTCAATATCACACCTTTTTTAACAGTTGGAGAAAACATTCTTGCAATTCTTGTTGAACCCCCTTTACATGTTGGCGATGCATCCCGCGGTCAGGGGGGTGACGGCATGATTGGCAGGAATGTGACCATGCAGTTTACTGCCGGCTGGGATTGGATTACCCCGGTACGGGACAGGAGCACGGGAATATGGGACAGGGTGAGCCTTGAATTCACCGGTGATGTGGATCTGACAAACCCGTATGTAAAAACACGGGTACCCGGAAAACGTATGCCTGGAAATAAACAGGATCCGGCCTTGCTTACCTTTTCTGCTGAACTGAATAATTCTACCGGAAATAAAGTCAGTGGTAAACTTATCGTGGAAATAGACGGCAACAGCTATTCCACGAAAGTTGACCTTGAGCCTTACGAGATGAAAATTGCCGGTATTCCTGAAGTGAGTCTGAAAAATCCCTTATTATGGTGGCCCAACGGTATTGGCGATCAGCCCTTGTATATAGCACGTTTCAGCTTCGTTACCGGGGATGGGGAAGTGAGTGACTCAGAACTGGTTAACTTTGGAATCAGGGAGACGGGTAATTATTTTGATCCGGACATTCGCGGACAGGTTTTTACCGTTAACGGACAAAGGGTTTTTATCAGGGGAGGGAACTGGATCGCCTCGGATATGCTTCTGCGCCTTTCGCCTGAAAGATATGATGCCGAGGTCAGGATGCATGCAGAGATGAATATGAACATGATCAGGGTCTGGGGAGGCGGACTGACGGAACGTCCTGAGTTTTATAGTGCATGCGACCGCTATGGTATACTGGTATGGCAGGACCTCTGGATAACCGGCGATTGCAACGGGCGGTGGCTTGACCCGCTGAAGAAGGAGTCGCAGGCCCGGCGACGTGACTACCCCGATGACCACAACCTTTTTTTACGCTCTGTTGAAGACCAGGTGAAAATGCTCCGGAACCACCCGAGCCTTTACCTCTGGTGCGGGGGCAATGAGTACCCGCCGCCTGAAAATATAAACAGGGCTCTTGTTAATGATATCTTCCCGCGCCTGGACGATACCCGCTTTTACCTTGACGAGTCTGTGTCGGCCGACCTGATGGATAATATCATTGGAGGGGTGGGAGACGGCCCCTATGGCATTCTGGAACCTGAATGGATATTTCTTAACCGCACAAATCCCCTCAATCCCGAGATCGGGTCTATCGGAATGCCCAATATTGAAAGCCTCAGGAAATTCATCCCCGATTATGACCTGGTTCCACCAATGGGAAACCAGGTAAGGCCATCCTGGAGATATCACAAGTATATTACGCTGGGAGACTTCCCCGAAAGGTATGGTGAGATAAAGGATATTGATGACTTTGTATTTAAAGCGCAGATAGTGGCCTATGAGCAATACAGGGCCCTTCAGGAAGGAATCAATTTCAGGATGTGGGAGTGGTACACAGGGATGCTTGTATGGAAGAACCAGAATCCATGGACCTCTTTAAGGGGTATGTTTTATGATTATTACCTTGACTATACAGGCGGGTATTTCGGATATAAGAAAGCGGCCAAACCGGTACATATTCAACTTAACCTGGATGATTCAACGGTTTGTGTTATAAACCAGACACTTTACCCTCTGAATGACGTCAGCGCCAGGGTCAGCATCTATAATATCCATGGAGATCTTCTTGATGAATGGACTG
>SLMM01000060.1 GCA_007133565.1 Bacteroidales bacterium
GAGTGGTATACAGGGATGCTTGTATGGAAGAACCAGAATCCCTGGACCTCTTTAAGGGGTATGTTTTATGATTATTACCTTGACTACACAGGCGGGTATTTCGGGTATAAGAAAGCGGCCAAACCGGTACATATTCAACTTAACCTGGATGATTCAACGGTTTGCGTTATAAACCAGACACTTTACCCTCTGAATGACGTCAGCGCCAGGGTCAGCATCTATAATATCCATGGAGATCTTCTTGATGAATGGACTGCCGGTTTTTCTGCAAGCCCTGAATCTTTTCATAACCTGGATAAGCTTATCCTGCCCGATGAAGGACAACAGGTCTATTTTGCCCGACTGATGCTGAAGGGTGAAGATGGCGAACTGCTGGATGAAAATTTCTACTGGCTTTCATCGGAGCCGGGTTCCTACCGTCAGCTTGAAGAACTCGGCCCGGCTGCACTGAAGGTCGAAACAGAACAAATTACAGAGGAGAAGATATCTGTTTGGATAGATAATCCTTCAGGTGAAACAGCCTTTTTTATAAGGCTGAAAATAACAGATGATCAGAATGAACTGATATTGCCCGTATTTATAGACGAAAACTACTTTACCCTGTTGCCGGGTGAAAGCAGGATATGTACCATTGACCTTACGCATGTCATTGACTTATTCAAAAATGGCAGCATTTACCTTGCAACCGAGGGGTACAATGTTGAACCGGAATATTTTCTGATAAATCAATAAATTATGTCACGGCGCCAGGAGCTCAAGGCTGTCGATAATTATACTGAAAATATGCTTATACAAATGGAAAATACATACCTGAAAATGCCAGCCGGTGCAAAATACTTTATTCAAATATTATTGTTTATCATTTTCAATGGTTTGTTTATTAGCCCGGTTTCTGCACAGTTGTGGCTGCTGGAGGAGTTTCCGAAAAGCTATGTTGTTTACAGAACCACCGGTGAACTTACAATGGACGGCCGGCTGGATGAAGCGGACTGGCAGAATGTGCAATGGACGGAAGATTTTGTGGATATTGAAGGTGACAAAAGGCCAGAGCCGTTTTACCGTACAAGGGTTAAAATGCTGTGGGACGACGATTATCTCTACATTGCAGCAGAACTGGAAGAGCCCCATATCTGGGCAACCTATACAGAGAGAAACTCCGTTATATTTCATGAAAATAATTTTGAGGTGTTTATCGATCCCAATGGTGATACACACACCTATTACGAATATGAAGTAAATGCGCTGGGAACCGAGTGGGACCTCCTTCTTACAAAACCTTACCGTAACGGTGGAATACCTGTAAGTGCCTGGTATATCAGGGGTCTGAAAAAGGGTATTCATCTTAAAGGTACCATTAACGACCCATCAGATATCGACACTCTCTGGAGAGTTGAACTTGCTTTCCCGTGGGACATTCTGAAGGAGTGTGCTCCCGGCAGAAGAAGGCCGGAGCCATCAGAACAGTGGAGGATCAATTTCTCAAGAGTGCAGTGGAACCTTGATGTTATAGATGGTGAATATGTTAAGAGAACTGACCCTCAAACAGGCCTGGATCTTCCCGAATACAACTGGGTCTGGTCACCACAGGGTGTGATTGATATGCACAGGCCCGAGTCCTGGGGTTTTGTTCAGTTTTCTGATATCCCGGCAGGAGAAGGCATTGAGGAGTTTGTCAGGAACCCTGACGAGCATATAAAATTTGCCTTGCGGGAGCTTTATTACAGGCAATTTTCATTCCGGAGGGAAAACGGCAGGTATGCCGGAAAGCTGTCTGATCTTATTGAAGAATCCCTGCTTATAAACGGTAAGGTATTCGAGCCAGAATTTGAAATAAGTCAGACCAGGTTCAGGATCTCGGCACCCTGCCATGAAGGCAGTTCTAAATGGCATATTGTTGAGGACGGACGAATATGGAGGCAGTAATTTCAATACTTGCATAAATCTTTAATTTTTTGGCTGTTTGCAGTTGTAATTACCATTAAAATGATAAGTAATTCATTGAATATTATAAAACAAAATGACAGGTTAGTATTATGGATAAAAGAAAGTTTCTCAAATTACTGGGGTTAGGCGGAACTGCACTGGCAGTTGCTCCCGGCATGCTGACAGCTTGCAGTGATCTCCCCGAACAAAGGGGACTGAAAAACTGGATGTGGATACATTCTGTAGGGGATACCCCTCTTGAAGATCTTATCTCAAGACTGGAAAATGCCCGTAAACATGGCATTGATGCTGTGCTTATGGAAACCTCGATTGGTGAGACACCGGCTTCTGAGGCTGACTGGCAGCCATTGGCCCATCCGTCACTTGAAAGGCTCGTTACTGCCGGAGAAGCAACGGGAGTGGAGGTTCACTGCTGGTTATGGCAGATGCCCAATAATATTCCGGCCATAGCAGAAAAGCACCCCGATTGGTTTGCTGTTAACGGCAAAGGCCAGCCTGCACACACTCATCCTGCATATGTAGGCTATTACAGGTTTATGTGCCCCAATCACCCGCAGGTTCATGAATACCTGCGGCTCAGGATAAAATCGGTTGGCCGGATTGAGGGACTGGCAGGCATTCATCTGGATTATATAAGGCTGCCGGATGTGATCCTTGCAGAGGCTCTTCAGCCAAAGTATGATATAGTGCAGGACAGGGAGTATCCTGAGTATGATTACTGCTATTGCAACAACTGCCGCAGTCTTTTCAGGGATCAGGAAGGTGTTGATCCGCTGACAGATCTTGATGATCCCTCAGAAAGTTCAGAATGGAGGCAGTTCAGGTATGACTCGGTTACCAGCCTCGTTAACAATGTTCTTGCTCCCGAAATCAGGAGGGCGGGAAAGATGGCCACTGCAGCAGTATTTCCAAACTGGGAAAGCGTAAGGCAGGAGTGGAGAAACTGGGAGCTGGATGCGTATTTCCCCATGCTCTACCACAATTTTTATAATGCCGGGATTGACTGGATAGGCGAGCATGTCAGGAGACATATTGATGAGCTGAGGATAAAAAAGCCGTTATACAGCGGGTTGTTTCTTCCGGCACTTACCCCTCAGGAGCTGAGGGAAGCATATAAAGTTTCCGTTGAAGCAGGCGCTTCAGGAGTATCGTTGTTCGGAAGCATAAGCGAAGAGCATTTCACTGTGCTTTCAGAACTGACAGAGATAAGGTAATTAATTGTTAACCCTAAAAACAGAATCATGGTAATGAACAATTTTAAAAAAGAGATCCCTGTAATCGTTTTGCTGATAGCAGTAATAACCACAGTAACGGCTGTAGCCCAGCATGATCATGGCAGGTATGTCCCTGAAACTGACCCACTGGTGCTTGAAAAGCTTGAAAAGTGGCAGGATATAAAATTCGGGTTGCTTATGCACTGGGGGCCATACAGCCAGTGGGGAATAGTTGAATCCTGGTCGATCTGTCCCGAAGATGAAGGCTGGACCCAGAGAGGTATGGATAATTATGTTGAATATGTCAGGCAGTACGAAAATCTGCAAACCACCTTCAATCCTGTACAGTTTGACCCAGAAAGATGGGCAAAAGCTGCCAGCAATGCAGGAATGCGTTATGTAGTCTTTACCACCAAGCACCATGATGGTTTTTCGATGTTCGACACAGAATTTACAGATTATTCGATAACAGGCGAAAAAACCCCCTTCAGCTCTCATCCACGGGCGAACGTCACAAAAGAGATCTTTGACGCCTTCAGGGCTGAAGGGTTGTGGACCGGCGCCTATTTCTCGAAACCTGACTGGCACTCCGATTATTACTGGTGGAGGTACTTTCCGCCGTTTGACCGCAATGTAAATTACGATCCTGATATTTATCCGGAAAGGTGGGAAAAATTTGTACAATTTACCCATAACCAGATTATGGAGCTTATGACCGGTTACGGTCAGATAGATATTCTCTGGCTTGACGGGGGATGGGTGCAGAAGAGATCCAGGGAGAATATTATCAGGTCATACCAGGGCAGGATGATGTCGGCCGAATCGGGTTTTATAAAGAGCCGCACAGTAAACCAGGATATCAGGATGGACGAACTTGTTGAAAAGGCAAGGGAGAAACAGCCGGGGCTCATTGTAGTGGACAGGGCAGTAGAGGGAAAAAATCAGAATTATCTTACACCCGAAAATGTTGTTCCCGACCAGATGCTGCCATATCCATGGGAATCATGTATAATAGCCGGGGGGAGCTGGTCCTGGATACCAGAAGCGAATTACATGACAGTCAGGCAGGTTGTCCATATGCTGGTTGATATTGTTTCGAAAGGAGGCAATCTACTGCTCAATGTTGCTCCCGGCCCTGAGGGCCAGTGGCATGATGAGGCATATGAACTGCTTGAAGGGGTAGGAGAGTGGATGGATGTGAACAGTGAAGCAATATACGATACCAGGGCAATAGCTCCATATAAGGAAGGAAAGGTCTGCCTTACACAAAACCGTAACA
>SLMM01000002.1 GCA_007133565.1 Bacteroidales bacterium
AACCGTACAATATTAACAGAGCTTATGGCAAAACAACCGGTCCAGTCGGTTACCGTTACCGTATATTCACCCTCCTCCTGTACATCGTAATAAGGGCCGGTGGTGCCGTCCTGCCATTCAAAGAAGTATCCGTCAATGCCTGCATAGGCATCGAGAAGCACCGTATCTGGCAGGACGGTATAGATATCCCTGCCCAGATCCACCTCAGGTATGGGAGTAAATTCAAGATGCAATACCGTGGTGTCATTGAATATATTCTGATTGTAAAAATCGATTTCATCCTCCAGCAGGGTGTAGGCTGTTAGTTCAAATTCTCCTTCGGCCGAAAGATCTGCCCTGCCCTCAAATGTATAAAGAAAACCCGTGCCGGCCGGCACCTCATCAACGAGAAGAAACTCCTCAATGAACTTGTTCTGGCCGTTAATATCAAATCCCACTACCATCTCCATTCCTTCACGCAGGGCCTCGATGCCGTAATTCATTATCTCAACCTCAACCGGAACCGGAAGAGTATAGGCGCATCCATCATCCAGGTTGTTGATTGCCACCACCCCGACATCGGGAGGTACATTGTAGATGCTGACGCCGTCAAAGGCAAATCCTTCATGCTCCTTCTCTCCGGCTGCTGAACTGAACACAACCCTGAAGCAGACATCATTCTCACCTGCAAGGGCAGGTGCATGGTTGCGAACGGTCTTCCAGCCACCGCTGCTGCCCGTCCATCCCTGTGGTGAATTATACCAGTTCCACGAGTATTCATCACCCTCACCCTCTTCTCCCAGTAGCAGCCAGCTTTCCCTGCCGTCGACCGATACCATAACCGCTGCATAGTCGTCAGGCCCTTCAGTGTGCCACCAGGCGCTCATCTCGAACACAGGGTTGAGATTATCACTGAAGTCGAAGCAGGGGCCCTCTACATATGATGACTCCTCCCCGCTGTAGGGGCCGTCGAGGTTGGTTACCCAGGCGCTGCTTCCTGTTGCAGCGCTGTTGATCACAACACCCGCGGGCTCTCCGTGTGACCACGAGCTGTTTTCGCCCCCCGGCCTCCAGAACATAACCTCTTCCCCTTCAAAATCTTCATTGTAGGGCGGGGTATGGACAGGCACTGAAAGTATCTCAGTAGATACCGCATCATTGGCAGTTTCCTGATCGCCCGGATAGTTTGTCCGCGCCACAACCGGATACAGCCCCGGCTGTGAAAAATCCGCCCCGGTTTCAAAGGTGTAGACAATACTGCCCCCTACAGGTATGGTGGCGGTGATCTCCTCCTGAGTCCACGTCAGTCCGCCATCCAGTGAATAAGCAACCGGTACGGGGTCCTGGACAGGTATTGCAGCAAAATTCTCCACCCTCACCTGTACGGCCTCCCCGCTGCTCATGCCGCAGTCGCCTGACGGGCCCACCCATTCGGTAACACCAACATCGCGGGTTATGTATTCGCCGGTGATGATAAAGTTGTCGATATTCCAGCCGGTGAAATTATTGTAATCCATGGTAGGCCCGAGCCCGAACCGTATCATCACCTCTTCGCGGCGGTCGGCCAGAACTGAAATGTTATAGCTTACAGGCTCCCATACATTATCGGTAATACTGGAATTGTTGCTCCACACATTCTCCCAGGAATCTCCCCCGTCATTGCTTATCTCGATAAAGGCACCGTCAAAAACATGCACATTGAGCCACCTGCGGAACCTGAGCATCACATCCTTGTAATAGAACAGATCGAGAGGTGGCGAGGTGGCGTAATAGAAATCAACGCTATCGTACAGTGAGGGCTCATACATATATGGGAAGTCCCCCAGGCCGGTCAGATCAGTACCCAGTATTTTTATCCCGTTATATGCCGATATGGGATTGGGATTGCCAAAAGCACCTCCTCCACCCTGAGGCACGGCGATTTCAAACTCGCCTGTGAGTTGCCAGCCTGTATCATCATCGAAATTGTCATGAAAAACCGGCTCAAGAACACTTCGCGAACCCGGGGGACTGGCATCGGAAAGGGGCAGTTGCTGATCGCCTATTATCACCGACCCGGCCTCAAGCATAAAATCTATAATGTTCCCCTGCTCCGCCGCGTCACTAATATCACAGGCCACCCAGAACCAGTTGTTGCCTGTGTTGAAAATATGGTCTATGTTTTCAAAAACTGCAACACCTCCTTCAAAAGATGAAGCGGTGCCTATCTGCACGGCATTGTAAAACTGTGATGAGGCTGTCCTGAAAAGCTTTACACCGCCGGCAGGTATATCGTCATCACTGGTATTGAGCGAGGTTACCGTCAGGGTGTTCAATTTCAGGTCGCCTGTATTGCCAAAAACCCGGGCATTGAGCCTGAGCACCTCATTATTAAGGGTGCCGGCAACAACATAGTCTGTGCTCCCCTGGGTAACATTAAGCGACCCTGCATATCTCTCCACTACCTCCGTTTCCCACACCTCAACCTCGTCAATAACAACCCCGAAGCCTCTCCCGGTCTGTGCCTCGAATGCTATATAATATTGTGGCGAAGGATTTGGCAGCGGGATGATCTGCTCGGTCCACTCTTCTACAGGATCGAGGTATTCGGCCAGCAGGACCCATTCTCCTTCAAACGAGGTTTTGTAATAGACCCTTAGCACATCATGGTTGGACTGCCCCGACCAGAGCCATGTCATCTGTGCATGCCAGAACCTGAGCTCGGGCTTAAGAGCAAACTCGAGGTTAATGGGAGGAGTGACAAGTTTTGTCGTTTCGTTGTTGGTACTGGACTTCTGGAAAAAGGCATTGTAATTTCCTTCATATGCCTTGTCGGGATGCCTCGCCAGATCCACTTCGCCTGGCGGTTTCTCATTCTCCGGGTCAGACGGATTATGGCCCCCGTTCCTGTACCTCCATTCTTCGGCAGGCCCCTGGACAAACTCCTCAGTCCAGTGCTCCGGTCTGCTACCCCCCTCAAACCCCTCGTAAAAATAACGCTCCTCCTGCTGCGCATTTAGCAGTCCGCCGCAGAAAAACAGCAAAACCAGTCCGGAGTATAGATGCTTCATAAAGTAATCTTTGCCTTCAGGGGATAGCCCTTTTGCCTCTTTTACGGTTTAAGCGCCGTGAGTGTTGCAATTCATTATCATTAAAATATACCGGCACTTACAGAACTTTTATTCCCTGTAATCCGTAAAAAAGCAACAATGAGGATCGTTTCTGTCATACGGCAATTCTTCTGTCATGTAAGCGGCTACCGGGAAGCTGTACAGAGGTTACTGGCACCATGGTGTGCCGTAACATTTCTGTTTGTTGCGGCCGGTAATCTGCAGGCACAGGACCCTCCCGAGGCCCTGTTCATTGCTCCCGAACAGGTCTGCGCCCCTGCAACTGTTACCCTTCAGAACAGGTCGGAAAACGCTACTCTTTACCGCTGGTATGTTGACGGGGTGCTCGCAGCAGGGAACCCTTTCGACCTTACTCACACCTTTATAAATAATTACGGAGCGCCCTACAGCAGCATAACGGTATTGATAAGGCTGGAAGCTGAAAATGATGCGGGCGACGTCGACTCCTTTGAAAAGACCATAATAGTTTTCCATGAAATAACTGCATCCTTCTCCACAAACGAACCAGCCGGATGCCATCCGCATGAAGTTTCATTTACAAACGAGTCCACAGGATATACCAACGGATGGGAGTGGAATTTCGGCGACGGCGGATCTTCGGGAATGGCAAATCCTACACATACCTACCACAATTTCCTGTCGCCCGACGACGAGGTATTTACAGTAACGCTTGAAGCAACCTCACCCGACGGGTGCAGGAGCATTGCATCAGACCAGGTAACCGTATCGCCGCATATTGAGGCGCTCTTCACTCTTGACACAGTTGCCGGTTGTGGCACCCTTGACATAGAGATTGATGATCTTTCCACCATCTGGGCTGACGAATACCACTGGGATATGGGTGACGGAAATACTTTTACATATTCAGACCCGGGAGAACTGACCGGCCATACCTTTACCAACAATACCGGCAGCACACTGCAATATAGCATTTCGCTTACACTGACAAGGGGCTCCTGCACTGATCAGATGGAAAAGACGGTGACCCTGTTTCCTGCTGTGACTGCCGCATTTGCGCCTGATCCTGAAGAAGGATGCTCGGAACTGAGCGTTCAATTTGAAAACTTTTCGGTTAATGCTGCAAATTACCTGTGGGAGTTTGGCGACGGGAGTTCATCCTCCCTGTTTGAGCCGGTTCACACATATGCAAAAAATCTGACCGATAACGATATAGTTTATGATGTCAGGTTAATTGCATGGTCGAACGGTATTTGCAGGGATACAACTGATTACACCCAGGTAACGGTATATCCTCATGTGGAGGCTGATTTTGCCATGGATGCCGGTGAAGGATGCCCCCCGCTCACTGT
>SLMM01000179.1 GCA_007133565.1 Bacteroidales bacterium
ATTTATGCCTTGCACCGATCCAGGTACGCATCTTTATGATGAACCATAATTTATTATTAAGTAAGTTATATAATTATTCTTCTTGATGTACTTTCTTGCATATATTGCCAGTTTAGCAATCTAAACTAAAAAACGGCAGGGCTTCTTACACAATTACTGCTTTGGTTAATCCTATGTGTATAAATCATTTTCTCCTCGCCAAAATCTCTCAGATAACGAAATAGTAATTTTTGAATATGGTAAGTTATAAATTCTAGAGAATTAGCTGTGATACTTTAGTGTTTTTTTGGAACAATAAATAATTATAATATGACTATCATTTGAAATGGCGGTTATCCATTCTCTGTCCGGTTAATACAATCTAAGCCCCTGTTTGGCTTGTATGTATAGTTGCTTCACCTTTGTCTGTCAACCGATACAGTCCATGTATCATATCCCACCATGCACGCGTGTTCCGAAATCAAAATCGCGGGCCCGACCCCCCATTATTGTTTGCTTTTATGCCCTCTTCATATAGTGTATAAGTTTTCTTACAAGCATTTTTGTTCTCACTGTTCTGCGGAACAGCGAGAACAAGTATCAAATTGTCAAATCAATCAGAGGTGTCAGTCCCTGGTGCAACGAACAAAGAGCCCCGCCGCCCGGAGATACTGGTGCCTGCCAGGGCACCATTGAAATCTATTTTGGATATTCATCGGTAATAAAACTGTTTATACCGATGTCCCATGCCTTAACTGCTTCCAGCCTTGTCCCGTTATGCCTCTTAAGCACAAAGCGGTTATATCTCTGCCAGATGGCCCCGGCTTTTCCCGGCGGAATATTTAAGCCTGTCGTGATTGTTGTATGATCAAATTCCGAGATCGATGTCATTGTTGAAAATCCAAATGATCTGGAAACAGTTGTCGAAATTTTTCCGCCGAAACACATAAAACTGATACCGGCTTCTGCCGTAATCGAGATTCCCGTCTCTTTCCAGAATGTATTGCTTTGTTCCTTAGTTACGCCTGTTTCTCTGGCCCAGCTATTTTGCTGGACAAGAGAAGTCTGGTTGTGATTGTGGTACAAGAGTTTGTAAAAGACCTGCTGTTCAAGAATATAAAACGGCGAGTTTTCTATTATCCATGACGGGTTACTGGCATATAGGGGATCACTTATAATGGTAAAGGGTACAAGCATTTCGCGTGCAAGAATAGGAACCGTCTTAAAAGGTGGAGGATAGAAGCCTGACAACCCTGGAACGTACTGCTGGTAAGGTGTTTCAGTCAGCATCGGCAGCATTACATTCAGTACATTCATCACTGAATGAACTGAAGGTTTTTCCGGATCTTTATGCTCTGCCAATGCAGACACAAATGTACCGGTTGAAAGATATGCATTTTCATGAGGCCCCGCCACAGGTGGTTCAATTTTCCAGGAAATCAGGAATTTAATATCAAACAATCCAGCGTCCAGATATATCATGTGCTGTATCAGATCCTCCGCCTCTCCATGAATGGTAAGATCTTCACGAACGCAGACAACATCCTCCAGCTCCGGTTTACGAAATTGTCCGGGTTGATCATCAACCATAGCAACTAACCCCATTGCTTTATATCCGGGCGGAGGTACAGGTATCCAAAGTGAACCGGAAAATGACTTTGATTGCAATAATGGTATTTAATCAACCGGCGCTGCCAGGGCATCTGAGCCATTTTTAGCCTTCACCATCATTACCCCCTGTTTTCCTGTAGGGTCATCATAACCGCTGATCGCGAGAGAGCCGAGAGGTCTGAATGCATCATCTGGCAAAAAAGCGTGCCAGTCTCTAACAGTGTGCCAGTATGATCCCTTTGTAAGTGGGATCATGTAATCGGCCATTCTGTCATCCCAGCGGAATCGGAAGTCTTGCGAAAAAGTTATCAGCAATTCTTCGGTTTCCAGAATTTTCGGATCATATACTCTGACAGGTATCTCCCTGCTTTTACCAGATGCAGTTGTAACTGTTACTTTGGTGGTGCCATAATCCACTCCTGTCACCCTGAATACTGTATCTGAAATTGTCACCGTGGCTACTGCTTCATTTCCACTTGTTACGGCGAAGTTTTCAGGATTACCATCTTTGCCAATAGCGGCAACCACTACTTCCTGTTCCCCTCCGATGACTAATGCCATATTCAGACTACTTAGAAGTAATTCCGGATCAAACTCAGGTTCAGGTTCAGGTTCAGGTTCATCTAATGTTTTCTCACAACCGGATGCAACTATCACCGCCAGCATCAGTAAAAGACATAGCAGTCTTTGAGTGAGCTCAATTTTTTTCATGATTCCTCCTTCATTATCAGATAACTGGAACTTATATTTAATGTCCTGATTATGAGTGAATAAGGAAATGAATCCGTTTAGCCGGAACAGACTCATTAAGAGCAAGATCTTTTCTCCTGATATCAGATTTTCCGGATGAGAACAGGATGAGATAATCTGGTGTTCTAAGGCAGGGAGAACAAATCTTCTTAGCATTCCGAAGGATATCTGTTGTCCTTATATACAAAATTACGCCAGAATACCTTTGAAGTCAAGTTTTTAAGGTAATATTTAATTACAAGCACCGGGATGATGGCTGTTTGTGCCATCTCCGTATAACCTCCTTGTAATCAGAGGATATTATTGGCTGAAAAGCGGAAACAGTTTGGAGGGGACATGTGCTTCGCGCATTATCCCTGCTATTTCCTCAACTACTTCAGGGTACCGGTCTGCCAGGTCATTCTGCTCGCCAATGTCTTCTTCAAGGTTATAGAGTTCTATCGGGGCATCCGGGTTTTGCCTGACGTTCAGCCTCACACCTTTCCATTGATCCATCCTGACGGCCTGGCGCCCACCCATGGCATGGAACTCCCAGTAGAGGTACTCGTGCTTAACCTGTTTTTCTGGTTGTCCAAGGAGGGTGGGGACCATTGAGATGCCGTCAATTTGCGGGGGGACCGGAGCTCCTGCCAGTTCTGCAAATGTTGGCATCATATCCTGGAAGCCCGAAATGTGATCGCTTACGCTGCCAGCCTCAATCTTCCCCGGCCACCATGCTATGGTCGGGACCCGGATCCCGCCTTCGTACAGGTCGCGCTTACCCCCGCGCAAGGGGGCATTGGAGTTGTGCATCGAATAGTGATAGCCGCCTTCGGAATATGAGCCATTGTCGCTGCTGAAAATTATAAGGGTGTTTTCTGCAATCCCTTTTTCCTCCAGCTTGTCCAGGATCATTCCGACGTGCTGGTCCAGGCGGGTCACCATAGCCGCATATGCGGCTTTTGGCATGGACTGCCATGTGTAGTTTCCGAAAGGGAAGGAGGTGTCTTCTTCGAAAATGCTTTCTCCGTTTTCATCAAGGTACAGCTCCAGCACTTCGTCCGGCACAGTGAGTGACGCGTGCGGGAGCTGGGTGGGCATGTAGACGAAGAAGGGCCGGTCATGGTTCACGTCAATGAAATCAAGGGCCTCTGCTGTAATGACATCGGCGCTGTATTGCCCCCGTTCAATCGGGGGGCCCGAACCGGGCCTCTGAAAGTTTTCGGTTGAAGCATCCTCAACCCTGTTGCCTTCAAGATAAACTCTTTCTGCAGGTTTTCCCGGTACAACATTGAACAGGAATTCCGGGTAGAAGAAATGAGATCTTCGCTGGCAAAGCAATCCGAAAAACCTGTCGAAACCCTGATATGAAGGCGATCCCTCAGAATCGGGAGGCCCCAGGCCCCACTTGCCGAATGCACCGTTAATGTACCCGGCTTCCTGCAGTATCTTCGGGAAGGTCACGGTCGAGTACTGCAGCGGATACTGTCCGACAGGCATGATCTCCCGGTTGCCACGGATAGGTGCATGACCGGTATGCAATCCGGTCATCAGCACTGCCCTGGAGGGAGCGCTGACAGTACTGCCGGCGTAATGCTGGGTTAACCGCATCCCTTCCTGTGCCATCCTGTCAAGGTTGGGGGTCATAATGTTTTCCTGCCCGAAACTTCCCAGGTCGCCGTAGCCAAGGTCATCGGCAAGGATATAGATTATGTTTGGCCTCTCAGGATCTTGTTGGGATTCATCGGGGACTGTCCCGCAGCCGCCTGCAGCAATTCCGAAAAGGATTGCTGCGCCCGGCAGTGTAGAATTAATGTTTATACCGTTCATTAAGATGCCTTTTTTATGTAACTGGTAAGTTGTATAGTGCTATTTAACAAGCTTCGATATTCTCTTAAACGTGTCGGTACCCGACCGGCGGGTAAGCTCAAAAAGTATGCTCTCAGAGGTGGTAATCGTGGCCCCCTCCTGGCGCATCCTTTCTATTGCCACCTGCTTGTCGCCGGGGTTCCTGGATGATACACAATCCTCCACCACGACCGGTGCATAGCCCTCTTCAAGAAGGTCAATGCAGGTTTG
>SLMM01000096.1 GCA_007133565.1 Bacteroidales bacterium
CAGCCATAATGCGGTAAAACCTGCCCCGGCAAGCTCAGAAGCATTTCCGGCCAACTGTTTCCAAAGGCTCCCGTCAGCAGGAGTATACCAGTGAAAACACTGCATCATTACACCATTGAATACTTCCATAGGATTCCCATTAATAATTATAAAAAGCTGCCGCCTGGCAGCCATTTGTTCCGGGGCCAATATGTTGCAGTTTCCCGGGCTGCTAAAGTTAGTGATAATCCCCGGTCTTCCGGGCATATTCCCCAACCGGACTATTTAGCCTTAAGCACATTGAAGAAACGGGGGAGCAGGATATAAACCCAAAAAGGGTAATTCCTTCCCCGAAAGGGAAAACCTGCCCTTCCTAACGGCAACAGTCTCCCCGAAAGGATGATCAGAAACTGTTCCTGAACGTTCTTTGGCCGGGCCGGTCTATTTCTTCAAGTCAAACCGGTCGGCATTCATTACCTTAACCCATGCCTTCACAAAGTCATTAACAAACTTCTCCTTGTTGTCATCCTGAGCGTAAAGCTCAGCATAGGCACGCAATATGGAGTTGGAACCTAAGACCAGGTCAACCCTTGTTGCCGTCCATTTTTTCTGTTTGGTCTTCCTGTCAA
Organism: Bacteroidales bacterium; assembly: GCA_007133565.1. Lineage (GTDB taxonomy): Bacteria > Bacteroidota > Bacteroidia > Bacteroidales > PUMT01 > PXAP01. The sequence goes on from SLMM01000096.1 coordinate 609, forward strand.
CAATGTCGTACAGATCGTCGGAAACCGGCACCCATGAATATCTCATGTCGGTCAGGTTTACAAAAAAGTCATTGCTCAGCACGCCCACCCTGTCGGTGAAAACACCATGCTTTGTGCCCCCGTGATTGGTGCCCAGAACACGCATACCCCCGATCAATACAGTCATTTCGGGAGCAGTAAGTCCCATCAGCTGAGTCCTGTCAAGCAGAAGCTCTTCGGGCTTCACCGCGTAATCCTTCTTGACCCAGTTCCTGTAACCATCGTGTATAGGCTCAAGCACCTCGAAAGATGCTGCATCGGTCATTTCAGGAGTTGCATCACCGCGGCCGGGGCTGAACGGGACCTTGATCTTCACTCCCGTATCATGCGCTGCTTTTTCAACAGCCGCGCTGCCTCCCAGCACGATCAGGTCGGCTATGCTGACTTTTTTACTTAACCCTGCCTGGATTTCTGAAAGCTTTTTAAGGACCTTTTGCAGTCTCTCAGGTTCATTACCCACCCAGTCTTTCTGGGGGGCAAGGCGAATCCTTGCTCCGTTTGCACCGCCCCGGTAATCAGAGCCCCTGAATGTCCTGGCACTGTCCCAGGCAGTATTTATAAGCTCAGCCGGGGTTAGTCCGCTACCCAGGAGTTTGCCTTTTATTTCGTCAATCTCTGCATCTGAAAGTGTATAATCTACAGTTGGTACCGGATCCTGCCAGATAAGGTCTTCCTTAGGCACATCGGGTCCGAGATACCGGCTCTTCGGCCCAAGGTCGCGATGCGTCAATTTGAACCAGGCTCTTGCAAATACATCGGCGAAGTATTCAGGGTCCTTATAAAAACGCTCTGAGATCTTGCGGTACTCAGGATCCATCTTCAAAGCCATGTCGGCATCGGTCATCATGGGATTTTTGCGGACACCGGGCACATGGGCATCAAAGGGCTTGTCCTCCTCTTTTATGTTGACGGGTTCCCACTGCCATGCTCCGGCAGGGCTCTTTGTAAGTTCCCAGTCGTATGTAAAAAGGAGGTAGAAATATGTATTGTTCCACCTGTCAGGGGTTGTCGTCCACGCCCCCTCGAGTCCGCTTGTAACGGTATCTTCTGCATTCCCTTTGCCTTTCGGGTTCATCCATCCGAAACCCTGGTGCTCGATGGGTGCACCTTCAGGGCTTGGCCCCAGAATGGAGGCATCACCATTTCCATGGGTTTTGCCGACAGTATGGCCTCCGGCGGTAAGCGCAACCGTTTCTTCATCGTTCATTGCCATGCGCTCAAAGGTAGTACGCATGTCCCTGGCTGTTTTTAAAGGGTCGGGATTACCGTCCACACCTTCGGGGTTTACATAGATCAGGCCCATCTGAACGGCTGCCAGTGGATTCTCAAGCGATACGCGGTCCTTGTCATCAGTATACCGGCTTTTGGTGGGTTCGAGCCACTCTTTTTCTGCACCCCAGTAAGTATCCTTCTCCGGATGCCATATGTCTTCACGGCCACCTCCAAAACCAAATGTCTTAAATCCCATTGAATCATATGCCACATTACCTGCAAGTATAAACAGGTCGGCCCATGAAAGTCCGTTGCCATACTTTTTCTTTATTGGCCACAGCAGTCTGCGTGCCTTATCAAGGTTTGCATTATCAGGCCAGCTGTTCAGCGGTGCAAAGCGCTGGTTCCCGGTGTTGCTCCCGCCGCGTCCGTCAGCAATCCGGTAGGTACCCGCACTATGCCAGGCCATGCGTATCATCAATCCACCATAATGCCCCCAGTCCGCCGGCCACCAGTCCTGGCTGTCGGTCATCAGCTTTTCCAGGTCGTTCTTCAGTGCTTCAAAATCAAGCTTGTTGAATTCTTCACGATAATTGAAATCCCTGTCCAGGGGATTTGATTTGCAACCGTGCTGATGCAGGATATCAAGGTTGAGAGTTTCGGGCCACCAGCTCATTACTGAATGAGCTGATCCGGTGTTGGCTCCATGCGTTACCGGGCATTTCCCTTTTTTTGATTTGTCCATGAGTATAATTTTTTGGTTTAATAATCTTTTTGTTACCTGTGGCGTAAGTGCCTTACGGCGGAAACTCTGCTAGTTGCATATGGCAGATCTGTGTGCCGCTTGCGATTTTGCTTGGTGGCTTTAGCTGATCTGCGTGCCGCTTGCGAAAGTGCTTTTTGCCGGTGGCAGCTTTGCCAAAATGCAAGATATATAAAAATGTAGAATTTTAGAAGTTATTCTGGCTTTTTGGATTGTTTTTAAATTTTGCTGAACTTGTCCCGAAATAAGGGCAATGGTTTTTGTCTGAATACGTCTGTTTGACCCTGACTGAGCCTGATTGGGCTTTTCTAATACAAAATCATTATCTTAGAAAAAAAACTGATATGTACAACAAAGCAATTCAAAACCTGAAACCACTCGGCTTCATGTGGCCTGTGATCAATCCGTTTGTTTTTTGTGTTCATCATCTTGATGACTATCCCAGAGGTAATGACAAGATGGAACCTGATGCTTCCTTATCAGGCCGGATGCTGGGACAGGACTTTACGCTAAAAGACGGCTGGCGGATGTATCATGGGGATAAGATACCAGGGTTCCCGGCTCATCCCCACAGGGGATTCGAAACAATAACTATCGTCCTTGATGGGTTTGTTGATCATTCTGACAGCCACGGTGCCGCGGGACGCTATGGCATGGGTGACCTTCAATGGATGACAGCAGGCTCGGGTCTGCAACACTGCGAAATGTTCCCGATGCTTAACAAAGACAAGGGGAATCCCACCGAATTGTTCCAGATCTGGCTGAACCTTCCGAAAAAAGATAAATTTGCAGACCCCCATTTTAAGATGTTGTGGAGTGAAACCATACCGGAAGTGACAGATAAGGATGAAAACGGAAGAAGAACCGTGCTGAAAATTTATGCCGGTAATTATAAAAAACACCAGGCTCCTGCCCCTGCTCCGGATTCATGGGCAGCAAACCCGGAAAACGGCGTAAATATATGGACCATAAAAATGGATGCTTCCGCCAAATGGCATCTCCCCGCTTCGGATATGGGAAAGAACAGGATCCTGTATTTTTATAACGGCTCCGGTTTGCGTCTGGCCGGGCTGGATATAGCTAAGGGAAATGCCATTGAACTACTTTCAGACCAGGAGGTAATTATTGAGGCAGTCTCTGAAGATGCATTAATGCTTTTTATAGAGGCTATGCCCATTAATGAGCCCGTAGTACAGCAGGGCCCCTTTGTTATGAACACTGCTGAAGAGATACGGCAGGCATTTTATGACTATAGAGCCACGCAGTTCGGAGGCTGGCCATGGGAGCGCTATGATAACGTCCACCCCAGGGAAGAAGGTCGTTTTGCAAAATACAAAGACGGACAAATAGAGAGGCCTTGAAAAACTTTTAATATTGATAAATCCACATAAGGTTAAGTCATGGCTAATTCATTAAAACTTGCGGAAGATGATAAATGAGATCGTTAAAACAGTTCTTTTCGTCACGCTTGTTTTCCCCGGCACTATTACCGCGAGTGCACTGGCACAGGATTTTCAGTATAACAACCCGCTGATAAGGCAGAGGGCTGATCCATGGATCCACCGTGCTGATTGTGGCATGTATTACTTCGTTGCAACCGTGCCGGAATATGACAGGATCGAGATGCGTAAAGCGACAACAATAAATGGACTGGCTGATGCAGAACCA
>SLMM01000205.1 GCA_007133565.1 Bacteroidales bacterium
ATCCCTACCTGGTTTACAGGAAGATACACCCCGGTTATTACAGCTGGTACCGGATGAAAATCATGCAGCGATCGACCGAAAGCTTCCGGGAGGAATCAATCGCTGAAAACCAGCTTCTTGATAATAACTGCATCAACTGCCACTCCTTCAGCAGGAACGATCCGGAAACCTTTCTCCTTCATGTAAGGGGGTCAATGGGTGGTACATATTTTTCGGGCGAGGGTGGCCTGAAGAGAAGGGAACTGAGGACTGAAAGTATGCCGGCCAATGCCACTTATCCATCCTGGCACCCGTCAGGCAAGTACGTGGCATTCTCGGCAAACAGCGTCAGGCAGAGTTTCTATGCCCATTCTGACAACAATATCGAGGTGTTCGACCTTGAATCTTCGCTGGTCATCTACGATATAGAAAGTAACAGCATGTATCAGCCGGGCGGCCCGGAAGCAAAGGAATATATGCAGACCTTCCCGGGCTGGTCGCCTGACGGAATGTATTTATATTATTCCCGGACCAGGAAGCCGGATTTTGAGATTGATGCAGAAAATGTAAAAAACATCAGTTACGACATTGCGAGAAGGCCGTTTGACCCGTCATCTGGAACACTGGGCGAGCCGGAGATAGTTTTCGATGCTTCGGAAATTGGAAAAAGCGCATCATTTCCAAAAGTTTCGCCCGATGGGCGGCACCTGGTTTTCACCTTGCATGATTACGGGACCTTCCCCGTGTGGAGCAGTGAAGCTGAGCTATACCTCATTGATCTGGAAAGCGGTGAATTATCAAAGCCGGAAATAGGAAGTGATGATACAGAAAGTTATCATGGCTGGTCATCTAATGGCAAATGGCTTGTATTCAGCAGCAAGAGAAAAGACGGGGTTAGCTCCAGGCCGTACTTTTCATACTTTGGTTCCCCAGGTAACCCGGGCAAACCATTTGTGCTGCCACAGCGTGACCCAACTACCTACGGCCGGATGCTCCATTCATTCAACCTGCCGGAGCTGGTTACCGGGAAAGTCGAGATAGGGCCTCGTGATTTTGAACGTGCCTCTTCAGAAGATCCTCTGATGGCCGTGCCTGCTGCCGGAACGGCCGGTTATGGTGAATAAACATAAAGCATGGAAGCCTTCCCGGCTGGAAATATGTCGGGCACATCTGATCAAATAAGAAACCCGTTACCGGAAATGACGAACAAACCTGAACATAACATTACAAGCAATAACAAGAGGCTGATATTCAGGAGCGATCTGTACGCCCCTGCCATATTTTTTATCATTACAGCGGCCTACTTCAAGTGGTTCGGCGATTACGTCCTATTTTTCCAGGAACAGGAGGCACTTTTCGTCTACACCGGCAATTACCTGAAAGAGTATCTTGTCAGGCCGGGAGGGATTGCTGAATATATTGGTTTTTTCCTGACTCAGTTTTACTATTACCCCGCCGCTGGAGCTGTCATCATTGCGGCAGTGCTGGCCCTGGCAGCGTTTCTGGTCCGTGCCGCCGGTAAAAGGACAGGCGCCGCCGACCCGCTTCTTTTGTCCCTTACCTTTATGATCCCCTCCTGCCTGCTCCTTCTGATGCAGGCACACTATTATCACCTGATGGTATACAACCTGGGATACCTGTCGGCGCTGGCAGCTTTCCTGTGCTCATATTCAACAGGCGGCAAGTTCAGAATTACAGTTGCCCCCTTTCTGCTGGTAATCCTCTATTTCACCTTTGGGGCATTTGCGCTGATATACACCGCTATGTGCCTTGCCGCCCTGCTCCGGTTTGAAAAAGGAAGCTCAAGGTACGTGTATCCGGCCGTTATTCTGCTGACCGCAGGCCTTACCTTGCTGCTGTCACGTCATGTGATCTTTACTGAAACTACCGGCACCCTTTTGACTTACCCGCTGCCTCTGGTTGACGACAACAGGCACAGGGTGTTGTTTTTCATTTTAACGGCATTTCTTACAGCCTTCCCACTTATTGTAAAAATGCCGGCTCCACTTAATATTAAAGGCAAACCTGCCATATACCTGGAAAAATACCTTGCCACGGCATTTACACTGGCTGCCATGGTCATGTTGCTCGCATGGTATAACCCGCAAAGGGCAAAGGTTATCAGGCTGCAGAAACTTGTCGCGGAGAAAGAGTGGGAAGAGGCAGTCAGGTTGCACGAGACCTCGCCATCGAGAAATCTGATAGGGCAGTTTTACTATAACCTTGCCCTGGCCGAAACTAACCAGCTCTCAACCAGGTTGTTTCATGGTAAACAGGATTTCGGACCGACATCCCTTATACTTCCCTGGGGAGATGTCCACCTTAACAGGGGAGCGCTTTTTTATTACGCGACAGGTCTTATCAATGAAGCGCACCGCTGGGCCTATGAGTCAATGGTGATATACGGGTACAGGCCGCAGAATATGCTGTTGCTGGCAAAGGCAAACCTCATTAACGGGAATTACCGCATAGCCGAAATATACATATCCATACTCAGGAATACACTTAATTACAGGTCGAAAGCAGTTGAACTCGGACAATTGCTCAATAACGATGAAGCTGTGATGGCCCATCCTGAACTGGGAGAAAAGGTCCGTTTGCTGCCTAAAGAAAAAGACTTTTTTATCGACACCGAGTTTCCGCAAAGGAACATACTGATGCTTCTTGAAGCCAACCCTGCCAATATAAAGGCATTTGAATACAAGCTTGCATGGCTCCTCCTTACCAAAGAAGTTGAGGAGATAGTATCACTCATACCCGTAATGGGGGCAGTGGGCTATACCCGCCTACCCCGGCATGTTGAAGAGGCAGTGCTGGTATACTCAAATGCAACCGGCATGATGCCTGACCTGGGCGGACTGGATCTAAGCAGTGATGCACAGCTGAGGTTCAGCCGTTATATTAATGCTTTCAATTCATACAGGCAGAACCCCGGGGCAAATCGCGAGGTTATTGAAAGGTTTGACAACACCTTCTGGTATTATCTCCACTTTAACTGAAAGCACACAGTTCACCTTCTCCCGGAAGCGATCCCGGCATATAAATACCACAGATCTTTAAACCGCCACAGGCAGTTTAAGCAGAAGTATATTATTGCACATCAGAGGCAATTATCTCTATGTCGGCGGCGCCAACCCTGGACATGCCCCCGGGGGGCACCAGGTTTGAGAGTCGCACATACCGCGCCGTTAATTGCCGGTCAAACCGGACAAACCTGCGCTCCGGGTCGTTAACAATATTGCCGAACCTGCCTGAATGCACTCTCTCCCATCTTTCGCCGTCAGGGCTCACCTCTACATCAAATGATTCTATGTATCCCGCCCGCTGTGCAGGTATATAGGTCATGCCTGATACCGGGTATTCCTGCTGCATATCAATTGTAATGCTGTGGGAACCCGGCTCTGCCTCAGAGCTTATCCACCTGCTCCGCAGGTTGCCGTCAAGCACCCTGGCTGGCTCCTCCTGCCTGCCGTCTGAGTCAACGGCAGTCCAGCCCGCACGCACTATCCCCAACCGGTTTTCGGATACTGAACCTTCCCTCCCTTCAACTATTGCCCTGGCCCTTATAAAGCCACCAAGGGGGAGTTCCAGCGGTTCTTCGTACCTGGCAGATGCAGCCGTCGGTTCAGTCCCGTCAAGAGTGTAATAAACCGGCTGCGACTGGTCAATCATGCCATGGTAGTTCCACACAAAGCTAAGTCCCACTCCCAACTCCACCATACCTTCGCTGTCACGCCGAATGACAACAGGCTTTGGAGGTTCATCGTAGTAATGTGCAGACAATTCAGATATGGAAGGCTCAAGCCTGGCTTTTGTGACGGTAAGCCTGAGTGCTGAGGTGCGGACAGCCGGGAATCGGAGGATCCTTTTGTGCCCCACCGTCCTGCCTTCGGCAACCTGCACCCACAGGCCATCGACAAGGGCCTCGAGATAGTGTTCCTCTATCCTCTCCCCCCTGTGCGCTATGGGTTCCCTTACCATAAAACGGTTTATTGTGCGCTCTTCAGGAAGAACCACCTCAACAAATGCTTCTGCAGAGGGTGCATCCCACCAGGTATCCCTGTTGCCGTCAAGGATATTTTCGCGGGAAGCAACGCCACCAGGGTTACCATTGCCTCTCACGGAACCTGAAGCACCAGGCTCCCCCGCCAGGGATACCGTTGCACCGTCAAGAAGGCTGGAACCGTAGAC
>SLMM01000068.1 GCA_007133565.1 Bacteroidales bacterium
AGTGAATCAGCAGGCCCCGGCACCGGAAGCCTGAATGCTTCCCGGTACCGTCTGTTCGGCTTCGCCAGGCCCGGGTACCTGAAGGCCGCACTGATTGCAGCAGCTGCAACTGCCGGAATAATCCTCCATTCAGCCTCGAAGACCCTTGCAGGGAACATCTTTATTCTGGCCGCGATCATAGCCCTGCTGGGATTTTATATCCTTGGCAGGCTGCAACGCTGGTTCAGGGATAAAGTGCTTCCATTCAACGAGAGGCTCTATTCACAGACTCTGACATATGCGCTCAAGGGCAGGCGCCCCTACCTTTTTGTATCCGGAACACTGGTGTTCCTGGTGGTCTCAATTTCGTTCTTTTCTGCCAGGACCCCCGACGTGCTGTTTTTTCCCGACAATGAACCCAAGTTCATCAACATCATGGCCGAACTGCCGGCAGGAACAGATATTTATGAAACCGACAAGGTAGTTACCGAAATAGAAGAGAGGGTCAGGGAGATCATCAGTCCATACCGTCACATCGTCAAGTCGGTTCTTACTACAGTCGGACAGGGCTCAGTGGGAGAAATGGAGTTTGCGGGCGGGGATACGCCAAACAGGGGCCGGATAACCGTAACATTTACGGAGTATGAGGCCAGGGGTGGCATAAACACCAATAACATAATGGCTGAGATAAGCAATGAACTCATAGGAAGTTATCCAGGAGTTGATTTCAACATAGAAAAGAACACGGCAGGGCCACCCGCAGGCAGGCCCATTAACCTTGAAATAAGCGGCCGGGAGTTTGAGCAGCTTATATCCCTTGCACGCGACATCCAGAACAGGATAGAGGAAGCAGGCATTGCGGGGATAGAGGGCCTGTCAATGGACCTCGAGACAGACCTGCCCGAGATAACTATCAACATCGACAGGGACAGGGCAAGGCGATATGGCATATCCACCTTTTTGATCGCAAACACTATCCGTACCGCACTGTTCGGCAACGAGGTGTCGTCGTTCAAAATTGGTGAAGAGGAGTTCCCGATAATGCTTCGCCTTGATGAAGAGTACCGGCATAATCTCAACAGCCTGATGAACCAGCGTATCAGTTTTCGAAGCCAGAGCAGCGGCCAGCTGATGCAGGTGCCTGTATCGGCAGTTGCGAGTGCAGAATTCGGCAAAACATATGGTTCGGTCAACCGTATCAACATGGACAGGGTAATCACTTTAAGCTCCAATATCCTGCCAGGCTACAACGCAACCACAGTCAACCGGCAGATAAGGGAACTTTTGGAAACATATGATATGCCGGCGGGGTACGGGTATGCTTTCACCGGTGAGCAGCAGGAGCAGGAGGAATCACTGGCGTTCCTTATCACCGCCCTCATGATATCGGTTTCGCTCATTGCCCTGATCCTGGTCTCCCAGTTTAACTCGGTTTTAAAGCCATTCATCATTATCGGCAGCGTAATATTCAGCACTGCCGGGGTGTTTTTCGGACTGGCTCTCTTCAATATGGAGTTTGTGATAATAATGACCGGGGTGGGTATAATAAGCCTTGCAGGGGTAGTTGTGAACAACGCCATCGTGCTGATCGACTATACCGACTATCTGCATGATCAAAGAAGAACAGGGCTGAAGATCCCAGAAAAGCAATTCCTGAATCCTGCCACCTCGCTGGCAATAATCCAGCAGGCAGGAGAAACAAGGTTCAGGCCGGTTGTGCTTACAGCCATAACAACGGTCCTCGGCCTGATACCCCTGGCAATAGGCCTCAACATAAATTTTGTAACGCTGATGACCGAGCTCCGCCCGCAGATATATTTCGGGGGCGACAATGCGGCCTTCTGGAGCCCTATGTCGTGGACTGTTATATTCGGGCTGACGGTGGCAACTTTCCTTACCCTGGTAATTGTCCCATGCATGTACCAGATCATCCTTTCGACCCGGAGGAAAGTGATGGTGTGGCTCAGGGGGAGTGAGACAATATCGGGGAATTAGCTTCACGAAGAGTTTTGCATGCAAAATTCATGTAAATTTACACCCGTAAACCACCACGTACTCCGGTGATTTAATCTTTATATATGGAACCAAAACCTGTAGCTGAAAGGCTGGCGGAACTGCTGAGGCTGCCGCAGAGATGGATGATAATGGATGAAGAGGGTAATTACCATGAGCTCAATTCAGGCGTCAGAGGTAAAACCGTCCTGGGATCATCGGCAAAGGATCTTTACAAACTCTATTTCGGAAAAGAGAAGATAACCGAAACAGAGATGATACTGCTTGATGAACTCCATACCTCAATGATGCAGTTCATGTGGGACAATCTCAGCGAAGAGCTGCAGCAACAGAGCAGGGAGGTGCTGAAGCCATTGCTGGAAAAATACCAGATCGAAACCCCTTACGACAAAGAATAAAAAATGAGACACGATCTGCTGATATTAAGTTCAGCTATCCTGTTGGCAACCGGATTAACTGAAATATGTGCACAAACGGATAATACTTTTACCGACTCACGCGATGTCAGGGTTTACCAGACAGTAACCATAGGTAAACAGGTATGGATGGCAGAAAACTTAAAGTACCTGCCCGGTGAGGGCCTGCTATTTCTGGAATTTCACTGTAAGGAACCAGACGGGAATACCGGCAGCAAGGATGGAAACACCCGCCAGGGCACCGATCCCCGTAAACACAAGGCTTGAATAGAGCATGTATATGCACGCCGCAAGGAATAGCACCGGAGGAACCGGGTACAGAGGCACCTTGTAGGATTTTTGATCGCCCTCCTTCCTGTGCCTGAAAACAAAGAGGCTCAGGGTGATGAGGGTCAAAAAGAACCAGAAAACCGGAGCGGTATAGTCCACCATCGTGCTTACCGCTTCCTGCGAGAAGGCACCGGCAACGACCAGTGCCATTGCAATCGATGCCTGGAAGATGAGGGCGGATTGGGGACTGTTACGGTGGTGGTTCCATCTGCCCATGAACCTGAACAGCCTGAAGTCGCGCCCGATAGCGTAGTTGGTGCGTGCCCCTGTAATTATGGTTGCATTGGCTGTTGAAAGGGCGGCGAAAATGACAATAATAACCACCAGTATTGAGCCTCCGGTGCCGAACACCCTTTCTGTCAGATCATAACCCACCGTTGATGACCCCTGTAACGTTTCAAAACCGAGCACATGCAGATAGGCAAGGTTTATCATCACATAAAGCCCCGTTATTAGCGCAATTCCTAAAACGAGCGCCCTGACTATGCTTCTTCTGACGTTGCGCAGCTCGCCGGTAAGATAGGCAGCCTCGCTCCATCCTCCATAGGTGAGCAATACGAATATCATGGCTGCTCCCGGAGCCCCGCCTGAGAACAGTTGCCCCCCCTTCCCCGAAAGGGTAATCCCCGAAACGGCATCACCGGAAGTGAAAAGCAGTGCAGAAACACCAATTATAACAATGGTTGCAACAATTACTGACGCCAGGATGCTCTGGGTGCGGCTCGAATGGATGGTGCCCATGATATTGAGGCCGGTAAGCGCCATCACAGCCAGGGCGGCATATATCGAAGAGCTGTAGGGCCCGAGGTTCAGCAGCAGCGAGGCATAATCGCCCAGAATGAATGCAATAAGCGCAAGTGAGCCGGTCTGTATGACAGTCATCCTGCCCCAGGAGAGGAAGAACCCTGTTGCGGGTCCGAATGCTCTTCTGAGGAAATAGTACTCACCTCCGGCATCGGGCATGGAAGAAGAAAGTTCAGCATAGCATAGTGCACCCATCAGTGAAACAAGTCCACCGAAAACCCAGAAGAGTATAAACTGAAGTTCGCTTGCAGAATTGAGCGCGACGATAGGGGGAAGGCGGAAAATGCCTATGCCTACAACAATACCGACAACTACAGCCATTGAGCTGAGCGTGGTGAAAGTGGGAGCCGGTCTCGTACCGCCGGCGGGCTCTGTCATCGTCCGGTCAGGGTTGCGGACCAGTTTTCGACTGAACGTGAATTGGTTCCGCGTTTAAGCACCTTGCCGCTTATGTTGCCCTGATCAATCCTTCCGCTGAACATATAGCGGTCGCCTGTGCGCCTGTCAGTTGCAGCAAAACT
>SLMM01000125.1 GCA_007133565.1 Bacteroidales bacterium
AAGTGGCGTTCATAGGCGACCAGATTTTCCTGAACAGGGTACCTCTTATACATGTCCACAAAGGCGGAAACTCTCACGCGAATGTCAGATACCTGGAAAAAATGCTTGAAACTCTTGACGCGGAGAAGTTTTCAAGCGGGCACAGCGAGATCGTCGGTAGGGACGATATAAAGTCCTATATTGAAGAGATGAAGGCAAGACAGGGAAAAGTTGCCCGGCTGGTTCAAAAAGATTACACCCTCGATCAGGTGCTTGCAGAATTCTCAGAATCCGAAGCGGCCCTGACAGAAACCATCTTCAATGAAATAACCGCAGAGTAAAGAACGAGAATAACTAAAGGATATGCCTTGTAAACTCCTCTGCCAGTTCGTCAATTTTGGCTGGGGTTAGTATTTCACCTGAGCAGGTGACTATCCGGTACCTGAAAGTTACGGCTTCGCCGGCAGGAACGACCATGTTCAGTTCCTCGCTCCCTTCAGAAAACTCTGCCTGTCCCAGCGGATTTGCTGAGAAAAGTCCGTATCCCCTTGCATGCCAGTATGCAGGGTAACCTGTGTTTTGCGGATGGTCAATTATCGCGAGGGTTATGTCGCGGCCGTAAATCCTGCCGCTCATTCTCATCCACGGTGCCCTTGTTCCCCAGACGTCATCACCTTCAAGTCCTTCACTGCTCAGGTAGTTGCCGGTGCTGCTTCTGTGGTAATTGTTGCCGGCTTCCCCAATTTCGCCATCGGGGCCTATAACCATTGGCTGATCTGTTCCCGGCAGTTCAAGCTCCCTGGCCACCCTGATTGCCATCATGCCTTCCTTGTCGTCCGTAAAGAGAACATCTTCCTGTCCTGCCGTCAGCGTTGTTACCCGGTCAATAATCCGGGTGTCACCCCGAACTGAAAAAACGAATGTTGTTACTTCTGAAAGAATCACCTCTTCACGGTAGTTTTTCCAGCATGCCGAAACAACCAGCTCCCCCTTGCCCTTTCCTCCCTCTTTTCTCAGGACCTCTCCATGTTCGATAAACCCATACCGGTCAATATCTCCCTCAGGAGGATTTCCCGGGTTATTCCAGAAATCAATACCGTTAACATTGCCGTAATTGAACCAATGCCCCACCTGATGCGGGTGGTCGGTACGCTCGCCTGTTCTGGGGGTTAATGGGAAACCCCTTGTGAGGGGTATCTCACCTGATACATTTATAGGAAACAGTACTGGTTTTGCAAGCCCGTCAGGGTATATGTAGGCTGTGAGCAATTCCTGTCCAGCCAGCACATCTATCCTGTTATCTTCAGCTAAATTGCTGAATGTTATTTCGGGTATTTCTGCCGGAGGGTCCTGGCTGCATGCAAGAAGAGTCAATGCTGCAACCATGAATGCTACCACTGGCCTGAAGGTCATTAAGAGATGATTTGATGTCATATACCATTCTGTTGTTTCGGAGTGTGCAGCCCCGGAAGCATGGCCTGCGATTTCCAAAACGTTTTTGTTACCGTTATATTGTTCCGTTAAGAGAAACTGTGGTTAATCCGGCAAATGATATACAGGTCGCTAACGTATTACTGCGATCCAGTGACCATCACCCGGAGTTTCCAGCCTTACCGTTGTCTGTTCAAGCCCCTGGGGCGCAAGCCATTCTTCACCGAGCAGGTTAAGCCATTCAACAGCCGGTGAGGCCCTGAAACCGGCAAGGTCAATTTCTACTGATCCGCTTCGCGGAAAATATACTATAAGTTCCCTGCCGGGAATTGCCCTGCAGTATGCTTCCCTTTCGCCTCGTGACTTTAAAAGGTCATTACGGGGTTCTCCGTTAAAGAAATCGGTCATGCCGGTTACCTCCCTCATGCCTTTTATTACTGCCCTGGCTGTTTCATTCAGGCCCTGTCCGGAGTTGGGCCGGTGAAATCTTGCGGAGGCGCATCCCATAAGAAGGTTGCGGACAAAACTTTCGATTGCATCCCTTGTGGTTTTATGGGGTCCCCCGTCATTTCCGTAAATCTTGACATTGTTTACGGGCCTTAGATTGCCCATCTTTGTCAATCTTTCAATTGTGGCCAACCCGTTCTCCCAATGGGTGTCGCCTGACTGGTGGTTGTTCTGGGATATTTCCACGAAAGTGAAAATATCGGGGTTGTCAAATGTTTCGGCATGAAAAGGGTGGTTCAGATCCCACGGGTCCCACATTTCGGTAATATGGACCTTCCTGCCAGCAAGCTGTGCCTCCTTCCGGATATACCTGGCCCAGAACTTTGGCCAGTCCGACGATACAGAGGTCTCATTGTCGATGCAATAAAGAATATGGTCATAATTGAAAGTATAAGACAGTATCTTGTCGACGAACTTCTGCTGAAATGCCAGCACGGGAACGATTGCCATCTGTGCGGGGACAGACCGGAAGAAATTGTTCTCGGTGTATATGGGATGGGTCTCAACTACCTCCGGCAGCTTTGACCGACGTGTGCTATAATTGATATTGTTTTTTGGGTTGAACGGGTTGATATCCCAGTTATCCCTGTAATAGTCAAATGTGGCCCATATTTCTATCTGCACAATAATATCCCTTTTGGCGGTTTCTTCCAGGAAGTATGAGAATCTCCGCCAGTATTCATCGTTCCACTGGTTCAGGTCATACAATCCGTTTTCCAGCTTTCTGAAAGCCCATACGTTGCCGCTGTCTCTGCTCGACATGGTGTTCCTGACGTAATTGCCGCCGACCGACTTAAGGAGATCCAGGTGCCCGGCCAGATCGGGTATCTGGAAAAGATTATCCTGCACCGAGCCTCCCAGCAGCAGAATGTCCTCGCCGTTGAATGACCAGTATGAGATATGGTTGCGGCTTATGTCTATCCCGGAGTTATTATTATCCTGTCTCACAACCGGGTCTGTGCATGCGACTGCAATGACTGCGAAAATAAACAGGGATGCAGTTATCAGGGTGGCCTGATTGCTGCTGGGATTATCTGTTTTTTGCATTTTATTGATAATTAAAAAGGTAAACCAAAAAAGAAAAGGTGATGTATTTTGTATATATTTAATGTTTTTCAACAAAAATTTTGGCTTTTTTACAGGATAAATATACAAATTTGAATGCAGTAGCAAAATACATGAACCGATAAAACAACATAAGATCCATCAGTTGATCTTTCCCCACAAATAGCTCAAAAAGAACGCAAATTAATTGGCATTAATATCAAAAGACTATGAACGGATACCAGCGATACATCAGAACCCTGAAAGGCGAATCGACTGACTATTTACCGCGAACGCCAATATTAATGCAGTTTGCAGCGGAGCACATCGGCTCCGACTACAGAGCTTTTGCATCTGACTTCCGCATTCTTACCGCAGCGAACGAAGCGTGTTGCAGGGAGTTCGGAATTGATCAGCTGAGCTGTATCTCCGACCCTTACAGAGAGACAAGCGGATTCGGTTCCAGGATTGAATATGTCAGGGATGGACCTCCCCGCAGTTCGCATCCCCTTGAAGGAACCAGGGATGTTTTTTCTCTAACCAGGCCCGACCCGATGAGATCAGTTCGCATGCGTGACAGAATCAACGCAGCTGAGACTTATAGTCGAAACTACCGTGGAGAATACTCAATACTCGGATGGATTGAGGGACCGGCAGCCGGGGCGGCCAATCTGCGCGGTGTCACAAACTTTCTTATGGATTTGATGGAAGATGAGGTCTTTGCAGGGGAGGTGATGGATTTGTGTGTGGAGGTTGGGATCGATTTTGCTCGTGCGCAGGTAGATGCAGGAGCTGATACTATCGGAATTGGCGATGCCATTGCCAGCCAGATCGACCCGTCAACATATGAAAGACTGATTCAGCCACGACAAAAGCGTCTCGTCAGGCGCATACAGGAAACGGGGGCTTTCGTCAAACTTCATATCTGCGGTAACATCACCCATCTGCTGCCGGGTATCGCCGATCTGAAGGTGGATATCATTGATGTTGATCACATGGTCGACATTGCCGTGGTGCGTGAATCCGTCGGGAGGAAGGTGGTAATTTCAGGGAACATGGACCCTGTTTCCGTCGTGAAGAACGGAACTCCCGGGATAATAAGAAAAGCAGTCGCAGATGCATATGCCGAAGCCGGTAATCCATATATGATCAACGCGGGTTGTGAAATTCCTGCCGGGACGCCTGCCGGGAACCTGAGAGCCTTGTGCGAACTCCTGCCTTATGTTCCGTGATAAAATAGGTCTTTATTATGCGGGAAAACCCGGAAGTTTTTTAACTTATCAGAATGGCATCATGTATTGATATTTAATCAGGTTTGATTTTAACAGGTCAGTATTTAAATGGTCTGCCTCCAGCCATTACTTCCTGGGTTTTTTCATCAAAGGTTACAAACTGGCCTGTACGAAGCGCGGCAGTTACCATTATATTGGCAACCGAATGGTCGTATCCCGATTTTACCGGGGCATTGGGCTCCCTGCGGCTCCTTACGCATTCCATCCAGTTTCTCATGTGGTTTACAGTCATATCGGCTGTTCCGATATCGGCTTCGGTTACCGCTGCAACATCAGGCAGGTCCATTTCAGGAAGCAGGTTCGGCTCCATGTTCATTGCCCTGGCATGGTTCTCAGTGAGGCCGCCGTGGGGACTGATCTTGTTGGTGTCGAGGTTCAGTGTGCCTCCGTTTGAATAGTAGAGCTCCTTAACTCCTCCTGCCGAATTGGTGAACCGTGATGAGTATACCACCTGGAACCCTGTTGAAGGGTCGTCTTTTGGCCCGTAATCAAATACGGCTGTCATGGTGTCAAAATTCTCACGGCCGTCTTTCCAGAGATATATGCCACCATTGGCGGCTACACTCCTTGGATGGTCGTAACCGCTGAACCAGTGCACTGTATCTATCTGGTGCGCCATCCATTGCCCGGGAATTCCGGATGAATAGGGCCAGAAAAGACGGTACTCAAGGTATTTCCTGGGATCCCAAGGCTCCCATGGCCTGTTCATCAGGTACCGTTTCCAGTCTGTGTCCCGCTCCCTTATCCCAGCAACCAGTGCCGGCCTTCTCCACCTGCCCGGCTGGTTAACGTTCCAGGTCATCTCAACCATAACGATATCCCCGAACTGCCCCGACCTGATAAATTCGTTGGCTGCATGATAGTTGGCCCCACTTCTTCTTTGCGAGCCGATGGTTACTATCTTGCCTGTTCGTTCTACTGCAGCCCTTCCTTTGCGGTTGTCTTCCATGGTTTCTGCAAAAGGCTTCTCGACAAACACATCCTTTCCTGCCTCCACCGCTTCAATGGTGTGCAATGCATGCTGGAAATCAGCAGTACCTATTATTACGGCATCCACATTTCCCTTCTCATAAAGTTCTTCATTGTTGCGGTACAACTCCACGTCAATGTTCCGTTCTGCCATGAAGGATTTTGCTTCATCCCGCCTGCGGTTCCATATATCTGAAACGGCAGTGATTGCAAAGTTCAGGTCGGCTGACTGGCTGAGCATGGCATCAATGAGCGAGGACCTGGTACGGTCTGAAAAACCCACTATTCCCACATTGACCCGGTCGTTTGAACCGATAATGTTACCGTAGGATTTAGCGCTGAACCCAAGTCCGCCTACTGTTATGCCTGCAGCTCCCAAAGCTGCTTTTTTTACGAATTCTCTTCTTGATGTTTGCATGATGGTTGTTGTTTATAGTTATTATTGGTTTCCGAACCGTTTGATTGCCTCCTCAATTATTGCAGCCGTGGCTGTGGCTCCGCTGCGTGAGCATCCGGCTTCTCTTACCGCTATAAGCTGGTCGAGTGTCCTGACTCCTCCGGCGGCCTTGACTTTAACCCGGGGCCCGCTGTGCTTTCTCATAAGCTCCAGATCAGGAATAGTGGCCCCGGTATAGGAATACTTACCGTCTTCACTTTTTACAAAGCCAAAACCCGATGAGGTTTTTACATAATCGGCGCCGGCCCTGGTGCATATTTCGCAAAGCCTGATCTTGTCTTCATCCCTTGTAATGTAGTCGGTTTCAAAGATAACCTTCACGATTGCACCGTTCTTATGGCATGCCCTGGTTACCGCTTCAATCTCCTTTTCGATGTAGTCCCATTCCCCCGAAAGGGCCTTCCCGATATTTATCACCATATCTATTTCGACTGCACCGTCGTTGCAGGCAGTCTCGGTTTCAAACACCTTTACTTCAATGGTGGAGTTTCCTGCCGGAAATCCGATAACACAACCCACCAGCACGTCGGTTCCCTTGAGAAGCTCCGTAGCTTTTTTCACCATGTAGGGTTTCACGCACACAGAAGCTACATCGTATTTCGCAGCCACCCGGCATTCTCTTTCCAGGTCGGCATCAGTCAGTGTGGGATGCAGGATAGAATGGTCTATCATTTTAGCCAGTTCTCTTGTCATTTTCAATTTAATTTAGGTTCAGGTTATCTAATCAGTTTGGGCCTTATTAAGGAAGTTTTTATTCCTGTCAGAGGAAATAACGGTTCCCTATGGGGTATTTCATAGTATTGCATATCAGCTCGCTGTAAATGAAAAATTCCGGATTGCAGGTTGTAAACCTTATTGATATCTGCAGCACAGGGCCGGACGGCTTTACCTTCAGCAGCCGGGATACCTTTTCATTTGCCGGGAGTGCCTTAAGTTCCTGCTCTGATCCTTTTATCTCTATCATGTATTTTTTACTCAGTGTTTTGAAAAATGAATCCTCTTCGAACCCGGATTGAAGGAAACCCGGCAAGGTTTTGCCGGAAAACCAGTTGTTCTCGAGCATAACCGGGTCTTCACCTACAGTCCGGAGCCTTTCAAAGTGGATACAAGGACTTTGCCTTTCTGAATCGGTCAGGGGAAAAGGAAAACCGGTTATCCATGGGCGTAGGGCTGGCTCCTGCAGGAAAATGGTGCTTACATTCCGGCCGACTGCCTCTGAGAAACCTTTAACATTGAGCAGGCCTAGAGATTTTCTTCTTTCCCTGACAATGCTTCCTTTCCCTTTAATTCGCTCTATGAAACCCTCTTTCTGCAACTCCTCAAGTGCTTTTCTTGCTGTTGTACGGGTGATGTTGAAGATGCTGCAAAGCTGGTTTTCAGAGGGCAGGTGATCACCCACCCCGTATGAACCTTGCTGGATCTTTGATTTGAGCATATTCTGGATTTTCCTGTACCTGGGTATATCCATTGATTTTTATCTCCTGTTCAGGGTAAATATATGAAAACATACTTGTACGTACAAGTTATTTGATTTATATTTGATAATCGGATGCAATAATTCTTATTTATATATGAACAGGATCGCTGACTATATATGCGGGTTCCAAATCTCAATTTAACCTAAAAACTACCAACATGAGAAATCTGTTTATTTGTTTTGCATTACCTGTATTTCTGTTAAGCAGCCTGGTGGCTGCCGGACAGGACGAACCGGAAGTTTCAGATGAGATTTTGCTGGAGCTCTACAGGGGAGCCAGGGTTGCCGATGTTGTTGACGGAATGGCAACTGTCGGTTATACTGGCATCGGTGTGATGAACCCTGAAATCGCACCTCTATGGAAGGACGTTAAGGATATGAGCCACAGGTTTTCTGGAATCGCGGTAACGGTAAGGTACGGGCCGACAAACCGCCCCATGTATCCGGGGGCAGATCTTACAGACCCTGCCAATTACGAGGTATACCGGGAGTGGAGGGGCTACTGGTACTGGAGGATATCTGACGAGCCTTTCAGGGAGTATATAGAGCCGGGGACTGTAATCGTGATGGACAACAGAGATGATAACGATACCGGGTCTACAGGTTCGAAGAACATAATGGACTGGCAGGAGAGGGGTGCAGTCGGACTGGTGAGTGCGGGAGGGGTGCGGGATATTGATGAGATAATCCTGCAGAGAAATCCGGTCTATACCAACTATTTTGAGAGGGGCAGGGGAGAGCGGATCGGCAGGAATGAGGTGATTGATGTACAGAGGCCTGTGGTTGTGGGTGGAGTGCTTGTTCACCCGGGCGATGTGGTGGTTGCCGATTCTGACGGTGTTGTGGTGGTGCCCCGCAGGGTGGCTGTAAGGGTAGGTCAGATAGCCTACATGGAGCTTGTTGATGACATTCAGGGGCGCAGGGAACTTTATGAGAGGCTCGGGTATGAATTTGACGAAACAGTTGAATTAAGGGAGGACCCTGCCGTATTCTTCAGGAGGCTGGGGCTGCCGCCTTATCCTAACAACCCGTAATATTTCTGTTGCTATCTTGTTCTGATGTAAACAGACGCTGCCGCGGCCCTGATCTTTTCGCCGGTCATAGCAATGAACCTTGCCAGGCTGTTCCTTTGCATCAGTCTTATTTCACGGTCTGTGTGCTTCTGCAGTTGCCTTATAAGTTTCAGGCTTCTGTCAAGGCCTCCCTCGCGGTTCCGGGCAAGCCACAGTCTCCGGTGCTCTTCGGTCACTGTACCGGAAAGCGAACGGATTTGCTGCAAAAGGTCAATGTTTTCGTCCGGGCTGTATTCACGCCGGTAAAGGATATATTTTTTAGTCAGCGCTCCAAGGTGGATCATCCTGACAGCATTTGTATATTCGTCAATTATCAGCTGTGCGTCGGGCCTGTCCATTTTTGTTTCTGAGAGTCTGTCTCTTAATCCTGACGTGTATTCGATAACGGACCGGTAATCGTAGGGAGACGGCTCTTTGAACCTCGCCATGACTTTTTCGGCAAGTTCATGATCATAACCTATGAAATCAAAAAGCCCGACCTGTAGTTTAGCCTGGATGGCTTCAATCATCATCCTGTCAAGTATGCCAAACATATAGGCCATCATTGTGGTGGTCATATTCAGCATCTGGTACTCCTCGAACCGATTATAACGGCCCATATCCAGCACAAGGTTGCCCATAATTCCCGATTTATCTTTGAAAACCAATTTGCTGAGGAAATTTGCCAGAGGCAGGCTTTCCCTGCTTTCATAATTCCAGCTCAGGGCTGCTCCGTAAACCATTGGCGCATAGCTTACAGGCCAGTACTGCCAGTGGCCCATATCTCCCCAGTCAGTCAGGAGCATTCCCCTTGCATTGTATTTAAGTCCGCTTCCCACAGCATTTGATATGTTTTCCATCATATTTCCTGTCCGCCCCGTTATGGAGGTCCACGAACTTGTGCCCGGAGCCACCATGAACTCCAGTCCCGCTTCCCGGTACCTGCGGCAGTTTTGTTCAAAAGGGTGCAGGGATTCATAACCCCATTCAATCAAAATGACGTCAGACGGTATCTGCGGGATGATCTCCGGATGCCTTGTTACTATGTCGCCCCACATCATCATCCTTTTACCCCTGGAGCTGATGAAACTTTCAAGCTCCTTCACCCAGTCTATATAAAGCTTTCCCTCACCAATATCTTTTGCCAGGTTTTTGTTCCTGCACTTCCCTATCTCAAATGGCTCATCAAGGTTGGCATTAAAATATGGCGAACTGAACCATGGCAGCATGTCTTCGGTCATCTGCGTTACCAGTTCCATGCTGCGGTGATCCGAGACATTGAGAGTTGATTTAAAATCGATAAGCCCCATCAGTTTATAGCCATCGGGGCATTCGGCAAGATCAGAAAACTGTTCTGTGGCGAGCCATGCACTCATGTGGCCCAACGAGTTCTGGTTGGGTACAAGGTCAATGAACCTCTCTGCACAATACTTGTCCAGCAGAAGTATTTCCTCACCCGTAACAGGTGTTTCTTTGCCTTCCCAAAGCTCAGTGAATGATTCATAACCAAATGAGAAGCCTTCGACATAAAGCTGAAGATGGTTGTATTTCATCATTGCCAGAAAATCTATAATCCTGTAAAGTGTTTCCATTGAAGGTATCTTGTCCCGGCTTATGTCAAGCATCACTCCCCTGACCTCCATGTCGGGCCAGTCGGTTATTTTCATTCCCGGGATATCACCTTCAGCCTGCTCAATTATCTGGCGCAGGGTTACAAGTGCATAGAAAAATCCCTGGTCATCACCGGCGGCTATTTCGATGCCGCCATTGTCAATTTTCATTGCATACCCCTGGGCTTGCAGCCCTGTTTCTTCAATAAATCTTATCCATGGCTGCCCACTCCCTTCAACGGGAAGATCCAGCTGGCTTTTTATCAGGCCTTCCAGCATCTCTCTTCTGCCCGGTTCGGAACTGAAGATTGCTGTGCCGGGGAGATTAAATGTGCTGGAGACAACTTCCAGGGTTTTCGGTACAGGAACCAGTACCAGGATGTTTTGCCCTGCCCCCGTAGTTTCACCTGTTTCAGTCCGCAGTCCGGCAGAACCCGGAAGCGGTGGCGGGGGGCTGTATTCTATATTGTACCAGATCAGCAGGGCGGCTCCTCCAAAAACCAAAAATATGACCAGGCCTGCTGCAACATATTTTATGACCAACAAGATTGTTTCCATATCCTGATTTCGATTTTATTATCAAAAATATAAAACTATAGGATTTGTGCCAGTTTTCATATCCGGGGAATATATTTTATAAAAAAATTTCATATACATTTGATTTTGTCAATGTGGCCGGCAACCTGGCAGCAATAATTTTTAATTAACAGGAAGTGCTTTGTTATCAGTGTTAACCGGCATATGTTTCATGTCCTTATAAATAATACCTGATGAGAATTGAAAGAGTTGAAGTATATAAAGTCAGTATTAAGCTGAAAAAGCCTTTTGTTATATCACTAGGCCCGGTTACACATGCCGACAATATTTATTTGCGCATAAGGACTGATGAGGGGGTGTCAGGGTTCGGCGAATGCAGTCCCTCACTTACCATAAACGGCGAAAGTACAGGTACCTGCATCGATGTGGCCCAATACCTGGCCCGTGCCCTTATGGGACTGGATCCCCGCGATACGGGACGGTGTTCTGAAGTTATGGATTCGGTCATTTATGCAAATACCAGTATAAAAAGCGCTTTTGAAATAGCTTTGTATGACATCGCCTCACAGGCAAAAGGGGTGCCTTTATATGCATTCCTGGGTGGAAAGAATAACAGAAAACTTTATACGGATTACACTGTTTCGCTTTCCGGTGCTTCTGAGATGGCTGAAGAGGCCCTGGATATAAAAAAGAGAGGATTTCCCAGCATAAAGGTAAAACTTGGAGATAACAGGAGGAATGACGTGGAAAGGGTATTAAAAATCAGGGAAGCTGTGGGAAAAGATATTCCTCTGAGACTGGATGCTAATCAGGGCTGGGACAGGCTTACAGCCAAAGATGTTCTGAATGATCTGGCAGATTTGAATATTCAGTATTGTGAGGAGCCAATTCCAAGGTGGGATTATATGTCACTTCCTGAAGTCCGGCAGGCAAGTCCCATCCCCCTTATGGCTGATGAATCATGCCTTGACCACAATGATGCCAGACGTCTGATCGGGATGGATGCGTGCGATTATATAAATATAAAGCTCGGGAAGTCATCGGGATTAACCAAGGCTTCAAAGATTGCAGAACTTGCATCCGGTGCCGGAATGCTGATGATGGTGGGTGGTTTTATCGAAACACGCCTTGCATTTACTGCTTCAGCACATTTCTCTCTTTCATGTGAAAGTATTGTATTCAGCGACTTTGATTCTCCCCTTATGATGGAGCATGATCCGGTAACCGGAGGTATTGAATACGGGGGAGGGGGACTTGTAACGGTTCCCGAAAAACCGGGACTCGGAGCCGCTGTCGATGATAGCTACCTGGAACAGCTTTCATGCGTGGTTATAGATAACTCCTGAATTATTGCACTACAGCCTTTGTGATACATTGTATTACTTTGAAGTGGCCTTAAAATGCACTGGCATGATAGGGTATACCGCATATATGGCGGTCTTAATAATGCATAAGGATTTACGGCGTTTCGATAAGTGCCGGAAATATATTACTGGAACAAGGTTAATCATGGTAAAAGTTTTATTTGTAATTCTGCTGATTGCGCAACCGGAGGCCGTTAACGCCGTTTTAAAACAGGACGGTTATGCAGAAATCAACGGTATTGTAAAGGATGCCGTTACAGGGAGGCATGTTCCGTTTGCTTCAGTATGGATCACGGGAAGCCATACCGGTACTGTATCAAACATCGACGGGGTGTTTACACTCAAGATACCTGGCTTTTATAAAATGAACGAAATATCAATTTCTCATATAGGTTACAAAAAAGCAGGTTTTCCCATAGATATGCCTGAATCCGGCTACAGAGAGTTTCATATTCAACCCCACCCGTTACCCATACAGGAATTGGTTATCAAGCCTACCGATGCACGCTCCCTGGTTGTCAGGGCATTGAATAAGGTTGAGCAGAATTATCCCGGTGAACCCTGGAAACTTACCGGGTTTTACCGTGAAACTATACGGCAGAGAAGGGATTACGTATCGATTACCGAAGCAGTGGTTGATATTTACAAAGCACCCTATGGTTGCAGCAAAGGCCGGGATATGGTCCGGATAGTAAAAGGCCGGAAGAGCGGTAATGTGAAAAGAGCTGATACTCTATTGGTGAAGTTGAGAGGGGGGCCTCATGTATCTATGCTTCTGGATATTGTGAAAAACCCTGAACTTCTGATCTCTACTGAAACTGTAAATTTGTACAGGTTCGAACTTACAGATATCATAAAGATTGATGAAACATCAAATTATGTGGTAAGTTTTTCTCCCGGGGCAGAAACCGCATATCCGCTGTACTACGGGAAGCTTTATATTTCAGTCGAGAGACTGGCAATAACTATGGCTGAGTTCAGCATGGATCTGAGCGACAGTGAAAAGGCTGTACCCAGTTTTATTTTCAGGAAACCTGCAAGGCTGAGGTTCACACCGGTAAACACAAAATACCTGGTCAGTTATGTAGAGAAAGAGGGTAGCTACCATGTCAGTTATCTGAGGTATGAAATTGAGTTTATGGCGGACTGGCGAAGGAGGTTGTTTCGTACAGGTTATGCTATTGTATCCGAAATGGCAATTACTGAACGAAGCTCTGATAATGTTGTCAGATTTGCTGCGGATGAGGCAGTCAGGCCATCAGCCGTGATGGCCGACATGGTTCCTGTATATTTTGATGAGGATTTCTGGGGCGAATATAATTATATTGAACCGGACAGGTCGGTTGAGGCTGCAATAAAAAGACTGAACCGGCAACTGGATTGGTAGTTGAGTTGAATAGTTAGTATCTTTACAGCAGGAGGATCCGATGTATGGCATTGAAATGGATCGATAGTCAGCGTAGAACAAGGAATGACGATATTTCTGCGTTTGAGATGCTTTTCAGGAAGTACTATCCGCTTCTTGTCAGGTATTCCTGCACATTTACACATGATATGGATGCCGCCGAAGAGATAGTGCAGGATTTCTTTTTTAACTTCTGGAAGAACAGGAAAGAGATAAATATAAAATTTTCTGTTAAATCATATTTCTACAGATCGGTAAGGAACAATACCCTGAAATACCTTGAGGCGCTTGAGGTCAGAAGAAAGTACGCGACAAGTGTTATTGAAGGCGCCAGGGAGGCCCCGGGTTATGAGCAAAGTGATGTGGAGCTTTCGGAACTTCATGAACTTATTGAGGAGACGCTGGAACAAATGCCGGAAAGATGCAGTACAATTTTCAGGATGAGCCGGTTCGGGGGACTGAAATATGAGGAGATTGCCGGCGAATTGTCGGTGTCAGTCAAGACGGTTGAGGCCAACATGGGTAAAGCCCTGAAAATGCTCAGGGAGAAGCTGGGCAGATACTATAATTCCGTTGCCAGGTTGGAAAATTCACGTAAATACAATAATTAACACCATAATACCATTATTATCATGGAATCGATTAGAACATACAGGGATGTTGATGTTGACCGGGCATGGGGCCGGGTACACGGGCGGCTTGATAAAGAGGGCCTTATTCCTGATCAGGATGCCGTTGTAAGGATAATGCCGCTTTCGCGGATAGTCTCTGTAGCAGCTGTATTGGTTGCACTGGTATCGTTCGGGGGCCTGGGGTATTTTTTATTGCCTGAGTTGCGTTCGCCCCGGTTGATGACACTGCAGACCGGAACAGGTAATCACACTTTGGTGCAAACTTTCAGTGACGGTAGTGTAGTTTATATGGCTGGAAATTCATATATCAGCTATCCTGACAGGTTTGCCAAAGATCAGCGTAAGGTTAACTTTTTGGGAGAGGCATTCTTCGATATAGTTGACAAGAGGGAACAACCGTTTTTAATCGGAGCCGGGAGCGCAGTGATAGAGGTTATGGGGACTGCGTTCAATCTGAGATCAGATGAAACCGGGTTTGAACTGATTGTCGAGGAGGGCTCGGTCAGGGTAAGCCTTAACGATCTCCCCGGGTATTACCAAATAGTTGGCGAATGGGAAATGCTCACGGGTAAGGCCGGCATTATGGAAAAGTCTCCGGTTATAGACCGTACTTACCTGTCATGGAGAATGAACAGGATGCAGTTCAGAGATGAAAAGCTTGAAAATATAGCCTCGGTTCTGAACAAGAATTATGATCTGCAGATCTATTTCGAAAATGATGCAATCAGGGAGAGAAGGCTGACGGTAACCTTTTTTGAAAACGACGTTGAGACCATTGCTGAGATAATAGCTTTCGGGCTGGGGCTCGATTTTGAAATACTGGAAGACCCGGGAATTCTTTTCAGTGACAGAAACTGAGATTGACAACAATGCCCCTGAGCGGGGCGATTGGAAATGGCGAAAACATGTTCATCATGGCTTACGCATACAGGCATGGGCGGATAAATGCAGGAAGCAGTCTGGTTTCTCCTGCGGTCCGGATATTTATAGTTATTGTACTATGCCTTTTTGTTTCCGGTAAATACCTTAATGCCCTGGGTGATGAGATTCCGTCACCAGGTATATATTCTGCGCCGTCGGAAATTGACACGGCTGGCACCAGAGATGACATTGCCCCTGTTTTTGATACGATCGTGTCACTACCGAGGCAATATTCCAACATCTATTCAATTCTTAACCAGATAAGTGGTCAGACAGGTTATTTCTTTGCATATGATACTGATATTGTAAATTCTGACCGGAGGGTGCGGATAAGGGCAGGCACGCGGACTGTTGCTTCATGGCTTGAGGAGGTGCTTGATGATCCGGGCCTTTCATACAGGGTTATTGAAAACCATATCCTGATATATCGTCAGGAACTTGTGAAGGAACAGACGGCCGGCCATACAGATGCAGAAAGTACTGAATCCGGTGTAATAATCGTAAGGGGAAGGGTGCTGGATGAAGATTCCAGGGAGCCATTACCTTACGCTACAGTTGGGATCAAGGGTGAATCAATAGGGATAATATCGAATTCTGACGGGTTTTTCAGCCTGCGGGTCCCTGCAGGTAATGACGACAAACATATAGCAGTATCTCATATTGGTTACAAGACCCAGGCGCTGCCGGTCAGTATCTTCAGCTATGACCGCGTAGATATACTGATGGAAACCGAGTATATATCGATTCCGGAGGTGATGATACGCTATTTTGACCCCCTGGGAACATTAGTGTCGGCTATCTCCAGAATTGATGATAATTACAGCAGCGACCCGGTATATATGCTTAATTTTTATCGTGAGGGTGTCATGAGGGGCAATCGGTTCATTAACTATTCAGAGGCCTTCTTCCAGGTGTACAAGTCTTCCCATGTCAGAAAGTTTGAGCCTGACCAGGTCAGGCTCTTCCAGTCCCGTACCATCAGTAATACTGACCGCACCGATACTTTGATACTGAAGATACGGGCGGGGATACGCAGTTCTCTTGAACTTGATTTTATAAAGAATGTTCCCGATTTTCTGAATCCCGAGTTCCTGCATGAATATGAATATACAAGGGCCGATATCGTCTCTTATGACGGCAACATGGCTTATGCAGTTGCCTTTGAGCAGAAAGACCATATAACTGATCCGCTTTTTAAGGGTGTGCTATATATTGATATGGAGAGCCTGGCATTTCTCGGTGCGGATTTTGAAGTAAATCCCAAACATATCAGTAAGGCTCATTACCGGTTTATAACAAGAAAGAACAGGGATTACAGGGCTACCATAGACAAGGCTGCCTATACGGTCAGTTACAGGTATTATAACGGACATTATTATCTCAACCATGTAAGGGCTGACCTTCATCTGCGTTACAGGAGAAGGTTCAGTATATTCAGCAGTAACTACCATGTCTTTGTTGAAATGGCCAACAGCAGGATCGATACCGAGAATGTTGAGAGGTTCAGCAGGAGGGATGTGCTGAGGACTGACAGGGTATTTATGGATGGAGGGCATGCATATGATCGTGATTTCTGGGAAGGGTACACTATCGTCCCGCCCGAGAGACATATTACCGAAGCGCTGACAAGAATTGAATCGCAGATTGAAAGGGTTGTTGCCGGACAGAATGATAAATAACAATCCCGCCGGTCATACAGCATTATTTTCAAGCCCGAGCACCCTCATTATAGCACCAGCCTTCAGTTTACATTCATTGAATTCCTTTTCAGGGTCGGAAAGGCAGGTAATGGCCCCGCCAACCATGAATGAAAGTGCCGACTTTTTGATGTTGTACTGAATACTCCGTATTACAACGTTAAAGTCGAAATCCATGCCGGGAGTAATATAGCCGACTGCCCCGGAGTATAATCCGCGCTTGCTGCGTTCATATTGTTCGATTATCTCCATTGAGCGTATTTTGGGTGCGCCGGTCATTGACCCCATCGGAAAGAGTGCTTTAATGACGGCCGATAAGCAGGTTGAAGGCGCCAGCCTGGCCGATATGGTCGACTGCATCTGAAATACCCCGGGGAATGGATATACGGAACACAATTCATCAACCTGAACGGTACCCCTGTCTGCTATAACCGACAGATCGTTCCTGACAAGGTCTGTTATCATAATATTTTCAGACCGCTCTTTGGGATCAGCTTCAAGGGCTTCCATCAGCAGATTGTCCTCTTCGGGGTCTTGCCCTCTGGGAGCTGTTCCCTTAATTGGCTGAGATACGATTTCCCGCCCAGTTTTTTTCAGAAACCGCTCAGGGCTGGCGCACATAAGGTATTTATCATCAAGTTTGTAATAGCATGAGAAGGGTGTGGGAGATTCTTCCAGTAGTTTAATCCAGGTGACAGCCGGGTCAATGGATGCATTGTCAGAGTAGAACTCCTGGCAGAAATTGACTTCGTAAATATCGCCTCTTCTGATATGTGACAAAATACTGTGTACAGCTTCCAGGTACTTATCTTTCCGGAATGCTTCCTTAACGAACCCGGGATCACCGGGAGAAGTTTCAGGGAGTGCCGACGATTCTATCATATTTACAAGCTCTCCAACCTCCTCTGCGTTGCTGACCTCTTCCAGCCAGCCTACCTCCAGGTTGTTGCCCTCTATAATGAAAATATACTCAGGCACAAAAAAAGTGGCTGACGGGAAACCGATCCTGTCATGATGACGGGAAAAAAGCTTTTCTGTTTCGTTCTTCAAGTCGTAGCTCAAATGGCCAAAAAGCCAGTCACCGGCATTACCGGCAAATTCATCAATTGCTTCGAGTACATTGCCTTCCGGGGGACTGAAACGTTTTACTGAACCGGCAGCAGCTATGTAATCATAGCTGTAATGGCTGTGTTCAGATTGAAAGCGGTTCCCGTAACCATTAGATTCAAGAATGCATATTTCATTGAAACGTCGGCACCACTCAAGCAGTTTCTTGCGGAATCCGTCTCCGCTTCCTATCCTGAAACTGGTAAATATTCGCATCAGGCAAAAATAATCAATGAATTTTTAATATATCTTACCCGGGTAAGAGTGACAGTTCACCGGTAAGGGAGTATGTCCGGGGCAGACACCGTGAACCTGTCAAACAAACCGGACTTCTCGCTTATTATGTAAAACAGCCTGGTACGTGCATGTTCCGGGATTCTCGGGAAATATGCTATCCTGAACTGAAGGGTGGGGAGTACAAGGTGCTCATTGCGCACCCTCAGGCCTATTCCGAATCCGCTGTAAAAATCATCGGGCAGGAAAAGTTTTTCGCCATTGCCTATCCAGCCAAGATCTGCCATTCCGTAGATTGCATACCTGAATCCGTACCAGCTTTTTCTGGCATAGAACATTGTTTCTGACTGAATGGTAAACCTTGAAGTCCCCGAAAGCTCATCGCTTCTCATTCCACGGATTCCCCGTCTGTTGCTTATACTGATTGCTTCATCATCAAACCTTCTTATGCCCAGAGTGTAGTCAATAGAGAGGAATTGTCTCAACAGGAACCTGTTCATGTGAAGGATGCCGGAAAACCCCGAGCTGTTCAGCCTGATAACGCCCTGCTCACGGACGTTGTTGTTAAAGAAGGTTCCTGCCGATACACTTGTGCTCAGGTAGCCTGTTCCTTCAATAAAGTTACTGTGTGATATGGCAAAACCGGCATAAAATCTTTGGTAGAACTGATTGTCCTCATAGCCTCCCGTCACTTCAAGCACCGAACCAACCGGGATATCTTCAGTGGGGCCGAATTCGTATATATAGTTGCTTTTCAGGTAAGCCGAACGTGTCAGTATCAGGCTGGCCAGGTAAAGGTTCCGGTTATGGTAACTGTGTCTTGCCCTGCCATGTACCTGTGGCCTGTCAAAAAAAAGGTGCCTGTTGAACCTGGTGGTTATGTAAATATTTCTCCTGGTTGGCCTTCCTCTGCTGTCTAAAAGAAACGAACGTCCCAGCCAATAGTCATATTCATGAAAGTTAAGACTTTGGTTCAGGAATATGGTATCGGGAAATTGAAAGTCATCCAGCAGCGACGCTGATAAAAACTCAGCACCCCCGGCGTATTTCATTGAAGGAGTAATAAAATTCCTGCCTGTTTTTATGTGAAACGACCTGTTGTCAAAGGCATCTGTATAGTTTAACCTTGTATTTATGAATGATCCGCCTGCATTTTGAATTGAAACGGTAGTTCCGAAACCTATATGCTTATCCTCTGATCCGTCAAGAAGAATCCTACCCTGCATTTCCTGTCCCCTGCCCAGGATATTTCTGTCATAAATGTCAATATGACCTTTGTCAATATCGCTCATATCCACATCAAATCCTCGAGACCACCTGTCTTTGGTTACAACTACCAGATCTGCATATTCCGGATCGAGCTTATTTTCAAAAACAAATATCTGTGCATCTTCCAGGTATGGCAGTTTCCTTAAAATACGTTCATTCTCTGCAAGTATGAACGGATCAATCCTGTCACCCGGGGTTACCAGCATATTATTTCGTATGACCCGGGGATTTGTATTGAAATGGAAAAATCCGGCCACCTGTCCCATTCCTCCTGATGAATGCCCCTGAGAATCAAATCCTCCTGCAAAAAGTCCGCCCTGGGTATAGTGTATATCTCTGATGATCTTTCCTTCCCAGGGGATAAAATCCTTTACACCCTGCCGCGGCTCTTCTTCCGGCGCCCCGGCAGAAGCAGTGCTTTTTATCACTATACTTTGAAGCCAGTTTGTGAGGCGCCATCTTTGTGCTATTTTGCTGAGGTTTGCATAAAACTGTTCTTCCCCGGCATTGACGAAATTGCCGGAATGGTATCCGTTGTAGTTCAGGTTACCTGTAATGCCGGTCATGCGCCGCTCTCCGGGCACCGGCAGGGAGTAGGCTCCGGAGCCGGGCCGGGGAGAGATCAGCCGCAGAGACAGGCTGTCGCCGGCAGCCGGAAGCTCCTGATATGCTGCTATCGGCAAAACATCTATCATGAGAAAAAATGAGGCTATTGCTGCAACTCTTTTCACAATTATGTAAACCCGGGAGACTTTGGTTAAATTATGTTAATTTAAGGAAATAATAATTAATCAGGTTTTAAAATCAGTTTTTACAAATTTAACTATTTATACTGTTGATTACTCTGCCTTTGCCTCAATATTTGGCATCAGTCAGTATTAATATTAACATGTATTCAATATTCTAAAAATGAATACTTAACAGATCATTAATGAAATTTGTAGCACCATAAAACTTTAATTCAGTTCTCAGTATCCTGGTTTTGGTCTGCTGAAAAAAAAGCTGTCTGCAATACGTGTTATACTATTTTTTTTACCTTTACCTGTTGATTTTTTTTGTTTGATTATTATCAGTAATAACTATTTTTAAACTTAATTTTATATTCCATTATGAAAGAGTATGTTATAGGTATTGACATCGGGGGCACATTTACCAAGAGCGGTTTTGTTGACCGCGATGGAAATTGCTATGCCGAATCTGTTTCGCCTACCGACACATTTGACAATGTCGAAGATTATCTTGAAAACCTTGTGAAGGAGCTTAAAAATGCCGAAAAGCAGATTGAGGAGCCTTATAAGATAGTTGGTGTTGGTATCGGCGCCCCAAACGGTAATTATCACAATGGCACCATTGAAAACGCCACCAACCTCAAATGGAGGGGGGTTATACCGTTGGCAGAACTTGTTAACAAGCATTACAATCTTCCGGTTAAGCTCACCAATGATGCCAATGCCGCCGCTCTTGGTGAAATGGTGTATGGAGGGGCAGAAGGCATGAAGGATTTTATAATGATCACACTTGGGACCGGTCTCGGCAGCGGTATTGTTGTAAACGGCGACCTGGTGTACGGTCATGATGGTTTTGCCGGTGAACTCGGACATGTCAATGTTGTTGAGAACGGCCGCAAGTGCGGCTGCGGGAACCTTGGCTGCCTTGAAACCTATGTGTCAGCCCCCGGTATCAAGCGTACCGTTTTTGAGCTGTTGGCTTCTGACAGTAATGGAAGTGATCTTGTTAATTACAGCTTCAGTGAGCTTGATTCTGAAATGATATATAATGCCGCAGTAAAAAATGATCCTGTTGCACTTAAGGCATTTGACATAACCGGCAAGATTCTCGGAAAGAAGCTTGCCGATTCGGTTGCCCATACCAGTCCGGAGGCTGTGTTTCTTTTCGGCGGCCTTTCCAAATCGGGTGATTATATCTTTAAACCCACTAAGAAGTACATGGAAGAAAGTGTTATGGGGACATTCAAGAACAAGGTGAAAATTCTTCCCTCTCAGCTGACAGACAAAAATGCTGCAGTTATGGGAGCAAGTGCACTGATATGGAAGGAACTTGACAAATAAGCCGGTAACCCATAATTAATATAATTTACCCGGACCATTCCGGGAAAACCTAAAGCCAACTTGTTTAATCACTAAAACATTTTACCATGTCAAATCAAAGCAATACACTTAGAGTGGGAATGATCTTCATTTCCATGATCTATTTCATTTTTGGTTTTGTAACCACATTTATCATCACCCTGAGTGACCCGGTAATGGAAGCATTCGACCTGAGCTATGCACAGGGTTTTCTGGTTAATTCGGCATTCTTTATTTCGTATGCCGTTTTTTCGATCCCTTCCGGAAGTGTGGTTAAAAGGATAGGTTATAAGAATTCCATCTTTTTAGGATTGCTTTTGATGGCATTAGCAGGATTTTTATTCTTCCCTGCAATCAGGACAGAATCTTACCCGTTCTTCCTTGGTGCCATAATGCTGCTTTCGTTAGGTGTAGTTATCCTGCAAACATCGTGTAATCCTTTTGTTACAAAGCTCGGACCTCCGGAGACAGCATCAGGCCGTCTTAATCTTACCATGGCACTTAACTCAATTGCCACCTGGTTAGCGCCACTGTTAATTGTCGCCCTGATCCTTCCTGCTGCTGTTCCTGCAGCTGCAGATGCTGTTACAGGTGTAATTGATGCTGCTGTTCCCGAAGGGATCCGGCCGGCTGACCTACTTCCCCCGTTTATAATTATAGCTGTTGTTGTATTGGTTGTAGCAATTGGAATAAAGTTTATCAATCTCCCGGTATTAAGCCAGGAGGGGCTTGGGAATTACGCTACAGTTTTCAAGTACAGGCACGTGATCCTGGGTGCGATCGGCATCTTTTGTTATGTTGGAGCTGAGGTTGGAATTGGCACAGCCATTTCTTCATATGTGGTTCAACCCGGGCTTGGTGGTGGAATAAGCAGGGAACTTGCACTCAAATTTGTCGGTCTGTACTGGGCAGGTGCCATGGTAGGGAGGCTTTTCGGAGCTATAGCCCTTTCAGATATCAAAAAGCAGAACCTGAAGTTTATTTTTGCCGGAGTGGTGGTGGTTTGGGCATTTGTTGTTGGTTTTATAACCCTCGAGTACAGTCTGCCCATGTCTCTTACTTTCCTCGGATTTGCAGTTCTTAACTATGTCCTTATGCAGATAGGGAAGGGGCAGGCTAATCTTGTTCTTAGTGTTTTTGCAATAATTGCCGTTGTAATGGCAACAACCTCGATGCTGACTTCCGGCAAGGTTGCGCTGTGGTCAATTGTGTCCATCGGGTTGTTCAACTCGGTTATGTTCCCCAATATATATGCGCTTGCAGTTAAAGGGCTTGACAAGAGCGAGGTCAGTCTTGCAACCGGAATTATCAACACATTTATTGTTGGCGGTGCAGTTATCCCACTGCTGATGGGCGTGGTTGGTGATGCATTTAATATTCAGTACTCATTTATTGTCCCGGTGATATGTTACCTGTATATTCTGTTCTTTGCTCTGGTTGGAAGCAAACTCAAACCGGTCGGAGAAACTCCCGCACCGGGCCCGGTTTCCTGATAATATCCGGCACCAAAAAGGGAGAATGTCTTTTAAAGGCATTCTCTTTTTTTAATTGCTTTTACCGGATCTTTTCCTGAGAAACCTCATACAAAACATGTAAACGGTAATGATCACAATCATCACAATGAATAACCTGATATAGGGAGTGATCTCGTACATTAAGTATGCCGGTTATAATAAGCCTGTCAGATTTTTTATTACCCTGAGCCTGTGTGTGTATTGTTTTAATGAACTGTTGTAGATTCCCTGATGGTCTATCCTGTCTATCCTTACATACCCTGAGGCATGTATTATCTGCTGATTATTGATAATTACACCCGTATGAATTATCTCGCCTTCCTCATTGTCAAAATATGCCAGATCACCCGGTTTTGCCTCGTTTATAAAATTAACGGGGGTACCCAGCTCAACCTGTCTGGAGGCGTCCCTGGGAATTTTTACACCAAATATCTTCATAATTACCTGGGTTAGTCCGGAACAATCAATGCCGAAAGCGTTCTTGCCACCCCACAGGTATGGTATATTTAGAAATCTTCGTGCGGCATCACTGATTTCTTCCCTTATATTTTCATGAGTATGGAAGTCAGGTTGCTGCCCGCATCGAAAAATAGCCTCTCCGGTAATAAAACTGTTTGATGCAGGTTTGTATTCGTAGAGTGAGCTGCCTGCTGGGATCATTAGAGGGTAAACGGCATCCTTTGCATTAACGGGAAGTATCGGGTTTGCAGTGATACTTGCCTCCATGCCAGTCATCTTAAGGGCATGCTCTTCCGGTACGGAAGTTGTCATATGCCCTGTCAGCCAGCCCTGGTAGCCGTCATCCACTATTTCGACATGATACCATTTTCCCTGTTTTTCAAGAATCCTGCAATACTCCCCGAACAATAGCTGGGTTATCATCTCATTTTTTTCAGATGGCCCCGATCTCACAGGGACAACTGGAAGCAGCGAAACTCCGTATTCCATTTAATATTATTAAATCTGTTATTTCAAAAGTACATGACATTTTTTAAAAACACTAAATTTTTGCTTCTTCAGTTGTGTAATTTTATGATACAATAATATAATGTAATTTTGCTTCTTTAAATTAAACCTTTTATTTCAATGTCGTGAAGAAAATTGTCCGGTTTGCAAAAAAGCATTATCACAGCATACGAGTAGCGTCATTTTTTCTGCTGACTGCATTTCTTATTCTGTATATGCTTCCCCGGGAAGGTAAATTCAGGTATGAGTTCCAGAGAGGCCGCCCCTGGATGCATGAAACACTTATTGCCCCCTTTAATTTCCCGATATATAAATCGGAAGCCGAATTGAATGCCGAGCGGGACAGTCTGCTGGAGGGATTCAGGCATTATTTCAGGCATGACAGCCTGGTTTATGACTCTATTATTAAGTCCTTTGAGGGGTACCTTGATTCGAATATCGCTGTGTTTACAGGTGTGGCATCCCGGGATTTTCGTAATCAGGATGAAGGATCTGTTACAGGTGCAGACAACTTTTTCACTGTCGCAGAGGATTTTTCTGCCTACAGTAAAAGATTGCTGAATGATATTTATAACCGTGGTATAATAGAACCGGGCGAAACGGCTGACAGGATTGTTGCTGCGCAGGAACCGATAATTGTTGTCAGAAACAATATCGGAGAAAGGACACCGGCTGATGGCTTTTTCAGGCAAAAAACAGCCTACGAATTTCTTACAGCCAATATTGACAATTGGATAGAGACAGAGCTTAGTGATAAGCCCAGGGCTTTTGAGGGGTTTTTCTATACTTTGGATTTCAGCGGGTTTATCCATCCAAATCTTACTTATGATCAGTCCATGACCGAGAGAGTCCGGCAGAGCCTGCTTGATGAGATGTCACATGCCAGGGGTATGGTACAAGCCGGAGAGCGGATAGTCTCAAGAGGAGATCTTATTACCGGCGATGTATACAGGATACTGGAATCCCTGAAGAGGGAATATGAAGCAAAAGTCAGCGGAGCGAATGTAAACCTGGTGCTGCTCGGACAGCTAATCCTGGTCTTTTCCTTGATTATCGTCCTCTACCTGTTTCTTTACAATTTCAGGCGTGAAATACTGAAAGACATAAGAATGACTTTGTTTATTTTGTTTTTGCTGCTTCTCATGGTTTTTGTTTCAATGATGACTATCAGATACAGTACCGTGAATTTCTACCTTGTACCCTTTGCCATCGTCGCAATTATTATGAGGACTTTCTTTGATGAGCGGCTTGCCCTTTTTGCCCACACCATAATTCTTCTGCTTATTGGGTTTTTTGCCCCAAACAGCTTTGAGTTTGTATTTCTGAATTTTATTGCAGGAATCGTTGCTATCTTCAGTCTTACAAATCTTTACAGGCGAAGCAAGCTCTTTCTGACGGCCGGTATAATTTTCCTGACATACTCCACCCTTTATTTCGGGATTGCCGTAATACAGGAACGCAGCATCGCGTCAATCGAGTATATGAATTTTGCCTGGTTCGGTGGCAACGGTTTGCTTGTTCTGATTACCTATCCTTTGCTCTATATTTTCGAAAAATCATTCGGGTTTATTTCCGATGCTACCCTGATGGAGCTTTCTGATACAAATCAGCCTTTGCTGCGTAAACTTGCAGAGGAAGCACCAGGGACTTTCCAGCATTCAATCCAGGTCGCGAATCTTGCAGAGGCGGCAATATTCGAAATCGGAGGCAATCCCCTTCTTGTCCGCACAGGCGCACTGTACCATGATATAGGTAAAATGTCCGATCCGGGCTATTTTATAGAGAATCAAACATCAGGATACAATCCGCATGATGAACTCGATTTTGAGGAGAGCGCTCAGAAAATAATCTCTCATGTTCCAAAAGGCGTTGAAATGGCCAAAAAGCATAACCTGCCTGAGCAGATAATTGATTTTATCAGGACACATCACGGAACAACCCGCGTTCAGTATTTTTACAGGTCTTATCTCAAGGAGTATCCCAATGATGAGGTTGATCTGCAAAAATATACCTACCCCGGACCCAAACCATTTTCGCGTGAAACGGCAGTTCTTATGATGGCTGATTCTGTTGAGGCCGCATCCAGGAGTCTTAAAAAGACTGATGTCGAATCCATTGACAACCTTGTTGAGTCAATAATTAACAGCCAGGTTGGTGAGGAGCAGTTTACCGATACCGATATTACCTTCAGGGATATAACAATTATCAAAGATATTTATAAGAATAAACTACGGAATATTTACCATGCCAGGGTTGAGTACCCTGAATGACAGGAGTTACCAGCGCATATCAATAATCTCAACATCCTGGTATTTCTCTTTGCTGTAAGTGAAGAAATCCTCCGGTAGTTGTTTTCTGGTGTCATAATCATTAACAAGAAATGTATACCTGGTGCCATCTTTCGCGGCTATTACCGCAGAGTATAGAAATAGAGACTCTTTATCGATAAACAGTTTTACGGTATGGAAGTCCCGGTCGAGATCCAGGGGGTGAAGGTCGATTTCATAAAGTACCTTTCCCGATTGCCGGGCCTCCCCTATAAACCTGTATCTGAATTCTTCATCATATATCGAAAACAGGTTAACAGGGTTTGCCATGATACCGCCATCCTCATCCGGATCGCTGATTATAAGCTCTTTAACATCAGGCATGAGAGTGTAGACCGATGTGCCGTCAAACCAGCTGACCATTTCCATGGTTTCAAGCCTGTATTTGCTGCCTTTCATCACGATCGTTCCTGTAAACTCTTCCTGCGCATCATCCCTGAGGCTTGAAACAATAAAGGTGAAATCGAGCTTTACCGAAGGGGCTGCATCAATTCTGGACGAGAAATCATTCAGTATTTTTGCTGCCCTGTCATCCTGAAGCGCTGATGTTGCTTCAACCGGAAACATAACCGCTGTAATGATTATTGCTATCAGCCTTATCATTTCAAGTAGTTTAAAGATTTCAGTAATTTGGGTTTAATTATCAAGTTCCCTCAATAACTGTTCCAAACTGTACTCGTCCCGTATCAGAACCTGCCTGGCCTTACTTCCTTCAAACGAACCCACCACACCGGCTGCCTCAAGCTGGTCAATTATTCGTCCCGCCCTGTTGTATCCAATTGAGAACTTCCTTTGGATCAGTGATGTTGATCCCTGCTGATGCTGGACAACAAGCCTTGCTGCCTCATCAAAAATATCATCCCTCTTCCTGAGGTCTACTTCGGCCGATTCGGTATCGTTTTCACCTACATATTCGGGCAGGTAGTGAGCTGCCGGATAGCCTTTCTGTGAGCCAATGTATTCTGTAATTCGGTCAATTTCAGGAGTGTCGATAAAAGCACATTGCAGTCTTATCATATCACTTCCGGCAGAAATAAGCATATCGCCCCTGCCGATCAGTTGATTGGCTCCCGGAGTATCAAGTATAGTGCGCGAATCCATCATTGATGTTACCCTGAAGGCTATACGGCTGGGGAAGTTTGCCTTTATCACGCCTGTTATGATATTCGTAGTAGGCCGTTGCGTCGCTATTACCAGATGTATGCCGATAGCCCTTGCCAGTTGCGCGAGCCTTGTGAGTGGGGTTTCTATTTCCCTGCCCGCAGTCATTATCAGGTCAGAGAATTCATCTATTATCACAACAATATAGGGAAGGTACCTGTGTCCTTTTTCGGGGTTCAGCCGCCGGGCAGTGAAACGTGCATTGTACTCCTTTATATTTCTTACATGAGCCTCTTTAAGGAGGTTGTACCTTTGATCCATCTCTATGGTAAGAGACTGCAGGGTATTTATCACCTTCTGGGTATCGGTGATAATAGCTTCTTCAGTATCGGGCAATTTTGCCAGAAAATGTCTTTCTATCTTTGAATAGACGGTAAGTTCAACCTTTTTCGGATCAACAAGTACGAATTTAAGCTGCGCGGGATGCTTTTTGTAAATCAACGAGGTAAGAATTGCATTAAGGCCTACTGATTTGCCCTGGCCGGTAGCCCCTGCTATCAGAAGATGCGGCATTCTTGTCAGGTCGACAACGAATGTTTCGTTTGAGATGGTTTTTCCGAAGACAACAGGTAATTCGTATCTGGCTTCCTGAAACTTAACCGAACCAATAACTGAACGCATTGAAACGATCTCAGGGTTCTGGTTAGGAACTTCAATACCGATGGTACCTCTTCCCGGGATAGGGGCAATTATCCTTATTCCCAATGCGGAGAGACTCAGAGCAATGTCGTCTTCCAGGTTCTTTATTTTTGAGATCCTGATTCCGGGTGCAGGAACGATCTCATACAGGGTTACTGTAGGTCCGATTGTTGCCGTTATTTTGTCAATCTGGATCTTATAATTACCCAATGTTTCGACAATCCGGTTCTTGTTATTGATCAGCTCTTCCTTACTTACTGTATTTTCTTCGGTTTTATAATGCTCCAGAAGGCTTATGGGTGGGAACTTATATGACGGCAGGTCAAGAGTGGGGTCATAATCTTCAGTTAAACCGGAAATTACCATGTCACCGCCAGGAGAGCCATCCTCGGCTTTTTTCTCTTTAATGAGCAATTTTATTCCGTTGTGGCCGGTGAAATCGATATCCTCCTCCTGTTCATCATTTTTATCTACTGTTTCCCCGTCATTATCATAATCTTCATCAATTGTGAAAGGGCCCGAAGTATCATCAGCTTCACCAGTATCTGCATTAACGTGCCCGGCTGTTTCCGGGTTTTCGGGTGCTGGTTCACTTTCAGATCCCACAACCGGCGATCGGGTTCGTACGGCAAACTGCCTGAAAAATTTTCTGAGAAAATCTGAGGAACCTCTGACTGAAAAAAGAATGAATGAAAAAAGAAGCAGAACAAGCAATAAAGCTGTTCCGGTTTTGCCAAGAAAAGCGTTAAGCCATTCTGCCATGTAATAGCCGTGTGCACCGCCTGGTCCGCTACCAAGAAACCCACTTGCTTCACCGAAAATATATCCAAGAGTCAATGACAGTAAAATGGCGCCGGTAATAGTTATTCGCAATATCCTG
The DNA here is from genome assembly GCA_007133565.1 of Bacteroidales bacterium. GTDB lineage: Bacteria > Bacteroidota > Bacteroidia > Bacteroidales > PUMT01 > PXAP01. The sequence continues at coordinate 28,559 of SLMM01000125.1, forward strand.
CCGTAATGACCAAGCTTTATTCGAATAAACCTGAATCCAGTTATTATCAAGAGAAAAGGTATGCTGAATGAGGCTATGCCGAACCATTTGTTAATAAACAGGGAAGAAAGCCATGCCCCGGTTTTCCCGGCCCAGTTTTCAACCCTTAGGTCGGGGTTCGATATGATTTTTTCCCATTCAAAACTCTGATCAGCTTTCCATGTAAAAAAATAAGATATAAATGACAGTATCATAAACAGGGCAAACAGAATGACAAAGCTGCCTGCAGAAAGCCTGAAACGGTCATCATTAAAGAATTTCCGGATACCTTTAATTTTGCCCGGAGTTTTATTATTGCCTGTTTTTGAAGCAGCCATAAAATTGGATCTGTCTAAGCTATATTTTTCCTTACCCGCCGGCTGCAAAATTGCAAATTTTTATTCAAGTTCCCCCCTTTTTTTTGAAATAACAACCATTGATATGTTTTATGCCTCTTACGTTGGGAGATAAAATTATTTTAAGGCGATTGCCTCTAATTGTTTTAAAGCATAATTAGTCCGGTAAAAAAAATATAATTTTGTTTTTTTATAAATTGCAGAATATGTCTAAACTGGCAGTAATAGCGCTTGGTGGAAATGCTCTGCTTCGCGGCGATCAGGAAGGGACTATTGAGGAGCAGGAGCAAAATACCACCGATACAATTGAAAACCTCATATTTCTTTTGGAGGAGGGTTATAACCTTGTCATAACCCATGGCAACGGACCGCAGGTTGGAAATATACTAATGCGGAATGATGCCGGCGAAGAGAAATTTGGCATACCCCAGATGCCTCTGGACATTTGTGTTGCAGACTCGCAGGGAGGCATTGGTTATATGATTGAAAGAATGTTGCTGAATGTCCTTAAAAAACACAATATCAAAAAGGAGGTTGTGACACTTGTCACCATGGTTGAGGTTGATAAAAACGACAATGCCTTTATTAATCCCACCAAACGTGTAGGTAAAATCTGTACCAGGGAACAGGCAGACAGACTTGCCGGCGAAAAGGGTTGGAAGTTCAGGGAGGAGGTAAAGGTAAAGGATGGCTGGAGAAGGGTCGTGCCCTCACCTGAACCACTCAGAATACTGAATGAAAACGTTGTAAAAGAGATGGCAGAAAAAGGTACTATTGTCATAGCTTCAGGAGGCGGAGGCGTACCGGTATACTTTGATGAGGATGGCAATGTTAGGCCTGCTGAAGCGGTAGTGGACAAGGATCTGGCTGGTTCATTGCTGGCGGCAAGGATTGGTGCTGACGAATTTTATATACTGACAGATGTTCCCTATGTTTACATAAATTTTAAAAAGCCCGGTCAGCGGGAGGTTGAATTTCTTAACAAGGCCGATGCAGAAAAGTACCTTTCGACCGGCATGTTTGCAGAAGGCAGCATGGCTCCGAAAATAAGGGCTTGCTTGCAGTTTATTGAGATGGGAGGGGATAAAAGCGTTATTACTGAGGCTTTTAAACTGGCTGACAAGAAATTCGGCACAAAGATCACAATGGAATATGAAAATTAATATACCGGATTTTATAACCTAAATGAATTATTAAAATGGCATTTAATTTGAAAAACCGTAGCTTTCTTAAACTACTTGATTTCACTTCCGGGGAAATAAGGTTTCTACTTGACCTTTCTGCTACCCTGAAGGCTGCGAAATATGCAGGAACGGAGCAGCAAATGCTGAAAGGCAAAAATATAGCCCTTATATTTGAAAAAACATCCACCCGCACACGTTGTGCATTTGAAGTTGCTGCACATGATCAGGGTGCTCATGTCAGTTATCTCGGACCTGCAGGATCTCAGATCGGGCATAAGGAATCGATGAAAGATACGGCACGTGTACTCGGGCGGATGTATGACGGTATAGAATACAGGGGGTTCGGGCAGGATATTGTTGAAGAGCTTGCCGAATACGCCGGAGTACCGGTTTGGAACGGACTGACAAATGAGTTTCATCCCACCCAGGTGCTTGCTGATTTGCTTACAATGATGGAGCACTCTGACAAGCCATTGAAAGATGTTTCGTTCTGTTACCTCGGCGATGCAAGGAATAATGTTGGCAACTCACTTCTTGCAGGTGCTGCAAAGATGGGAATGGATTTCAGGGCTGCAGCACCTGAAGAGTGTCAGCCGGAAAGTGGTCATGTTCAAAAATGCAAAGATGTAGCTGCATCTACTGGAGCAAGGATTACCATTACCGATGATGTTAAGGAAGCAGTAACCGGAGCCGATTTTCTCTATACGGATGTATGGGTGTCAATGGGAGAACCTGACAGTGTCTGGGAAAAGAGAATAGAGCTGCTGAAACCTTACCAGGTCAATAACCAGGTTATCGAACTGACCGGTAATCCTGCCGTTAAGTTTTTGCATTGCCTGCCTGCTTTTCATAACCGCGAAACAAAAGTAGGTGAAGAGATTTACCGGAAATTCGGTATTGATTCAATGGAAGTTACCGAAGATGTTTTTGAATCTGAACATTCTGTTGTGTTTGACCAGTCAGAGAACAGGATGCATACAATCAAGGCTGTTATGGTGGCAACCCTTGGACATTGAAGTTAAGGATATATCTATATCTGAAATCCCGGAAAGAGGGGCATGCCATGGTGCCTCTTTCAGGTTTTTTCTTATGTAATTTTTTATTTTAAACATTTATTCATAACTTGTTTTTGATTTTATTTTAATCTCTAAGTCAAAACTGGTTACTTATGACGATTTATGTAGGGAATATTCCCTATTCATTAAAGGAATCCGATATAGAGCAATTATTTGCCGAATTCGGTCCGGTCGCGTCAGTTAAAATTATTGCCGACAAGTTTACTCACAGATCAAAAGGTTATGGCTTTGTAGAGATGGAAGATGAAGCAGGCGGCGAAAAAGCCATAGAAAACCTCAACGGAAAAGAAATTCTGGGAAGAAACCTAAAGGTTAGCCGGGCTAACCCGAGGAAAAACTGATAATTCCCCGTAAACGGCCAGGTCCGGGTTTTAGTGAACTGGTTATGTTTTCTTCCACCCTGAATAGGTGTTGAAGCTTGCAACTACAATACTTTTTTTCCGGTATTCCTGTTATTATATGATAAAAAAGATGAACAGATATTTCGTTTACATTACATCATTGATCCTTCTTGCAGGTTGTCTGATATTATCCGGATGTGAAAAGGAGGATGATGAGGAGGGTAAGGACCAGCCAAAGCTCGAAACTGGTGCTATCATGGACGCCGAGGAAAATGTATATATTACCGTCAGAATTGGTGATCAGTGGTGGATGGCCGAAAATCTCAGGGTTACAGTTTACCGTGATGGTACTGAAATACCAAATTTACAGGATGATAATGACTGGCTTATGGCAGGCAAGGGTGCCTGGGTTAATTACGACAACAACGAAAGTATTGGGAAAGAATTTGGGGCGCTTTATAACTGGTTTACAGTTGTTGACGAGAGAGGTCTTTGCCCCGATGGCTGGAAAGTGCCTTCGGATGAAGACTGGATGGAATTGGAAAAATACCTGGGTATGAGTGGGGAAACCGTCCTCCTGGATGGCCTCAGAGGTTCCGATGAAGGCGGTATGCTTAAAGACACAGGGGTTCAGCTTTGGAACCATCCTAATGCCGGTGCTACTAATGAAACAGGATTTACCGCCCTTCCTGCAGGATCGAGGCAGGTTGAGCCCATCGTATTTTTTGAATTCCTCAGAGATGATACATATTACTGGACTGTAAGTCAATCTGATGAAAACTCAGCCTGGAACAGGGGACTTACTTTTAAAACTGCAGGTGTTTTCAGATACTCTGCCGATAAAAGGAATGGATACAGTGTAAGGTGCCTGAAAGAATAGGTGATGTTAAAAAGGCTGCCCTTTTGAGGCAGCCTCTTCTTTGTGGAGCTGGAGGGAATCGAACCCTCGTCCAAACAAGGAACCTATATGGTTTCTACATGCTTAGTCTGTTATTTATTGTCGGGCCCGGGCCGGAAACAGACAACCTATCCGGACCTTATTCCCTAGTTTCTCACCGGGGGTGCGGGAAAACCCCCCAGCCAGCCCGACTTTCCGGTGCCTCTTAACCAAAAACCGCCGGGCACGGTCTTTGAGAGACAGCTTGTCTGCGGTCCTTGACCGCAGATATGGCATAGATCTTCTTAAGATTATGCCGCAAGCGCGTAGTTATTCTCGCCGTTTATTAATCCGCACTACAGTTTTACGAGTTAAAATGCATTGCTCGGCATGCTTGCATATCTGTCCGACTTGCTGTCAAAACCAGTCAGCCCCATGCAGTAATGCAAAAGTACAAAAACCCTGCCAATTTATTGCAGGTTAATGCTGTGAATAATTCACCTCATTTTGTTATTTTCGTAAAAAAAAGTAACATGCATATAGGTATACTGAAAGAGACAAAGGTCCCGATTGACCGAAGAACCCCCCTGACACCGGAGGCAGCGGTTGAACTTATGAAACAATACCCTGAATTTCAGATTACCGCCCAGCGAAGCGATATCAGATGTTACAATGATGATGAGTACACACTGTCGGGTATTCCGGTAAGTGACGACATGTCAGGTTGCGATCTGCTCGTTGGTGTCAAGGAAGTGGCCGTTTCCAGACTCCTCCAGGGTAAGACATATATGTTTTTTTCACATACTGCAAAGAAACAGCCTCACAACAGGAAGCTTCTTCAGGAAATTGTCAGCAATAAGATAACCCTGATAGATTATGAATATCTGACAGGCAATGATAATAACAGGCTTGTTGCATTTGGAAGGTGGGCCGGGATTGTTGGCGCATATAACGGTTTGCGGGCATTGGGTCTTCGCAACGGATTTTTTGACCTTAAACCGGCGCACGAATGTCATGAAATGACTGAAATGATTGCAGAACTGAAGAAGGTGCACCTTCCACCCGTAAAGATACTGATAACAGGAGGCGGCAGAGTTGCCCAGGGTGCACTTGAAACGCTTGACCCTCTCGGCTACAAAAAGGTAAGGCCCGTCGACTTCATTGAGAAAAGCTTCAATGAACCTGTAATTTGTCAGCTTGACCCCTGGGACTATGTGAGGAGAAAGGATGGAGATGACTTTGACCTGCAGCATTTTTTCTATTACCCCGAGGAGTATGAATCTGTTTTTTATCCCTACAGTACAGTTACAGATATGTTTATTCCCTGCCATTACTGGGATCCCAGGTCGCCTGCATTCCTGGAGAAGGAGGATTACCTGAAGCCGGATTTCAGAATTTCCGTCATTGCCGATGTCAGTTGCGATATTGACGGGCCTGTTGCATCAACCATCCGGGCCTCCACTATTGAAGAGCCTTTTTATGGATATGATCCTTCTAGCGGTAGTGAATCAGACCCGTTCGCCAAAAAGAATGTAACGGTTATGGCTGTCGACAACCTTCCCGGTGAACTTCCAAGGGACGCCTCCCGTGAGTTCTCTGAAAAACTTATCGAAAGTGTCTTTCCGTCATTTTTAAATGACAGGGACGGTATAATAGAAAGGGCAACTATTGTGAGGGAGGGAGGCCTTACACGGAATTTTTCCTATCTGGAGGATTACCTGGCCGGCAAAGAGTAGAGGCATCAGGGCAGGTACCTGAAAAATATCATTGGCAACTGAGAAGACCACCTGCTGAAAGGCTAAGGTTTATGCGGGTTTATGTAATCGATCTGACCGGTCTTCTTAGCAGTTCAATTGTTTTTGAAGGATTTTCGGAATTGAAAACAGTATTGCCTGCCACCAGTACGTCCACTCCAGCTTTAACAAGCAGTGGGGCATTTTCCAGGTCCACTCCCCCATCAACTTCTATAAGGGCCTGCGAACCAGTTTCTTTTATCAGGGTGCGGAGCTTCCTTATTTTATTATAGCTGCTCTCAATAAATGATTGTCCACCAAAACCCGGATTAACGGTCATGATGAGAACCAGGTCAAGGTCGGGAAGTATCTCCTCCAGCAAATTAACCGGGGTATGTGGGTTCAGGGAAATGCCTGCCTGCATTCCCAGATTCCGGATATCCTTTATAACACTGTGAAGATGGGTGACTGCTTCATAGTGGACTGTTAGGACTGATGCTCCAGTTTCACTGAAACGTTCAAGGTATTTGTCTGGCTCGGCCATCATCAGGTGCACATCCAGGGGTTTCTTTGCTTTTTTCCTGATTGCTTCCAGCACAGGGAAGCCGATGCTGATGTTTGGTACAAATACCCCGTCCATTATATCAACATGGAACCAGTCCGCCACAGACCTGTTTACCATTTCAATGTCTGCATCAAGATTGCCAAAGTTTGCTGAGAGTAAAGAGGGAGCTACCATTGGTTGCATTGGTCTGACTTTTTCTGGGTTGAAAGATAAATACGGGCTGGATTCAGGATGTTCTAAAGATATGTTTTCAGAATTTTATTCTTTGTGGAATGCTTCAGTCGCTTGATGGCTTTTTCCTTGATCTGCCTTACCCGCTCCCTCGTCAGGTTGAAGGCTTCTCCTATCTCCTCAAGAGTATGGGGATGTTTCCCGTTCAGGCCAAAGTAGAGCCTTACTATATTTGCTTCCCGGTATGTGAGGGTTGACAGGGCCCTTTCAATCTCCTTTCTTAAAGATTCATTCAGTAACTCCCTGTCAGGCTCGGGCATATTGTCGGTAAGCAGAACATCATACATATTGCCTTCCTCGTCGGGATTAAGCGGGGCATCCATGGAGAGATGCCGGCCTGATGTTTTAAGCGATTCCTTAACATCTTTCGGGGCCAGTTCAAGTGCATGGGCTATTTCAAGTACAGACGGCTCTCTCTCAAATTTCTGTTCAAGTTCGGAAAAGGTCCGGTTAATCTTGTTTATATAGCCTATTTTGTTGAGTGGCAGCCTTACAATCCTGGCCTGTTCTGCGAGTGCCTGTAATATTGATTGCCTTATCCACCAGACTGCATATGAAATGAACTTGAATCCCCTGGTCTCATCAAACCTTTGGGCAGCTTTTATCAGGCCCAGGTTACCTTCATTTATAAGGTCAGGCAGACTTAATCCCTGGTTCTGATATTGTTTTGAGACGGATACAACAAATCTCAGATTTGCTTTGATTAGCACATCAAGGGCTTTTTCATCACCGTTTCGTATTCTCCTGGCCAGCTCAACTTCCTCCTCGGCAGAGATCAGCTCGACTTTTGCAATTTCGTGCAGATACTTGTCAAGCGAGGGTGTTTCCCTGTTGGTTACCTGTTTGATGATCTTTAGCTGCCTCATTAGGGTTGAGAGTTTTGTTCATTAAAAAGTATTTACGGAAACCAGAAGTTAAAGTTGCATGCTCTGTAAAATTATTCGCAAACAGGTTCGTTTAATAAACTTATTTTTTTTGTATTAAGGAAAATACCTTAACTTTGTAAGCAAAAGTAAAATTAACTATAAGTTCATTAAAATAGCAACACAGGGTGAAAAAATCACGTTTTTTTACCCGATATTTGATTAATCCCCTGAAATAACTATTATTGCAAAATATTTCCACTTATTTAATCATTGCAGGGCAAACAAGATATTTCCTTGTCTCATACCAGATACCGGATACCGAAACCGGTTTTAAATCATAACTAACATTCAATTTATTCATTAATTCCAGATAAACATATGTACGATATTCTTGAACTGAACAAGAAACTTGTTCCTGAGCTTCGTGAGATTGCCAAGGAGTTGAAAATCAAGCGCGTAGAGTCTCTTAAGAAACAAGATCTTATTTATAAAATACTTGATCAGCAGGCTATCAACACCTCCGGGAAGGATGTTGAAAGAATTAAAAAGGCATCGGCAGGTCAGGGCCAGGCTGCCGGCAAACGGCGGGGAAGACCACCGAAGCATAAAAAGAAGAAGGAAGAGGCCCAGGTTTCCGAAAGCAAGACAGAAGGAGTCAAAACAAAGGAAACCCCGCCAGAGGTAGAAGAAAGGAAACAGGTTGAAAAACAAGATAATATAGGTGCTTCAGGTCATGATAAGCCGGTAAGAAGTGATAGGGATTTTGCTTCCCCCAGGCAGAAGGATGTTGCTTCCCCCAGGCAGAAGGATGTTGCTTCCCCCAGGCAAAAGGATGATGCTTCTCCCAGGCAAAAGGATGATGCTTCTCCCAGGCAGAAGGATGATGCCCGGGCTCCGCAAAAGACAAGAGATGATGAAAAAGTCCATCAACCAGAAAAGCAAGGCAAAGAGGCGTATCATAAAAAGCAGCAATATGATAGAAAAAGTGCCGCGCGGGAGTATGATTTTGATGGTATAATATCTACTTCAGGTTTGCTGGAGATCATGCCCGACGGGTACGGTTTCCTCAGGTCATCCGACTATAATTACCTTAACTCTCCGGATGACGTTTATGTGTCTCAGTCACAGATCAAGCTTTTCGGACTGAAAACCGGCGATACTGTTCAGGGAACAATCCGCCCACCAAAGGAGGGAGAGAAATATTTCCCGCTTATAAAAGTAGAGCAGATAAACGGCCGGACTCCCGATTTTATAAGGGACAGGGTGCCATTTGACTATCTGACACCATTGTTCCCCGATCAAAAGTTCACCCTGGTAAGCGAGAAAAGCAATAGTTTGTCTGCACGTGTAGTGGACCTCTTTGCTCCCATCGGGAAGGGGCAGCGGGGACTGATAGTGGCACAGCCTAAAACAGGGAAGACGGTATTGCTCAAGGAAGTTGCGAATGCAATTGCGGCAAATCACCCTGACGTATATATGATGGTCCTTTTGATCGATGAACGTCCCGAAGAGGTTACCGATATGGCAAGAAGTGTAAGGGGTGAAGTCATTTCATCCACTTTTGATGAACCGGCCGAAAGGCATGTCAGGGTTGCCAACATGGTTATCGAGAAAGCAAAGCGACTTGTCGAATGTGGCCATGATGTGGTTATTTTGCTCGATTCGATTACGAGGCTGGCCAGAGCTTTCAATACTGTTTCTCCTGCCTCCGGCAAGGTTCTCTCCGGCGGTGTTGATGCAAATGCCCTGCAAAAGCCCAAAAGGTTCTTCGGGGCAGCCAGAAATATTGAAGGTGGCGGCTCGCTTACAATTCTGGCAACCGCTTTGACCGAAACCGGCTCAAAGATGGATGATGTGATATTTGAGGAATTTAAGGGTACTGGTAACATGGAACTGCAGCTCGACAGGAAACTTTCCAACAAGCGCATATATCCGTCAGTTGACGTCAACCTTTCAAGTACCAGGAGGGAAGACCTCCTTCTTGACAGGGAGATGATGAATAAAATCTGGATACTCCGCAACTATCTGTCTGACATGAACCCGGTTGAATCGATGGAGTTTCTCCGTGACCGCCTGATGAAAACCAACTCAAACGAAGAGTTCCTGATCTCCATGAACAGTGAATAAATAACTGTACAATTAAGATACAGGTAAATATGGTTTATCATAGGGGCCATGCACATCTTGCAGGGCCTTTATGAGCAATGTCATATAATTTGTTGTCTCGTTTTTATATTTTTGCTGGTCGCCGGGATTCTGGAGAAATTCCCTGCAGAACCAAACCAGTTACGATACTACTAACCAACTAATTATATTAATAATATGACAAAGAAGAAAAAATTCATTACTTGCGACGGAAACTATGCAGCAGCTCATGTTGCGTATATGTTCAGTGAGGTTGCCGCAATTTATCCCATTACCCCTTCATCAAATATGGCTGAAAATGTTGATGAATGGGCAGCAAACGGAAGAAAGAATATTTTCGGAGAGGTTCTCAAGGTTGTGGAGATGCAGTCAGAAGGTGGTGCTGCCGGTGCGGTTCACGGCTCACTCCAGTCCGGTGCTCTTACAACAACATTTACTGCATCACAGGGTCTGCTTCTTATGATCCCTAATATGTACAAAATGGCAGGCGAACTACTTCCCGGAGTTTTTCATGTAAGTGCCAGGAGCCTTGCTGCACAGGCCTTGTCAATATTTGGTGATCACAGTGATGTAATGAGCACGCGCCAGACCGGATTTGCCCTGCTCGCCACCGGAAGTGTCCAGGAGATAATGGACATTGGAGCGGTTGCCCATCTGGCATCGATCAGGACAAGGATCCCGTTCCTTCATTTCTTTGATGGTTTCAGAACTTCGCATGAGCTCCAGAAAGTTGAACCATGCGATCAGGATGAGATGGCAAAGCTCCTTGATACGGACGCTGTACAGGCATTCCGTGAAAGAGCTCTTAACCCGGAGCATCCGGTTACCCGGGGTACCGCGCAGAACCCCGACATTTATTTCCAGTCGCGCGAAGCGGCAAACAAGTTTTATGATGCTGTTCCGGACGTTGTTGAAGAGTATATGCAGGAGATTACAAAGATCACCGGCAGGGAATATCACCCCTTCACCTATTATGGAGACCCAGATGCTACTGACATTATTATTGCGATGGGTTCGATTACGGATACAATTAAGGAAACGGTGGACCACATAAACTCAAAAGGTGGCAAGGTTGGTCTTATATCTGTTCATCTCTACCGGCCGTTCTCATCAAAGTATTTTATGAAGGTACTTCCAAAATCGGTCAAGAGGATTGCAGTACTTGACAGGACCAAGGAACCGGGTGCTAATGGCGAACCCCTGTACCTTGATGTAAAGGACCTTTTTTACGGACAGCCTGACGCACCTCTGGTAGTCGGTGGCCGCTACGGATTAAGCTCGAAGGATACAACTCCCGCAATGATAATGTCTGTCTATGAGAACCTCAAACTGCCGGAACCCAAAAACAGGTTCACGGTTGGTATAGTTGACGATGTTACATTCCGGTCACTTCCCCTGCTGCCGGAAATTGACGTATCACCTGAAGGCAACTATGCTGCCAAATTCTACGGTATTGGTGCTGATGGTACTGTGGGTGCGAATAAAAACTCGATTATAATAATTGGAGATACGACTGATAAGTTTGCACAGGCATATTTTGCATATGACTCAAAAAAATCAGGTGGAATTACTGTATCACACCTTCGTTTTGGCGATAGCCCAATACGTTCACCTTACCTGGTAAATACAGCTGATTTTGTGGCATGCCATGTTCCTGCCTATCTTGAGAAATATGATCTGCTCAAGGGACTTAAAAAAGGCGGTACGTTCCTGCTCAACAGTATCTGGAGCGAGGAGGAGACGAAAAAGAGACTTCCTGCCAAAATGAAAAAATATATGGCTGAAAATGACATTCAGTTCTATTTGATAAATGCCACCAGCATTGCTGAAGATATAGGGCTTGGCGGAAGGACCAATACTATAATGCAGTCGGCGTTCTTTAAAATTTCAAATGTCATTCCATACGAGAAGGCGGTTGAAGAGATGAAGAAAGCCATCGTCAAGTCATTCGGAATGAAGGGCGAGGAGATTGTTGCCATGAATAACGCTGCAGTTGACAAGGGTGGAGACGTGATCAAAATTGATATCCCGGCCGATTGGAAAAATATGGATGACAGTAAACCTGAGGATAAGAGGGATATTCCCGACTTTATCAAGAATATCATGGAACCCATAAATGCACAGAACGGCGACAGCCTGCCGGTGAGTGCATTCCTGGGTCGTGAGGACGGAACATTCCCCGCAGGAACAACTGCCTACGAGAAACGCGGTATTGCGGTTCATGTGCCTAAATGGATACCTGAGAACTGTATACAATGCAACCAGTGTGCATATGTATGTCCTCATGCTGTAATAAGGCCTTTCCTGCTGACTGAGAAGGAGGCTGAGAATGCACCTGAAGGTACCGACACGATAAAGGGAATCGGGGGGACCAAGGATTACCTGTACCGCATGCAGATCAGTCCCCTTGACTGTACAGGTTGCGGAAACTGTGTAGATGTATGTCCTTCCAAGACCAAGGCTCTTGAAATGCACTCCCTGGAATCTCAGATGGTTGAAGATGAGCGCTGGGAATACATGCATAATAAGGTTGGATATAAGGACACAGTGCTTCAAAAAGATAAATCGGTCAAGAACAGCCAGTTTGCACAGCCGTTGTTTGAGTTTTCGGGAGCATGTGCAGGTTGTGGCGAAACACCATATATCAAGCTGATAACGCAGTTGTATGGAGATCGCATGATGGTGGCAAATGCAACAGGGTGTTCATCTATCTACGGAGGATCGGCACCTTCAACGCCCTATACTGCCAACAATAACGGCCATGGCCCTGCATGGGCCAATTCCCTCTTTGAGGACAATGCAGAATACGGCTATGGAATGTATCTGGGTGTAAGGCAAATGCGTTTGAGGATCGAAGGGCTTATGAAAAAGGCTCTTGAGGGTGATCTGTCACCGAAGATAAAGGAGGCCTTTACAGACTGGCTCGATAGTAAAGAAGACGGAGAAAAGTCAAAGGCAGCCTCAGAGAAGGTAAAAGAGGAGCTTAAGGATCAGAAAGACGAGATCTCGGTTGAGATAATGAAGCTTAAGCAATACCTGGTCAAAAAGTCGGTATGGGTATTCGGAGGTGATGGATGGGCCTATGATATCGGTTATGGCGGTTTAGACCATGTCATAGCTTCAGGCGATGATATAAATATGCTTGTTATGGATACCGAGGTATACAGCAACACCGGAGGCCAGGCTTCCAAGTCCACTCCCATAGGTGCGGTTGCCAAATTTGCGGCTGCAGGGAAGAGGATACGCAAGAAGGATCTTGGTATAATGGCTTTGAGTTATGGTTATGTATATGTTGCCCAGGTTGCTCTTGGGGCTAGCCAGGCACAGTTCTTTAAAGCTGTTAAGGAAGCAGAGTCGTATCCCGGCCCATCGGTTATAATTGCATATTCACCTTGTATCAACCATGGCCTCAGGGGTGGTATGGGCAAGACCATGGATGAGAGCAAGCGTGCAGTTGAGGCTGGTTACTGGACCAACTGGCGTTATAACCCGGTTCTTGAGCAGGAAGGAAAGAACCCCTTCGTTCTCGATTCAAAGGAGCCCGACTGGAGCAAGTTCCAGGAATTCCTTAAGTCGGAAGTAAGGTACACTTCACTCCAGAAAGCCTTCCCTGATGTAGCAGCAGAGTTGTTCAAGGCTGCTGAGGAGAATGCAAAGTGGAGATACCAGAGTTATGTCCGGATGGCTTCAATGGACTTCTCTACAGTATAATTATGATCTCACATAATATAAAGCGGCCTCTCAGAGGCCGCTTTTTTTTGAACCAAGATTGTTGTAAATTGTTACCCACTAAGTATTGTTAAACTAAATATTGAAAATTATGGCTGATCTGAAAACCAAATTTATGGGGATCGATGTTAAGAATCCCATTGTAGTCGGTGCATGCAATCTTTCCCAGAACCCTGAAACCCTTGTTCAGCTTGAGAAAGCAGGAGCATCCGCAATTGTATATAAATCTCTTTTTGAAGAACAGATACAGTATGAAAGGATTCAGATGAACGAATCATTGCATGAGTTTGACGACAGGCATGCCGAGATGACAAGTATCCATCCCAGGCTTGAACATGGAGGGCCAAAGGAATATCTGCTTGAACTGAAGAAAGCCAAAGAGGCTCTTTCAATACCTCTTATTGCGAGCCTTAACGCCGTTTATAAAGAGACATGGGTCGAATATGCACAACTTATCCAGGAAACCGGTGTTGACGGGATTGAACTCAACTTTTATGCTGCCCCGAAAGATGCAGTTACTGAGGCTGTGGCAATTGAAAATCAACAATTGGACATTTTAAAGGCTGTAAGAAAAGTTGTCAGCATACCGGTAGGAGTCAAGCTTGGACCCTTCTATTCAAATCCTGTATACGTCGCATCACAAATGGATAAACTGGGTGTTAACGGTTTTGTTATGTTTAACAGGCTCTTCCAGCCCGATATTGACGTGGAAGGGGAGAAGCACGTCTTTCCTTTCTTCCTTAGCAGAGAAGGGGATTACAGGCTTTCTCTCAGGTTTACCGGCATGTTGTATAAACACATTAAAGCAAATATTTGCGCTAACACAGGTATATACAGTGGAAAGGATGTGGCAAGGATGATACTGGCGGGTGCCGATTGTGTCCAGGTAGTCAGTGCCCTGTACAAAAACAAACCAGCACATATTTCATCAATGCTCTCTGAGCTTGAAAAATGGATGGAAGCCAAATCATATAGTTCTCTTGCCGATTTCCAGGGCAAGCTCTCAAAGGCTTCCATTAGTGATCCTTTTGCCTATTCCAGGGCTCAGTATGTTGATATTCTTATGAGACCGGAGGAGATACTGAAAAAGTACCCTGTTGTATGATCATGATGGTTACAGGTACACGGTGCTTTATTTTGTTTTAACTTTGCAGTAAATTAATTGTATTTTTGCCCTGAAGCTTCAATATCAGTTTTATGGGCAGAATAATGGGTCTGGATGTGGGGCAGAAAAGAATTGGGCTGGCAGTTACCGATCCGCTCAGGATTATTGCCACGGGACTTGATACAGTTCATGTATCTGAAGCGTTTGATTATATCGAACAGTATCTGCAGAAGGAAAGTGTGGATTTTTTCGTGGTGGGTTATCCTGTTCAGATGAACAATAACCCATCATTATCTGTTCAATTTATTGAGCCATTTGTGAAGAAACTTAAAAAGCGGTTCTCTTCAATTCCCGTAAAGCGGGTGGATGAACGTTTTACTTCAAAGATGGCTTTGCAGGCTATGATTGATGCGGGTGCCGGAAAGCAATCCAGAAGGAACAAAGCCGCAATCGACAAAATCAGCGCCGTAATAATGCTTCAATCTTATATTGAGAGTGAAAATGTCTGACCATATGATATTGCCGGTTTTTTTATACGGCTCTCCAGTGCTGCGAAAGGTTGCAACGGAGACCCCCGTAGGTTACCCGGGGCTTGAAGAGTTTATTTCGTCGCTTTTCGAAACCATGTACCAGAGTGACGGTGTAGGGCTTGCTGCACCGCAGGTTGGGAAATCGCTGAGAATATTTGTTATTGATGCTTCACCACTTGAAGAGGATGACCCTTCACTCAAAGACTTTAAAAAAGTTTTCATAAACCCTGAGATCATTTCCTATGAAGGTGATAAGAGTACATACAATGAGGGTTGCCTCAGTATACCCGATATAAGGGAGGACGTTGAAAGAGAGGCAGCAATCCGGATCCGGTATTGTGACACAAGTTTTGAATACCGTGAGGAGTACTACGAAGGCATTGCTGCCAGGATAATCCAACATGAATATGACCACCTTGAGGGAAAGCTGTTCACCGACCGTATTTCACCACTGAAGAAAAGGCTTCTGAGAAGAAAACTCACCTCAATAAGCAAGGGCAAGGTTGATGTGAAGTACCGTGTAAAACATCTCTGATTTTTCCTTCTGCTGTTGATTTGCACTCCTGTTTTTACTAACTTTATTAAAGGGTGCACATCAAACTATAACTTATGGGGGTCCCTGTGATATTAAGGGGGATGCCGGTTTTACGCCTGCTTATTCCATTCTGCCTGGGCATTATTGTCCAGTACCACACCGGTTTGCCACCGCTGGTAACCCTTCCTGCAGTTGCCCTGAGTTTTATCCTGGCTGCCTCAATTAATCTGTCAGTCCTGGCCGGATGTCACAGAAGAAGTTGGTATGGCGGGTGTGCGCTTGTATTTTTCATGTTTTGCTTTTCCGTTTCCCTTTCGGGGATCAAAACGCAAAGCAGAACCTTTATGGACCTGCCATACGGTGAAGGCGCCATTATTGCCCGCGTGGCCGGCACCCCTGATGAGAGGGACAGCTACTGGAGAGTTTTAATCGAACCGATAGGTTTCATAAGCCAGGGAGAGATGAGCCGGACTAAAGGCCGGGCAATAGCCTGGTTTGAAAAGGACAGCCTGGCAGGTGCTCCTGGTAGCGGAGACATGGTTATTCTCCCTAACCGTTTTGTTGCTTTGCGAAACTATGGCAATCCTTTTGAATTCGATTACAGCCGGTATATGTTTCATAAGGGATTCCGAGGTGTAACATGGGTACGGGAAGGCAACTGGTTTGTTACAGGAGAAGGTGGCGCCCCGGGTTTGCGCATCCGGGCCGGCAGGTTGAGGGAGCGCCTTCTGGATGTTTTGCATGACAGTGGTGTCAAAGACAAGGAATATGCGGTGGCTGCAGCACTGATCCTGGGATACCGGGAGGGGCTTGACAGAGAGTTACGGGAAACATTTGCAGCATCGGGGGCAATGCACATCCTGGCGGTATCCGGACTACATGTTGGAATAATTTATATGGTGTTGGCCTGGTTACTCCGCTTTATGACAAAAACCAGAATCTTCAGGTTCATCAGGCCCCTGATAATAATTTTCGTAATCTGGTTATATGCCTTGATTACCGGACTTTCGCCATCGGTTACGCGGTCGGCAACAATGTTTTCATTTGTTGCTGCAGGAGCTTCCATTGGCAGAAATTCTGCGATCTTTAATACCCTTGCTTCTTCGGCCCTGTTTCAACTTCTGGTTAACCCCGGATTGCTATTTCTTGCAGGCTTCCAGCTATCCTATGCGGCAGTTGCAGGGATTGTCCTTTTCCAACCGGTCTTCTATTCACTTGGAAGGTTAAGGAACTGGTTTGCCGACAAAGTATGGGCTTTGCTTACAGTCTCGCTGTCAGCTCAGTTAACGATTTTCCCCCTCATAATCTATCATTTCAACAGTTTCCCAAATCTGTTCCTGGTAACAAACCTTTTTGCCGTACCCCTGGCTGTGGTTATTCTTTATAGCGGACTGGCATTTATGGCCTTGTCTTTCATGCCTCCTGTTGCTTCCCTGTTTGCCGTGATACTGAACTGCTCATTGTCCCTGCTTAACTTCATCACCGTATCGGTTGGTTCGCTTCCGTTCGCACAGACCGGCAATATACCTGTCACACTGACCACAGTAATTATACTGTACGGGATATTGATAACGGGTTCATGTTTTTTTATTTACCGGAGGCCTGCACTCTTGCTTTTAGCATTGGCACTGGTGGTTGGGGGACTGGCCCTGAGGGCGGCAAACAATTTCAGCCGGTCGCAGCAGAAGGTATTCATAGTATATAATGACAGCCGTAATTCACTTTACGGGTTTGTTTCAGGAAGGGAGAAGATTTTGGTCACAACCAGGGATGAGAATATGGAATATCGTGAATTACCCGTAGCAGCAGCTGCCACTTTACCCGGATTGGGCATATCAACTTACAGCATGGCTTTAAATGAAAAGTTTTTCAGCCTGAACGGTTCTTTTGAACACCACACCCCTCAGGTTAACGGGAGTTTTGTATATTTTGCCGGCAGGAGAATATTCTTTGCCCGTAACAGCGAGGTAGAAAAGGCCCGGTTAAGCGCCCCTGCAGAGATTGACGTACTGGTATTATCATCTGGATTTACCGGCTGTTTGGATTACATGCTGGATATAGTCAAACCGTCAATTGTAGTTGTCGATTCCTCCAATAGCTACTTTCGCAGGGAGCAGGCTGCCGGTCTTTGCAGATCGAAGGGGTTGCCGTTTATTGATGTCGCGGTTTCAGGTGCCTATATATTATCAGCCGGGAAGGGCGGCTTATAATAATAAAATTCCGGAAGATAATAGCAGGATATGATATTTAGTTTCTACATTTGCACGTTTTCTATTATAATTCTACTCTAAATGAGAATTATTGTTGCAGGAGCGGGCGAAGTGGGAACCCATCTTGCGAAGATGCTCAGCAATGAAAAGCATGAAGTGGTTGTGATAGATCCCGATGAAGGAAAGACGGGTTTTATAGAGCAGAGTTTTGACCTGTTGACCGTAAGGGGATCGGCCACATCTTTTGAGATCCTTCGTAAAGCCGGTGCAGGTAAATGTGACCTTTTTATTGCTGTTGCACCGCTGGAGGATACAAATATCACTGCAGCAATCCTGGCCAGGAGGCTGGGAGCGAAAAGGACTATTGCAAGGATAGACAGCTCTGAGTATCTAACGGCCCGCAACAAGGAGCATTTCATATCGATGGGGATAGACTATCTTATTTACCCTGAGAGGATAGTATCGCGGGAAATAATCACTCTTCTGAATAAAACATCCACGACCGATTTTGTCGATTATGCCGGCGGCAAACTTTCGATGTATGTGATTAAGCTCGAAGACAAAGCCCCCGTTATCAGTAAATCCCTCATTGATATTGCCAAAAAGAATATCAGGCTTGAATTCCGTGCTGTTGCAATAACAAGAAAAGGTGTTACCATAATACCCAGGGGATGTGACCAGTTCCTGCCGGATGACCTTGTTTACGTCATTACCAGTCCGGCCGGAGTAAATGAGATAATGAAATATTCTGGGAAAGAGGACTTCAGGGTGCGGGATATGATGATCCTGGGCGGGAGCCGTACAGGTATAAGGACAGCAATGGATTTCGAGCATTCGTGTAATATCAAGCTTATAGAAATTGACAGGGAAAAGTGCAGCAGGATAAACGAATATGTTGACGATACTCTTGTTATACATGGTGACGGAAGGGATATTGACCTGCTGAGGGAGACCGGCATAGGCAATATGGATGCATTCATTGCTGTTACAGGCAGCTCAGAGGTTAACATATTATCCTGCCTGATGGCAAAGAAATTAGGAGTCAGGAAGGTTATTTGCGAGGTTGAGAATTTTGAGTACATATCACTGGCTGAGAATATGGGACTTGATACTATAATTAACAAGAAGGTTAGTACTGCCAGCAGGATCTTCCGTTTTACCATGGGTGATGTAGTGTCTTCAATCAAGTGCCTTACCGGCACAGATGCAGAAATTCTGGAATATGTAGCAAAACCCGGCAGTCTTATAACACAAGGGCCGGTTAAAAATCTTGATTTGCCGCGCGATGCTGTAATTGGGGGAGTTATAAGAGGCAAATCCAGCTTTATTGTCCACGGCAACACCCAGGTGAGGCCGGGGGATACGGTTATTGTCTTTGCACTTCCTTCTGCCATTTATAAGATTGGCAGGTATTTTAAATAGGCATGATCAATTTTGGGCGGGCGTTTAATATAATTGGACGCCTGGTAATTATAGAGGGATTATTTATTACGTTATGTATACCGGTTGCTGCATATCATGGAGATGGCGGGTTAACGGCCTTGTGCATAACGGCGGTTGCCCTCTTCGCCACAGGGGTTACCCTATGGTTTGTCACCAGGATGGCAGAAAGGTCAATCGGGAAAAGGGAGGCATTTATTATCGTCAGCCTGGTATGGATCATATTCTCACTATTCGGAGCACTTCCTTTCTGGCTTAGCGGAGCCGTCCCCTCCTTTACTGATGCCTTTTTTGAAACAATATCGGGGTTTACCACTACAGGGTCTTCTGTACTGGATGACATCGAGTCTATACCAAAGGGGTTGCTGCTATGGCGCAGCATGACCCAGTGGATGGGTGGCATGGGTATTATAGTGCTGTCGCTGGCAATTCTGCCGGTCCTTGGTATCGGAGGCATGCAGCTCTTTGTTGCCGAAGTTCCCGGCCCGACCAAGGAGAAGGTCCATCCCCGGGTGATGCAGACTGCGCAACGCCTCTGGGGCATATATATCATCCTTACCCTGATCCAGGTGATACTCCTTTACCTTGGAGATATGACCATCTTTGATTCAGTCTGCCATTCGTTCACCACCATGGCAACGGGCGGCTATTCGACAAAGCAGGCAAGTATAGCATATTTTGATTCTGCTTATATACAATATGTTATAACGTTGTTTATGTTCCTGGCAGGTACAAGCTTTGTCCTTTCATATTTTGCCATGCACCTCAGGTTAAATAAGGTATGGAAAAATGAGGAGTTCAGGTTTTACCTGGGGCTCATTGCACTTTTTACGGGCATTATCACGGCAGGGCTTATACTGTCAGGAAATGTACCAGCAGAAGATGCTTTCAGAGCAGCGGTATTCCAGGTGGTATCCATAATTACCACTACAGGGTTCGTTACATTCGACTACCTTATGTGGGCGCCGGCCCTGTCGATACTTGTTTTTGTCATGATGTTTTTAGGTGGTTGTGCCGGATCGACCGGAGGCGGAATAAAGATAATCAGGGTGCTTCTCGTAGTTAAAAACTCATACCTGGAGATAAGGCGCCTGATCTATCCGTCGGCGGTGATACCCGTAAAGCTTGATAACCGGCCAGTTTCGCAGCACATAGTAGGCAACGTGCTCGCTTTTGTATTTATTTATGTGCTTATCACGATTATTTCGGTTGCTGTGATTGCATCAATGGGATATGACATGGATACTTCATTTGGGGCAGCTGCGTCAACCCTGGGCAATATCGGGCCGGGGATGGGACTTGTGGGGCCGGCTCATAACTATGCACATTTTCCCGTTTTTGGAAAATGGTTCCTTTCCCTGCTTATGCTGCTGGGCAGACTTGAGCTGTTCACTTTGCTTGTATTGTGTGCCCCGTCATTCTGGAGGAAGTAGAGTCCTGCTACTTGTTGTCAAAGCTTTAATTCGCCACGTCCCTGTCTGACTATAAGGGGGTCGTTGCTTGTACAGTCCACTACGGTGGAGGGTATGTTTTTGCCGTATCCCCCGTCTATTACCACATCGACCAGAAGCTTATATTTTTCGTGGATCAGTTCCGGATCGGTCGTATATTCGAGTACCTCATCCTCATCATGAATTGAAGTGGTAAGTATGGGGCGCCCCAATTGCCTGACAATCTCAATAATAATGTTATTTTCGGGTATCCTGATACCTACCGTCTTCTTTTTGTTCTTGAATAATTTTGGTACGTTATTGCTGGCCGGCAGAATAAAAGTGAAAGGCCCGGGCAGGTTTTTCTTCAAAAGCTTGAAGTGTGATCCTGCTATCGGTTTTGTATATTCTGACAGGTGCGAAAAATCATGACAAATAAAGGAGAAATCTGCATTCCTGAGTTTCAACCCCTTGATTCTTGCCACCTTTTCTACGGCCCGGGCGTTGTAAATGTCGCATCCCATACCGTATACCGTATCGGTTGGATAAATAATCACCCCGCCATCATTGAGTATATCGACAACCTTCCCGATCGATCTGGCGCTTGGGTTTGCAGGATGGATCTTCAGAAGCATGCTCATACCGCGACAGTTTTATTTGTTTAATTTTTTATGGTCTGCCAGGAATTTTTCCAGTCCGGCATCGGTCAGAGGATGGTTTAGAAGCCCGGTTATGGCGCTGAGGGGACATGTAGCCACGTCGGCCCCGGCCTCCATACATCTAAGGATGTGATTGTTGTTCCTGATCGAAGCCGCTATTATCTCAGTCTCTATATCATACTGGTCAAATATGTGAACGATCTGGTATATCAGCTCCATACCGTCCTGCCCTGTATCATCAAGTCTTCCGATGAAGGGCGAAACATATGATGCTCCGGCCTTTGCGGCCAGCAAAGCCTGCCCGGCATTGAATATCAGTGTGCAATTTGTTCTTATGCCTTTTTTTGCAAGATGTTTGATCGCTTTTATGCCTTCGGAAATTACAGGTATTTTTACAACTATCTGCTTATGAAGGGAGGCAAGTTTTTCACCTTCGGCAATCATGCCTTCAAACCTGGTTGAAATGACCTCGGCGCTTACGTCACCATCAACAATTTCGCAGATCCTGGTATAATGGTCCAGTATATTTTTCTCACCTGTTATGCCCTCCCTGGCCATTAATGACGGGTTGGTAGTAACACCATCGATAATACCCATATCCTGTGCTGTTCTGATCTGTTCAAGGTTGGCTGTATCAAGAAAAAATTTCATAAATCTGATATTAAAGGGTTAATAAAAAGTGGGTAAGCTACTTATATCGCGCCGCTACAACCGTCTACCCTTGCTTCCTTCCGGACCTGGGGGAGTTCAACGGGAGCTGGCCGTATAAGACTTACCCGGTACAAAGATACTAAAAACAGCGGTTTTTTTGCAATTATATTCGCTTCTCTAAAGGAAAAAACCAATATATTTGCTGATACCCGCTTCAGATTAGGGTTAATGCATTTTAAAGATGTAATCGGGAAGATCCGGTCCGTTTATTTAAATTCATACTAACTTTTTAAAAAATTAGGTTCAATCATGGAAGAGGAAAAAAAGACATCACTGCTCAGGAGTACCATGAATTATGGTGCTATGCTGGGCCTGGCCCTGATAATCTACACCCTGCTGTTATGGATGCTGGACAAGACAGGGCATACCGGACTGGGGCTTGTTTCTTATCTCATAATGATAGTGGGTATCGTTCTGGCAACCAAGTCATTCAGGGATCAGGAATCCGGTGGTTTCATAAGTTACGGCCGTGCCCTCGGCGTAGGTACGCTTACCTGTGTATTTGCAGGAATAATAACCTCTTTTTTTACCTACCTCCTTTTTACGGTAATTGATCCGGGCCTGATGGATAAAACATATCTGATGATGGAAGAAGCATACTATGATGCCGGGATGACCGACAGTCAGATAGAGGTTGCAATGGATATGGCAAAGAGGTTTACAAATCCCGTTATGATGGCTGTTTTCGGGGTTTTTGGCAGTGCATTCATGGGTTTTATCTTTTCGCTTATCACATCAATTTTTCTGAAGAGGGAGGCTGATCCTTTTGAATCAGATGTTGTATAGCTCTTTTTATTAGTTTTTATGGACGTTTCTGTTGTCATACCACTTTATAACGAGGAGGATTCTCTGCCGGAACTTGTGGAGTGGATATCCGGTGTGATGAAACGAAATTCCCTGTCATTTGAAATTATTCTTATTGATGACGGAAGTGAGGATAGTTCCTGGGATGCAATAAAGCAGATATCTCAGGCAAATAAGTCGGTAAGGGCGCTTAAGTTCAGGCGTAACTACGGCAAATCGGCTGCACTGTATTCAGGTTTCGGGATTGCCGCAGGCAATGTTGTCGTAACCATGGATGCCGATATGCAGGATGATCCCTGTGAAATTCCCGAGCTATGCAGAATGATCAATGAAGACGGATACGACATGGTTTCCGGCTGGAAAAAGAAAAGAAATGATCCGCCCGGCAAAAGGATACCAAGCCGGTTTTTTAATTTTACTGCAAGGGTGGTGACCGGAATAAAGCTGCACGATTTTAATTGCGGACTTAAGGCGTACCGCAAAGAGGTGGTGAAAAACATTGAGGTATACGGAGAGATGCACCGATACATACCCATGATCGTAAAAGATGCCGGCTTTACAAACATAGGGGAGAAGGTGGTGCTGCACCATGCAAGAAAGTACGGGTCTACCAAGTTCGGGATGGAGAGGTTCATCAAGGGGTTTCTTGACCTGCTGTCTCTCTCATTCGTGTCGAGGTTCGGAAAGAGGCCTATGCATCTTTTCGGTACCCTGGGAACACTTATGTTCATTGTTGGTTTTGTTGCCGCGGTTTACCTTGGCAGCATGAAACTGATACAGCTCAGCAAGGGGATACGGACTGCGCTGGTTACTGACAGTCCCTATTTCTATCTTTCTCTTACCGCAATGATCCTTGGAACCCAGCTTTTTCTTGCTGGCTTTATCGGAGAGATGATAGCAAGGAATTCTCCTTTCAGGAACTCATATGAAATTGAAAACAGGATAAATGTATAGACCTTGAAGGTACTTCTTGTCGGGCCTGCCTCACCCTATCGCGGTGGAATTGCAAATTTCAATGATTCGCTGTATGCAGCCATGGATAAAGATCATGATCCCTATATCATAAATTATTCATTGCTATATCCTTCGTTGTTTTTTCCGGGCAGGTCGCAATATGAAAAAGGTGCACCATTGAGCGGTGCAAGATCGATAAAGATCATCAACTCTGTTAATTTTTTCAGCTGGAGAAAGACTGCTGAAAAGATAGCAGATATGTCGCCCGACCTTTTAGTGGTGCACTATTGGCTGCCTTTTTTTGCTCCTGCCCTCGGCAGTATAATAAGGAGGGTGAAAAGGAGATTGGATATCCCTGTTGTCGGGTTGCTGCATAATGTAGAGCCGCATGAAGGGATGCTTGCAAGTAAAAGACTTAACAGATATTTTCTGAGATCCTGCGACGGTTTTATAACAATGTCTTCTGTTGTAATGAAAGACCTCGAAAAAACCGGAATTAATAAGCCTGTCAAACAAGTGCCGCATCCCGTATACGAGATATTTGGCGAACCTGTCTCGAGGGAGTTTGCCTGTGACAATCTGGGACTGGAACCGGACCGGAAGCACTTGCTTTTCTTTGGTATAATAAGGAGCTATAAAGGACTGGACCTGCTGCTTGAAACGCTTGCAAACCCTCGTATAGCGCATCTCGACCTTAAGCTTCTTGTTGCAGGTGAGTTTTATGATGATGAAGGAAAGTACCTTAACCTGGTTGAAAAACTTGACCTTGAAAAAAAGATCATGTTTACCAACAGCTTTGTTCCAAAGGAGGAGGTGTCCTGGTACTTCGCGGCATCAGACCTGGTTGTACTGCCATATCTTTCGGCTACCCAGAGTGGTGTTACCCAGATAGCATACAACTTCGACAAACCAATGCTGGTGACCAACGTAGGGGGGCTGAGAGATGTGGTGAAACACGGGCGTGTAGGCTACGTATGTGAAAAAGACCCCGATGAAATAGCTTCGGCAATAGCCGATTTCTTTGACAACAATCGTGCGGGTGAATTCACAGGCAACATAAAAACGGAGAAGCAGAATTTTTCATGGGAGGCTATGGTTTGCGGCATTGAGGAACTGGCCTCCCTCACAGGCAAAATGCAACACCGGCCTTAACCGGTATGCCAGGGCCTGAGAGGGTACAATTACGATCATCTGCCGGGTCACCTGCAATGCTGCTCCTTTAACATCTTCGCCACGAAACGGTCAACAGGAAATGTAAGGTCTTCTGGTTCAATACTGCAGATCTTTTTCCATCTGAATGAAATACTTCCTTCCTGTTTTTCCGGAAAATCATATAATTTCCCGGAAACCGCAAATTTAATCCTGCCTTTGGGTGTAATCAGGTAGTATATACTAATGAGCTGTTTTTCTTCATGAAACAAGGCTTTCTGGTAGAAACCCGTAGTATAGAAATGCTGAATGATTTCAACTTCCTGTCCAAGTTCTTCCAGTGCTTCACGGTGAAGGCAGTCCTCCGGGCCCTCACCGTATTTCATTCCCCCCCCGGGAAATTTTGTCATCAGCATGCCGAACCGGTATTCATCACTCAGCAGAACCTCTTTTTTGTCATTTATCATGATCCCGTAGATCCTTATGATAAACCCTCCATGATCGTTAGTATAAAAATCCATATATTGATGGTTAATGATTTTTGGGGTTACCCATCTCAGGGCTGTTCCGGCCAAATGCCTGTTTTGTTTGTTATCAGTGTACATATGCCTTCGTGATCATCGGGATGAAACCAGTAAATGTCATTGTATCTGCCCAGCCAGGTAAGTTGCCTCCTTGCATACCTTCGGGTATTGCGCTTAATGAGTTCAACTGCCGTTTCAAGGGTTGTTTTTCCATCCATATAGTCAAAAAGCTCACGGTATCCGACCGTTTTAAGTGCATTGAGGTGACGGTAGCGATAAAGCTGTTCAGCCTCTTTCATAAGCCCCTGTTTCATCATATTGTCAACCCTTTTATTGATCATCCCGTACAACTCTTTCCTGTCGCGTCTTAAACCAATCTTTAAGATACTGAAAGCTCTCTTTTTTGTTTTTCCTGTTAAGAAAGACGAATAGGGCCTGCCTGTCATGATACTTATTTCAATTGCTTTAAGCATGCGGTTAGGGTTTTTCAGGTCAACGACCCCGTAATGACCCGGGTCCACTTTTTTCAGCTTTGATCTAAGCCATTCAATACCATATTTTCGGTAGCAGGAAGCAAGTTCTTCACGCAGTTCCATATCGACAGAAGGCAGGACGTCAATCCCCCGGCATACAGCATCGATATAGAGGCCCGAACCACCTGTCATGAATATTATCTTGCTGGTTTTAAAGAGTTTTTCGAGAAGCCCGGTCACTTCAACCTCAAACATGCTGGCATTGTAGTAATCGTGTATTGAGAGGTTGGCGATAAACCAGTGTTTAGCCCTTGCAAGCTGGTCCTCAGACGGTGCTGCCGTACCGGTTTTTAACTCCCTGTATATCTGGCGTGAATCGGCCGATATTATCTGGCTGCTGTATTTTTCGGCAAGCAGTATGCAAAGCTCTGTTTTTCCAATCCCGGTCGGGCCTGTAATAACAATCAGGTATGGTATGATTGGGTTGCCGGACCGGCTTGCTGGATCCATATTGCTGTTTGTGACAGGATAATACTATTTTTCAGTGTTATTGCAGGCTCGAAAAGGACTGGACTTAAAAACCATAATTATTTTAAATTTAACAGAAAGCCGAGAGTGTCAATGTTGTCAGCATAATCATCCAGACCCGGTTCCTGTGCTTTACCCAGCGGTATTATTCTATTGTTAAAAAATTGCCTGCCTGTGATGCACTGCAGCTTGTCGCCCGCGGCTGACAATGATGCGAGGGCAGCTTCAACCCGGTCATAATTTTCGTAATTTAGGACTGCAACTGGTGAGGAAAAACTGCTGTTTTCCCTGATCAGAAGAAAGCCGGAATCAATGTGTGGTATTTTGTCTATAAGATGTATTGCTCTCTGGTATTCATAATTGTTAGCCCACTGATTATGGTCGTGAAGGTGGCTGTATGTTCCGAATGCTTCTATCAACCCGGCAAAATCATAACCGGCAGGAACGTATATCTTGGACACACTTCTGCAACCCAGTCCGAAATACCTGAATATGTCGTGGGCCAGTCTTTCCAGCTCCTTCTTTGTTTCCCTGCCGTCAATTATCGCTGCCGAATTCCGGTTCTTTCTTATTATGTTAGGGTATTTGCCAAAGTAATATTCGAAATATCTCGCTGTATTGTCACTGCCTGTTGCGATGATGGCGTCAAAATCTTTAAGTGTTCCTTCCTCTAGCGTTATTGTTTTTTCGAATTCCTTATTTATTGCCAGGATTGTTGACGTGATCATTTTTAAAAGCCGGTCATCTTTTGATGAAAGCCTGGCTTTAATCCTGTGACCCGATATCAGCACGCAAAGCATATCATGAAATCCAACCATAGGCACATTCCCGGCCATAACAACCGCGACGGTCTTCTGCTTTAGACGGTTAACTGGTGTGCCGTAGCAACTCAGCCAGCTTACAAGGGATTCGGCAGATAAGGACCTGCCGGTCACTTCCAGGGCATACCTGATATTCTCTTCGGTAAACCATGGATTATGAAGATAGCTTGTTTTTACAAGCGACTCCATGGGCCGGAGAAACTCGCTGTTAAGAGCCTCCAGCCATGGTGCCGCATGTATGGGTTTATTCGCCTTCCGGCCGAATTGTTCAAGGAATATCCCCAGTTTTTCAAATGTTTCTATATACTCATTCTTCCCCATTTCAACAGCAATACCGGGTAATATTCAAGGGATTGCCTGTTCTAGAAACCGTTCATCAGATCTTCCCATGGGAAGAAATGCATGAAGCCTGTCCCAATCAGAACACCTATTATTCCTATCAGCAATCCTATACCGGCCAGGATCGTGCCTATCATTGCACAAATCCAGCCTGCGTTCAGGTTTTTGTAGGATGACACCGAATAGCGCTCAGGGTCTTCATTGTAAATTTTCTTGGACTTGGAACCCAGAATAAGTCCCACAACACCAAGTATCAGGCCAATTCCCCAGCAACACCAGAAAAGAATTGAAAGAATACCAAGTACCAGCACAACGGTAGAGTTGGGTACCTGTTCCTTAACCAGAATCTCCTTTTTTTCTTCAGAGGGTTGAACTGTTTCACTCATAGCGATAAATTTTTATGGGGTTAATAAGTTATAAATATAATTTAAAACCATTACAATGACATTCAATATGAACAAAATTTTTATATACAGGGCTCCCTGCCTGAGCTTGAATACCAGGTGAACTACCAGGAGTAATAAAAGAAGAAGGTTAGGTATAATTGGAGGATATATGGTTACAGAGCCGGCAAAGTTCCCTTTGAGCAATTCGAGTATAGCCCTTTGTGTACCGCAGCCCGGGCATTCGGCACCCAGAAATCTGACATACATGCAGGGCTGTGTTACCGATTCCAGCCAGGCTATGAATTTTTGATACAAATCTTCTGTTTTTTTCCGAAAAATAGGCAAATATCAGGTAAAAAAAAAACCTGCATGCCTGTATAGGTGATCTGGTTACTGGAGCACGAAATTTATAGGGAAAGTGAATGCTACATTCACTGGCTGCCCCCTCTGCCTGCCGGGGGTCCAGCGCGGCGAAGACATCACGACCCTTAACGCTTCCCGGTCTAGCGTGGGATCGATTCCCCTTACTATTGTGGCATTCTCTACCGTACCATCACTCATTACCGTAAACTGTACAAATACCCTGCCTTCTATTCCGTTTTCTGCTGCTGCCTGCGGATAGCGGAGATTTTCGGCAATATATTTTCTGAACGCATCCTGTCCGCCACCCTGGAAATCAGGCATATCTTCAACAATAAAAAATATTTCGCTTTCGCCGGGAGATGGGTGCGGGGGATCAGGGAACCCGGCAGGAGGTTCGCTTTGGCCGTCGCGCTCGCGGGAAATGCCGGCTGTGCCGGGTGATTCAGTGTTGTCATCGTTTGCAGGGCCGTAGTATTGGTCGAAGAGATCACCTCTATCCTCAGTGCCGGGTGATACAGTGTTATCATTGCTTACGGGTGGTGCAATATTACCTGTTTCCGGTGTTGCCTGTGAAGTGCCTGTTTCATATCCGGGCCCGGCACTAATATTTGAAGATGGTATTATATCATAACCGGGCGGTTCTTCCATACTGCCCGTTATGTTGGGAACTCCATTGCCTCCATCTTCAGATGGTATCATTGGGGCATCCCCTGCACCGGCCATGTTTTCTGCAGCAATGCCTGCTGTGCCTCTATCAGCTTCATTGTCAATTATGTATCTTTCCGTTACCGGTTCTGATGCTGCATAGGTTATCTCCTCTTCTTCCTTTGTGCACATGAGTACCACAAAAACCAGTAACGGAACCAGTATATAGAACCCTATTCTCTTCCATGCCGCAGGCTTTATAGATGTCATCATCCTTATGCGGTTAAGGGTGAGCGACCTGTTGAAATTGCTGGCAGGAGAAAAGTACTCCCTTCCAAGCTGGAGGTTCAGCAGAAGTGACTGGTAAAATGATATATTAGTGCCCTTTTTAATTATCTCCTCATCTGCAAGGTATTCGTGTATTTCCAGTATTGATCTCCTGTAGAGCCAGGCAACGGGGTTAAACCATTGCACTATGGTGAGCAGCTCCAGCAGCATCAGGTCAAAGGTGTGTGCCTGGCTTATGTGTACCAGTTCATGATCTATTATGTTCTGTTTCTCTTCATCCCCATAAAGTGATTCATTGATAAAGATGTAGTTAAGAAAAGAGAAGGGTGCCTGTTCTGAGTTCAGGTTTACGATAATTGCATTTTTATACCTCCTTGTTGTGTTACGGCTGATAAGAAGAGCCAGATGGGTCAGCCTGACTATAAGCCGCAGTGCCAGAAGGGCCACACCTGCTATATATGCAACCATAAGTGCCCTGGCCGCTGAGAGCGGACCAGGTTCCGGACGGACCGGCCCTGATGGTGCCTGGCTGTAAACGGTTACCTCGGGTATTAAATTTGAATAGTTCGCGACAGTAACCGGTGGTGTGAAGTTTATATGTGGGAGCAACATTGAGAAGATAACCGCTGCAAGGAGAAAGTACCTGTTTGCACGGAAGAATGTCAGCTTCTGCAGAAAGATGACATATGCCAGGTAGAATAGCGCCAGGCTTATTGCGGGTTCAATTATCAGAGACAGCATACTTAATGTTAATTGATAATCAAAAATAATAACCGGCTCTTACCTGTAAAACTCGCCAGAATACCGGAGTATTGTATGTACTGGTGGTTAATAATCCACCCTGTTATTCATTCCCCTGTTTTTGTTTCTCGATCTCCTGTTCTATTAACTGCCTCATCTCTTCCATTTCGCTGATGCTGAGTTTTTCTTCCCTTGCAAAAAATGAGACCATCTGTTTGTATGAATTGCTGAAATAATTCTGTACAAAATTGCGAAGGTATTTCTGGGTGTATTCGGGCTTGTTAACCAACGGGTAATATTCATGTGTTTTGCCGTATGCTTTGTAACCCACAAATCCTTTTTTCTCAAGAATCCTTATTATTGTGGAAACAGTGTTGTATGCAGGTTTGGGATCGGGCAGGTGCACAATTATATCCTTTACAAATGCCTTCTCAAGTTTCCACAATATCTGCATTATCTGTTCTTCAGCCCGTGTCAGTTGCTTCATGTCAGCCATTGTTTTATTTGTTGTCAGTAATTATTACAAATATAAAACTATATGATTAGTTTAGCAACTAATTATTGATTTTTTTCTGACCAGGCAAGAAAAAATTACATAGAAATGTTTTACACGTGAGTGTTCAGAATAATTTTCAATTATAAATTATTCTTGATTACCGGAGAAATAGAGTAATTTTGTTGCCGGTACATACCGTTTTTCCTATTTTTAACTTCAAATATCTGCAGCAATGGGAGCCATTATAAGACTGGGTTTGTTGTTCTGGGAGAACATCACCATATCATTCCAGGCAATACGTGCAAGCAAGCTGAGGACTATACTTACTATATTTATCATTGCATTCGGCATAATGGCCCTCGTTGGAATACTTACAGCAATTGATGCTGTCAAGGGTTCAATAAGCGAATCTTTCATGAGTATGGGCGCCAATACTTTTATGATAGAGGGGCTTAACATTACACGGGTTTCGGCCGACAGGCAAAGGATCAGGAATTATGCCTACATTAACTACAGGGAAGCAAATGCATTCAAGGATGATTTCAGCTTTCCCGCCAATGTTGCCGTTTTTATAAATGCTTCGGGAAATGCTGCTGTAAGTCACGGATCGCGCACAAGCAATCCAAATGTTTCGGTAGTGGGGGCCGATGAGGAGTATCTCATGACAGCCGGTCATGAGATTGAAAGGGGCAGGAATTTTACCGCCAACGATATTGAAATGAACAGGCACCTTGCCATTGTCGGGAAAGAGGTGGTACGCAATATTTTTGATGCGGGAACAGATCCCCTGGATAAGATTATAACTGTAGGGAGTGGTAAGTACAGGATAATAGGGGTGCTCAGGGAGAAGGGAACAACCTTCGGGGGAGGTGGCGACAATATCGTTATCCTGCCGGTTACCAATGTGAGGCAGTACTTCTCACGGCCCAGGATGAACTACAGGGTGAATGTGATGCCATCAACCCCACATATTCTTGATATTGCTGTAAGTGAAGCCGAAGGAGTTTTCAGGCAGGTACGTGGACTAAGACCGGGGGAGGATTCCGATTTCAGGATTACCAAAAGTGATAACCTTGCAAATATGGTAATTGAGAATCTTCGTTATGTGACCATCGCTGCTACTCTTATTGGCATAATAACGCTTTTCGGGGCAGCGGTGGGCCTGATGAACATAATGCTTGTTTCGGTTACCGAACGGACAAGGGAAATCGGCATAAGAAAGGCTCTTGGGGCTAAGAGCGCCTATATTAAACATCAATTCCTGTTTGAGGCGGTCATAATAGGACAACTTGGAGGAATTGTAGGTATTTTTCTTGGAATCCTGATAGGCAATCTTGTATCGGTGATCACCGGCTCTCCCTTTGTTGTTCCATGGTTATGGATAGTTACGGGTGTAGTCCTTTGCCTGATTGTTGGCTTATCATCTGGCTACTTCCCCGCAGTCAAGGCCTCAAAGCTGGACCCTATAGTTGCACTCAGATATGAATAGACCTTTACCCGAATTTCATTGATATGGAAATACTGAGAATAGAGAAGGAATCCAAAACACCACTCATTGAGCTGGATCCCTCAAAAGGGGTCCTCACCATGGAGGGCCGCTCAATTCCCGAAGATCCTGAAGCATTTTACAATGTTGTTTATTCGAGCATGCTCGATTATTATGAATCACCCCAGGGTGTTACCACTTTTCATTTTCAGTTTGAGTATATCAATTCGGGGTCATCAAAATTTATCCTCAGGTTCTTTCATCTTATAAAGACGCAGTATGACATGGGGCATGACTGCCTTGTCAACTGGTACTATGAAGAAGATGACGAAAACATCTATGACCTGGGAAAACACTATGAGAACACCTTCAAACTACCTTTCAGGTTTGTTGAAATATACGGGTAACCCTTTGCCCCGTTGCCTGCAGGGAACTGAATACAGAAGAGGCTGCACCCTGCAGGGGACAGCCTCTTTTCGTAGATTATTTCTTTATGTGCTACAATGTGCTCATATAAAGCAGCATATCTACCAACTTGCATGAATAGGCATATTCATTGTCATACCATGAAACCACCTTTACAAAGTTGTCATTTAACGGAATACCTGCAGCTGCGTCGAAAATTGATGTCCTCTCGTCGCCGTTAAAGTCGGTCGATACCACAGCCTCTTCAGTGTAACCCAGGATGCCCTTGAGTTCGCCTTCTGAAGCTTTCTTCATGGCGTCCTTGATCTGGTCGTAGGTTGCCGGTTTTTCAAGACGGCAGGTAAGGTCCACCACTGATACATTTGCGGTGGGAACGCGGAATGCCATTCCGGTCAGTTTTCCTTTAAGTTCGGGAATAACCTTGGTAACCGCCTTAGCTGCTCCTGTTGATGAAGGAATTATGTTCTGGGCAGCACCGCGACCTCCCCTCCAGTCTTTCTTTGAGACTCCGTCAACGGTTTTCTGGGTAGCGGTGACAGCGTGCACTGTGGTCATAAGCCCTTCGGCAATACCAAAATTGTCATGAAGCACTTTTGCAACCGGTGCAAGGCAATTGGTAGTACAGGAAGCTGCTGAAACAATGTTAAGGTCTGCTGTTATCTCCTTATGATTTACTCCCATTACGAACATGGGGGTGTCATCTTTTGAAGGTGCTGACAGAACGACTTTTTTGGCGCCGGCCTGTATATGCTTTTCTGCTGTATCGCCGGTGAGAAATATGCCTGTACACTCAGCAACATAGTCGGCTCCTATCTCTTTCCAATTAAGGTTTGCGGGGTCTGTTTCCGATGTCACCCTGACAGTCTGCCCGTTAACCACGAGGTTACCGTCTTTTACCTTAACATCGCCATTGAACCTTCCGTGGGTTGAATCATACTTAAGCATGTAAGCCATGTATTCAACATCGATAAGGTCGTTAATTCCTACTACTTCGACATTATCCCTGTCGGCAGCCGAACGCATTACCAGCCTGCCTATCCTTCCGAATCCGTTAATTCCGATTTTAATTTTTCCCATAGTATATTATATTTAGTTAGTTTGAAAATATTTATGACCCGGTAAAAACCGCAGACAAAAGTAAATAAAAAGAGGAAATAGTCAAAAAATATTCCGGGGTAACCTTGTTTCACTGTCAAAATCAAATTCAGCCCTTGTTCTGGCAGGGCAGGGATAAAAAAATAGAATCCAGCGTTGCTTGCGGGTAAGTCAGTATGAAATACTGAAAAGGCTGCCGGAGTTATCCCGGCAAAAAATAACGGTATTTCGTATGGCTGCTATACCGGAGCCACTTTCCTGGCCGGCCGGCAAATTCAGCTTTTCATTTCCTGCTGCTCTGTTTCATGGTGTCCGTAGGCGGGGCATTTCTGAGCTGAGCAGGAGCTGAATATAACGGCTGCGAAAAAAACCAGGGCAAGAATGTAATGTACTCTTTTCATTGATATAGTTAACAGATTATTTCAAATTTAACGGCAATAAATATACAAGTTTTTTTAAAAACCATAATGCGGCCGGCAATTAATCTGAATATTACTGTTATAAAATTACCGGCAGTTAAAGCACGCCTGCACACGGTTGTTAAATTATGTTAATAGATACGGTTTATATAAATAAAGGGTTACAAAAGCACGAATTTTTGTATTTTGCCCGTCATTATTTATGCCTGTCCGTTTAGAATGATATCAGTTGTTTTATTTTAAACCTAATATTTTACCGATGAAGCGGTTAGTCTATTTTTTCATTGCATTTCTCATGTTTAATGCCAATAATGCCGGCGGACAAACACTGCCGGCTGAGGGACTGAGGGATAACACACCCTTTGTGTATGCCATCACAAATGCCACAATTGTGATTTCTCCCGGGAATATTATTGAAAACGGTACGCTGGTAGTACGTAACGGTGTTATTGAAGATGTCGGGTCTGGCATACAAACCCCGGCTGATGCGTGGATACATGACCTCGAAGGCAGGACAATCTATCCCGGTTTTATTGACCTTTGGGCAGAAATTGGCTTTCCTGACCCGGATGAAGCCGGCAGGCGACAGTTACGTGCTCTCAACATCCCTGCTGAATATGCAGAGATTGCAGCACAGTTTCTTATACCTCCGTCAGAACAGCCCGCATCTTCAGGGGCTGTTCACTGGAATCCGCAGGTTCGTTCATGGTTTGATGCCTCTTCGGCCTACACCTATGATGAGGACAGGGTAAAGAGATACCGTGCAGGCGGTTTTGTACTTGCCAATGCCGTTCCTCCTGCAGGAATATTCAGGGGCAGGAGCGCCGTAGTATCCCTCGGCGAAGATGACAATACCAGACTTGTAGTAAAGCCGGATGTTGCCCAGGTAGTCAGCTTCGAAAGGTCACGGGGACTGGGTGGAAGGTATCCAACTTCCCTTATGGGTGTTATATCGCTCATCAGGCAGACTTTTTACGACACGCAATGGTACGAAAGTGCTCATTCTGCATATACTGCTGGTGGAAGGGGACTGGAACGGCCGGAACTTAATCTTGCCCTTGGTTCGTTAATTCCTGCCGGTTCCGGAATGCAACCGGTTATATTCGATACAGGCGACGAGATAGGATTTATGAGGGCCATGGCAATAGCAGGGGAAATGTCATTTGACCTTTGGGCCAGAGGCAGTGGTTATGAGTATCGCCGCCTTGAAGTAATCAGGGATGCGGGGGTTCCCGTGATCCTTCCTCTTAATTTTCCGGATACCCCTGACATAGAGAGTCCGGAATCAGCCATGAATGTCTCGCTTGAAGATCTGAGGCACTGGGATCTTGCCCCTGAAAACCCGGGTATGCTGAGTAATGCCGGAGTCAGGATAGCCATTACCGGTTCCGGCCTTGGCAACAATAAATCATTTCTTGAACAGCTGAGGGTGGCGGTAGAGAGGGGCCTGGATCAGGATGCGGCCCTTGATGCACTGACCCTTACTCCGGCAAACCTGCTGGGGCTGGAACAGCACTATGGTTCACTGGAACGAGGCAAGGTTGCCAGCTTTGTGGTAGCCGACGGCAATATCTTTGAGAGGTCTGTGAAAGTGGAGGAGGTTTGGATCGACGGCAAACCCTATGAAGTTGCCGCAACCGGCAAAACCGACCTCAGGGGAAGATGGCAGGCAGAGCTTGATGGTATTGGTCAAATAGAGATTGAGATAAGCGGGACAGAGACAAGGCTCAGGGGTAAGCTGAAAAAAGATGATAAAAGCGCGGACCTGCATAGGGTACGGACAGACAACCAAAGGGTAACCATTGGTTTTCGCGGCGATTCAATAGGTGTTGACGGTATTGTGCGCCTGTCTGCGGCAGTTGCGGAGAAAGAGCTTTTTGGCATAGGCGAGATGCCCGACGGAGAGTTTTTTAACTGGAAGGCAACAAGGTTGTCAGATCATGAAGAGAGCCGCAATGAAGAGAGCCGCAATGAAGAGAGCCGCAGGCCTGCCCTTATGTCAGAGCTCAGGATGCTCTAC
This sequence comes from Bacteroidales bacterium, assembly GCA_007133565.1. Classification (GTDB taxonomy): domain Bacteria; phylum Bacteroidota; class Bacteroidia; order Bacteroidales; family PUMT01; genus PXAP01. The sequence goes on from SLMM01000125.1 coordinate 64,257, forward strand.
CCTTCCATGGAATACGGATTTGAAGCACTTCCTGAGATGCCTGACAATGTAGTGGTGAGGAACGCCACGATCTGGACCCAGGGGCCGCTCGGGCGACTTGAGAATGCCGATATGCTTGTCAGGCACGGCAGGATAGTTGAGGTTGGAAGGGGACTGGATGTGCCGCGGGGAGCCGTTATTATTGATGCAACAGGTAAGCATGTAACTCCCGGGCTGGTCGACCCGCACCTTCATAGCAGCATCAGGGGAGGGGTTAATGAGGTAGGAAACAACATGACACCTGAAACAAGGATTATTGATGTTATTGAGCCTGATAATATATGGGTATACCGTCTTCTTGCCGGTGGCATGACCACTGCCAACCTTTTGCACGGATCGGCCAACCCGGTTGGGGGACAGGATGCTGTGGTCAAGATGAGGTGGGGAGCCCTGCCAGGCGAACTGCTTCTGGAGGGGGCAAAACCCGGCCTTAAGCTTGCACTTGGTGAAAATGTGGTGCGCAACACAAACCAGTACCCCAATACGAGGATGGGGGCGGAGCAGATAATCAGGGATGCCTTTCAGGCCGCAAAGGATTATGTGGCTAAACAGGAAAGATGGGAAAGGGAAAGAACAGGCATTCCTCCCAGGAAGGACCTTCAGCTTGAAGCGATGGCCGAAGTGTTGAGAGGAGAAAGGATCATTCATGCCCATGCATACAGGCAGGATGAAATGCAGATGCTGATGCGCCTGGCTGATGATATGGGATTCCGGATTGCTACCTTTGAACATACTGTTGAGGGGTATAAGATTGCCGATATACTGCGTGATCACGGGGCAGGTGCGATTATATGGACAGACTGGAGTTCATTCAAGGTAGAGGCAGCTGACGGCATCCTTTATAATGCGAGAATACTGCTCGGCCAGGAAGTACTTACAGCATTGCATTCTGACAATACCCAATTGTCAACACGCATGAACTGGGAAGCTGGTAAAATGCTTGCTACCGGGATAGATGAAATTACCGCGATGGACCTGATTACAATAAATCCGGCTAAAATGATCGGTGTTGACGAGATGGTAGGATCGCTTGAACCGGGGAAACATGCTGATTTTGTTATATGGAGCGGTCACCCTCTGTCCGGGTTTACCCATGCTGAACAGACCTGGGTTGACGGCCGCAGATATTTTGACAGGGAGCAGGATATGCTGATGCGTGAGGAGGTGCGACGGGAGAGGGCTGCACTTATCCAGAAAGCTTCTGCCGCTGCATCTGATAGCCAGGGCTCCGGAGGGCAGACAGCCGGACGTACAGCCGGGACCAATTAAAAATGTTACATATAAATAACTAAAGAATGGATACAAAAAGAGTTATTTCAGTCACAATAATATTTATTGCAATTTTTTCAGGCATGCCGGGGCTGAATGCCCAGATGCCGGCAATTCACCAGGCTGCCCCGGTAGCCCTGAAAGGTGGCACCGTTGTTACCGTTTCAGGTGAAACAATCAGGGGTGGCACCGTGGTCTTTGAAAACGGTGTAATTACCACTGTGGGTGTTAATGCAGAAATCCCTGCCGGAGCCGAAATAGTGGATATTACCGGTAAGTATGTGTTCCCCGCCATGATACATGCCAGGTCATCACTTGGCCTTTCGGAGATAAGCCGGGTGGCTGAAACAGTTGACCTTTCAGAACACGGAAGCATTAATCCCAATGTGCGTGCCCAGGTTGCATATCATGCAGAGAGCGATCATATTCCCGTTGCACGCACACACGGAATTGCCATTGCCGTAGCTACACCAACAGGCGGTATAGTTTCAGGGCTATCAGCAGCCATGCTGACTGACGGGTGGAACTGGGAAGAGATGGTATACAGGGCTCCCGTTGCCATGATTATTAACTGGCCAAATATGGCAAATGCAAGGGTAAGGGACAACACACTGGAGGAGTTGTCTGAAGCCTTCAATGCCGCCAGGAGATATAAACAGGCCATAGAGGCAGCCGGTGAGCGGGGCGTGCCTCACCATAACAGGGATGTGCGGTGGGAAGCTATGATCCCTGTTCTGAAAGGGGAAGTACCTGTTCATATAAATGCAAACGAGATCCGTCAGATCCAGTCCGCCATCAACTGGGCTGAAAAAGAGAATGTAAGAATGGTGCTTGTTGGCGGAAGGGATGCCGGATATGTGCTTCCCCAGCTGAAAGAGAAGAATATACCTGTGATAGTAACCCCGGTGATAGGAGGTCCCTCCCGGCAGTGGGAAGAGTATGACCGGAGTTACACTTTACCGCGAATGCTTTATGACGCCGGTATTAAGTACTGTATAGCAGGAGATTTTGCCCCTGCATATGCGATGAGGCTGGCTCATCATCCTTCATCAGCCGTTGCTTTCGGGCTTCCTCTTGAGGAGGCTGTGAAAACCGTCACCCTGTATCCGGCAAAAATATTAGGTTTTGAAGACAGTATGGGGTCGGTGGAGGTTGGCAAGGATGCTTCGCTGATCATTACAGACGGTAATATCCTCGAATTGTCAACTGTAATTGAGCAGGTGTACATAAAGGGCCGCAAAGTTGAGATGGATGACCGTCACCGCCGCCAGTACGAAAGATATATGGAACGGTATAACCGGATGGTGGATCAGGAGTGAACAGATCAGGCCGGCAATACAGCAATACTTATCGATCCGGCCAAATTCACAGGTTTGTCACAATCAATTTTGCTTGTTGAATAAAATTGATTTTTCGTTAAACATATTTTCTGTTTGCCTGTTTAACGACTTGAATATATAAAATTAATCAAGGCAAAAAACAGATGCATAATATGAAAACTGATAACAGACTTGCTGACAAAATAGCTGTAATTACCGGCGCTACCTCGGGAATAGGTAAAGAGACCGCACTGGCGCTGGCAGCCGAAGGTGCAACCGTCGTTTTACCGGCAAGAAATCTTAAAAAGGGTGAAGATGTAAGAAATGAGATATCAGGCAGGACCGGGAATAACGGCATTGTTTTGATGGAATGCGATCTTGCATCATTTGATTCCATTCGGTCTTTTGCCGGTGAATTCAAAAAACGGTTTGACCGCCTGCATGTCCTTGTAAACAATGCCGGGATATGGGAGAAGATGTTCAATACTACAAAAGATGGTATAGAGATGAATTTCGGTGTTAACCACCTGGCACCGTTCCTGCTTACACACCTGTTGCTTGACCGGCTGAAGGCAGGGGCGCCCTCGCGTATCGTTAACGTATCTTCGGAGGCTCACCGCTATAACGGATTCAACTTTGATGATCCCGAATTAAAAAGTAAGTATGGCAGCTTCAGATCCTACAGCCAGTCAAAGCTGGCCAACATACTCTTTACCCGCCATCTTGCTGAAAAAGTTAAAAAAGACGGAATAACGGTCAACAGCCTTCATCCCGGGGTGGTGGCCACTAATCTGTTTGATAAGATCGGTCCGTTTATAAGGCCCATTGCAGGCATCTTCATGACAAGTCCACGAAAAGGCGCCGAAACATCTATATTTCTCTCCGCAGGCATCGATATTAACGGTGAAACAGGAGGTTACTGGGTGAGAAAGAAGAAGAAGAGGCCCTCGCGGGCAGCCATGGATGAAGAAGCTGCCCGCAGGTTATGGGATCTGAGCAGGGAATACACCGGTATATGAACTGGACATGCAACTCATAACCTGATGTTGATGCCTGAAAATAATGTGACACCAGGCATCGGATAGCCGTAAATGATGGTATAATCCTGATCGAGGAGGTTTCTGCCGGACAGGAAAGCCTCGATATTTTGGGTAAACCGGTAAGAGAACATAAGGTTTACCAGGGTGTAGCTCTCTTTTTGGGGAGCGGGTCCGGTTACCAGTGTATAAAGCCCTGAAATCTGTTGCACCGATGTGTTCAGGCGGATGTTGCCCCGGCTGTAGGTGGCATCGGCAAAGAACTGGTGTCTCGGTGATGCCAGCCTGGGTTTGTCGGTGTCTATAAAGCTGTAGTTGGAAGAGAACCTGAGCTCACGGCTGGCAATCCAGCTTACCTCAAGCTCAAACCCCTTATTTGAAAAGGTTCCCACATTCTGCCTCATCATAGGGGGAGGAGGAGTTTCATTAGGCAACACCTCAATAACATTTTCTCCTTCGATCAAGAAAACGGTCAGTTCTGCCCTTGTCCTCGAATAGCTACATTCGCGCCCGATACCCAATTCGTAGTTGAAAAGCCTTTCCGGCTTCAGAGCGGGATTGGGAGCAAAAAGGTAAAGCTCCATCAGGGTCGGGCTTCTGAACCCTTTCGATGCTGAGCCCTTAAGTGTGGCCTTGTCTGTCATACTGAATGCAAAACCTGCCTGGGGCACCGTTTCCAGTCCGAACAGCGAGTTATTCTCAAGTCGCAGTCCCGCACTCAGCACCAGCCGGTCAAAAAGTGTCTGTTGCATGTATGTGTAACCGGCAATGTCGGTTACATCATGCCATTTGTCTGCCGCGCCGGGAACCCCGCTGTTTGCGATGCCGCCCACGTTCTTGTAATCGGCTCCAACTGTCAGCCTGTTCCCCGGAAACAGCCTGACACCCTGGTAGAGGCTCACCCCGGCGTGGTAGTCGCGCGAAATCCATCCATCGGTAAAATCATGGTCTCCGTAATTATAGAAAGCTATCAGTCCCCCCTCAACCCTGTCATAACGGTTCTGAACTGACAGTGATGCCTTTGCCCTAAGGATGTCAATGCCAAAATATGCAGGATTGTAAATAGTCCCCGGATCCTGGGAGTTAAAGTCAGCCACGCTGAAATCGCCGGTAACACTGATATTGTCATTTATATCATACCCGGCCTTGATAAAGCCGTTCACTATCCTGAATTCGGAGGTATCGCGGTGACCGTCGGTCCGGTCATGGTTTACTGATGCAAAGATGCTGAACCTTCCCTCCCTGAAACCTCCGCTGGCCATGTATTTCTGTGTATTGTAGGAACCATAGGATACCCTGGCGTTACCCGAAAAACCGTCTGTTGTCTGCTGCCGGGTGATAATGTTGATGGCACCGGCCATCGCGTTTGATCCGTAGAGGATTGATGCGGGCCCCCTGATCACCTCAACCCGCTCTACATCGGAGGAGACATAGGCATCAGGAAACGGGTGTGCAAACAGGCCCTGGTATTGGGGGTGGCCGTCGATCAGCAGAAGCACTTCGGTGTTGGGAGCTGTACCTCCAACACCCCGCATGCTTATCTGTCCCGCCGACCCGGAGGCGACACCAAATCCGGTCACACCCCTTTCGGTCACGAACATACCCGGGATACGGTGACTTAGAACCGGGAGGACCGCCGATTCATTGCTAAGTTCGATCTGCTCTCTCGACACCAGCGAGAGTGTGACGGGAACATTTCTCCTGGCCACTTCAACCCTGGTGCCGGAAACAACTATCTCTTCGATCTCAAGAGTGTCCAGTTCAGGGATGAATTCCTGTTGTTGTGAATATGACGGCAGTTGCAAAACAATTAATGTCAGTGTGATGATAGTCAGCAGGTTGTTTTTTATTTTTCTCATTTTGTAAGCTTATTTTTTTTATGTGGGTTCATATATGGTTTTATTCAGAAGTGATTAATGAAGGGCAGGTTATTTCAAAGTTCGGCGAAGGCTTTATCAATCCACTCTGCTCATGATCAGCTTTCCATGAATAATACCACTGTTTCCAATCAGTTTTTCAGATAACAATGTCAGTTTTTTTGCTTTGCCTTTTACTGCGATGATCTCCATGCAGTTATCATGGGTCAGGTGAAAATGCTGGGATGAAAGTATCAGATCGTTGTTTTCATGCATTATATCCTTCAGCTTTACAGCCAGATCTTTTTTCAGCCGGTCATAAAGCAGGACTATTGCTCCGGCCACAACGTTGTTGCATTGCCATTTTTTCTCGACAAGGCTTTTTTCGACCAGGTAGCGGATAGCCCGCGAACGGTTTGGAAAATTGTTCTCAACTACAAATTCATCGAGGTCCCTGAGCACTTCATTCTCAAGGCTGACTCCAAATCGGATTATGGCCATAGTAACACAAAATTTAAAATCGTGCCACAAATATACATGACAATTTTTAAATGACACACAGACGAAAAAAAAACGGCTTCGTCTATTACACATGCCATGCATTTTGGGTCAATAGTGAAGAGGTTCCAACTGAAAGTCGAAATTTTCCTAATGTGCGGAATTATTTACAAATTTGTCCCCATGAAACTTAGAGGAGACCCCTTGCTTTACAAAACTCTTGAGGAACTTGATATTTTGTTCGATTATTACCAGCACCCTCCGGTACCAACCGTAGAGGAGGCATCCAGGTACTGGAAGGATATTGATGCGGCCCATTGCAAAAACCTGTTTTTTCGCAACCATAAGGGCAACCGGCACTACCTGGTCATATTCGAGTATTCCAATACATTGAAGATCAAAGATCTGGAGCAAAGGCTCAGGCAGGGCAAGCTCACTTTTGCATCTCCCAGAAGGATGATGAGGTATCTGAAACTGGAGCCGGGATCGGTATCGCCGTTTGGCCTGATCAACGACCATGATAATCATGTACACCTGTTTATTGACAAAAACCTTAAAGGATTCGGGAAAGTAAGCTTCCACCCCAATATAAATACGGCATCGCTGGTGATATCGTGGAGCGATTTTGAAAAGTTCCTGCACCATACCGGCAACTCCTGGGACTATGTAACTTTATACGACTGAGCCGGGAAATCTTGCGGGGGTATGCGCGCCATTCACTTCCACGGGTGCACTCAAGCCGTTCCCATCCCCGGAAGGGGAAATGATAATATCCTGTACTGATAAAAAAGCAGTTGGATATCAAATGTATTCAACAGATACCTCTTTCAGGAACTTTTCCTCAAGCTTTCGTGCTATGCGTTTGAGCACGGTGCGCCTGATCTCCAGCTCAACAGGCAGGTTGGGGTCCTGGTGTGCAACGTTTATGCGGGTGCCGATGATTATCCTTATTTCGTCACTTTCGAGCAGCAGGCTCACTATCTTGTCGGCAGGCCCTTTGCCGGGCACCCAGTTCTGATTATACTCGTTAAGTATTTTTGAGACCTTGCTGAGAGTCAGAATCCCTTCGGTCACAAGGTCTATTCCATCCATATGGGATACAGGAGGCAGGTCGGGATCGGTAAATTCAAAGGTGTCTTTTATCTCAATCCCGAGCTCGCGTGCAACTATATCGCCGGTGGTGCCTCCCGACAGGATCTTTTTGCCTGGATACTCTTTAACAATGTCAGCCAGTTTGGTGTCATTCTCATTTTCAAAGGGAGGGCCGCTGCAAAGCAGGAGTTTTCTTGGCTCACGGAAGTAGATAACAGCGCAGGATGTGTCATCCTGGGCATGGTAATTGTCATTTTTGTAGGCCGTGTTGAGAATTCGGGATGCCAGCTTCTGTGCCGATATATCGGGCTGCTGATCAATAATTCCTGTTATAAACTGCTGCACGTTTTCCCAGCCCCAGCCAAAAGGGTATTTTTTTGAGCCCATACCCGACTGGGTGATACCGTCTGAGCAAATGATGATACGGTCTTCCTTACGGGGATCAAAATGGCAACTTTTAATCTCTTTCCCCTTATTTTTTTCTGAGCTCAGGATCAGGCAGTTCCATTCAGAATCGAGAGGCTTGCTGCCCCTCATGATAAAACTGCCCGGATTGTCATATTCAAGGATACTGGTTTGAGCATTCATCTCAATGTCCACTGCCGTGAAGGTTGAGTAACTGATTTTTCGCTGGCTGCAAACCGGCAGGGTGTTCATTATAATCTCGGCAATGCGGGTAACATCCTTGTGTTCACGGGTGAAGTTCATAGCCATGGATGCGGTAAGAGTTGCAAGTATGTTGGCCTTTACTCCGTGTCCCATACCGTCTGACAGAACGGCAACTATCCGGTTCTCCTCCTTGATCCTTTGCGAGAGGAATACATCACCGCAGATCCGTTCCTTGCCGTGGTTTTTCTGCTGGTAACCAACTTCAACATAGAAGTTATTCTCCATCTTTCTCCGGTTTTTCAGGCATTTTATACGACTCAATTATGCTGTTGAGCATAGCCTCGGTTTCTGATGCACCCTCACCCAGGAGAAAACCTATCTTTTGAACGAGCTCGAGGTTTTTGTCTATCACATCGGTAACCCGTTTTATCACCTCCTCCTTTCTTACCTCCGGCACATAAAGGTCTCTTATGACAGCACCAACCACCTTGTTCTTCCTTATGGTGAATATCGATACGTTATAGAGGATTTCATTGAAATGGACGTCCCGGTTCACGATATTGTCGTCCTGGTTAAGCACGTATGAGAAAAGGTTGTAAAAGTTATAGGGAAGGAGTGTTTTAAGATCGGCTCCCTCAAGGCCGGGAATGATGTCTTCAATCATCCTGGCCTCTTCATCAAGCATGTTGATAAAGCTTTTGTTTGCCTGTATCACCTTCAGTTCACTGTCTACAAGTACTACGCTTGAAGGAAGTTTTTCAAGCATTGTACGGGTGGTTTCAAAAGATTCTCTCGCAAGTTGCTGGTCACGCCGGGCATTTTTTTCGGATTTCTTGAGCGCCTCCTGGGTTTCTGCAAGCTTCTGGTTTGTATCCCTGAGGGTTTTGATATAATCGTGCCTGTTTTTAAGGGTGAATGTGAGGCACATCTCCGTTTTTGCCAGGCCCCGTGCCACAGCCACCGCAAAGTCCCTGCAGGAGGTATAGCCGCAGGATGCACAGCCTATCTCATCGACATTATGTTCTTTTCCAATAACCTGCAGTATCTCCTGTATTTTGTCTTCGTCAGGGTATGGCAGTCTCTGGTCATCCTTTTTGAATTTTCTTGACAGGTCAAGTTTACCGAACTCCTCCATATCCTTTTCCCATTTCCTGCTGTCAAAGTTTTTCAGCCTTTTTTTGGCATAGTCGATCACCAGTGCGTGACGCCTGAACTTTTCACCTCCCCGCGAAGTGCCGGGGCCCATTATACACCCCTCATTGTAAAACAGGTTAAAATGTTTCTTTATGTTGTCAATATGCTTCTCAAACTGGTTAACCGCTTCAAGCATGCTGTTACGACCTTCTGCGGTTATAACTTTACCGTCAAGCAGCCCCTGGTCAATGCCTGCTGCTTCAAGTATTCCCGTGCTGATGGGGTAGAGGGAGCCTTTAAATCCTATAGGCGGATCAAAGTCTGAGAACTCCACCTTCTTTTCAGTAATGTCATATTCAGTAAACAGTTCTCTCAACTCGGTAAAAGTAAGCACTGAATCAACGCGTCCGTCATCACGGTATCTTTTGCCCTCCCTCTTTGTTTCAACACAAGGGCCAATATAAACAACCTTAAGTCCGTTACCGTATTTTTTACGGGCAACTTTTGTTGTGGCTATCATTGGCGACACAATGGGGGCAAGATTGTCAGTAAGACCGGGATGGAATTTCTCAATGTATGACACTACTGCCGGACAGTTGGCTGTAATGTAATATTTCCCCTTAAAGCCGGTAAACAGATCATTGTACCTGTGAGCCACCAGGTCGACCCCGAAGGAGGCTTCAAGCACATAATCAAAGCCAAGGGCTCTGATCATGTCGACAAATTTACGGTAGTCAGTTATATCATGAAACTCGCCTGAGATGCTTGGACCACAGATTGCTGCCACCTTGTCGTCCGATGCCAGCAGGGTCTTTGTCTCCTCTTTTGAATCCCTGTAGCTGATTGCTCCGGGTGAGCAGACTTTAAGGCAGTGGCCACAACCGATGCAGGCATTGTGCATTATTTCCGGGTAATCCTGGTGAGCCTCCACCTTGATGGCATTGACAGGGCATATTCTTACACAGGAGTAGGAGAGGTTGCACTTTTCGTTGTCAATATTTATCAGGGCCATAGTCTGTTGGTTATCATGTTTGAAGTGTTTGAGCCTTTATCCGGTATTACCGCGATTGTATACGGCACAGGCCGTGATTACACCGGCAACTACCGGAGTGTTCGTTTAAGAATTCCGGCCACCTCCCCGGGTTTGACCCCCTCAAATATGGTGTCGCCTATTTTAAGAATGGGGCCTTTTTCACATATATTGAAGCACCGGCTCCCGCGAAAGAAGTATTTTTCTTCCAGGTTGTTATCTTTTAAGTATTTGTCGATAACCGGGAGACACTTCCGGTTGCCCCTGGAAAAACATGAGCTACCGAGGCAGATTACTATTTCGGTTCTTTCTTCCATCTGGTGATATGATATTCCTTGTCATTCAGGCAACAATAGCCTGATATGTAAGCAAAAATACTACTTTTTTTGTATAAAAACATGCTGATAAACATTGTTAATTTTGTAACAATGTTTGGATTATAACAATAATTTTTTGTAAAATTGTGTTCTACAAAAGGGTTTTTATCAGCAAATTGAGTAAAGCTTTATTCTGATGGATGGTAAAACTAATGATATTCTCCGCAAATATCCCAAAGGATCACGAGACAGCCTTATTCCTATACTGCAGGATATTCAGGATCAGGATGGTTACCTCTCTGAGCAGGCGTTAGTTGAGGTCGGGCGCTATCTTGACCTGCCCTCCGGAAAGATCTACGGGCTTGCAACCTTTTATAACCAGTTCAGGTTTGGGCCACCCGGTCAGCATCATGTCTGCCTTTGCCATGGTACTTCATGTCATGTTACCGGTGCAGGTGATGTACGTAAGGAACTTGAAAAGAAACTGCGTATAAAGCCTGGAGAGACAACAAGAGACGGCAAGTTCAGTTTTGAGCTATCAGCCTGCATGGGAGCCTGCCATCTTTCTCCTCTCATACGGGTAAACGGAAGGTACCACACCGGTGTGAAACCCGGCGACGTAAAAGAAATAATGGATTCATATATAGAAGGAGGGGAGGAGTGATTATGGAGACCAGGACACATATACCTGTTGCAAAGGATTATCTTAAGGATAGTGTGCTTCTTAATGAATCAGTCGACCTTCCTTCCGATGTTGAAAAGGTCCTCCGGTTTGTGAGAAGGGAAAAGGTAAAGTATCCCGTTGTTTTTGTCGGTACCGGAAGCAGTGGATTGATTTCCGGGGCCGGGGAAACCCTTGATCAGGTAAAGAGATATCTCGGCGACAGGGATATAAAGGCCGAGGTGGTAGAAACAGGCTCAACCGGCTACTGCACGATGGAGCCGGTGATGGAGGTTCAGATGCCGGGTAAGACAAGAGTGGCTTTCAGACAGGTTACCGGAGACAAGGTGCCGTTTTTGCTTGACGGTGTATTTAACAACATGATCCCTGATGTTCAGGTATTAGGCCAGCATCGTAATCCGTCGCTTGAAGTATGGAAAGATGTGCCGTTTATTGACGAGCTTCCTTTTTTTTCAATCCAGCTGAGAAACCTGCTCAGAAACTGGGGCCGTATCAGTCCCCTCTCCATCGAAGAGTACATTGCAACAGGTGGTTACAGGTCTTACCTGAAAACCATTCGCAGCTATACTCATGATGAGGTATGCGACATAGTCGAGAGGAGCGGGCTTCAGGGCAGGGGAGGAGGAGGTTTCCTTACGGGGAAGAAGTGGAAGGTTGCTCATACGGTCATTGCCGACCAGCGTTACCTGCTTTGCAATGCAGATGAAAGCGATCCGGGAGGCTTTGCCAACAGGGCAATGATAGAGAGTGATCCGCACCGGCTGATCGAGGGGGTCATGATTGCCGCCTATGCGATAGGTACCTCAAAGGCCTTCATTTATATTCGTAACGACTATAATACCGCTATCAGCAGACTTGAGGAGGCAATAAGACAGGCACGTGACTACGGACTGCTGGGACATGACGTATTCGGCAGCGGCTTCAATATTGAAATAGCAGTCAGAAAAGGCCCGGGAGCATTTGTATGCGGCGAGGAGACGGCCATGATAAGCAGTATAGAGGGGAAAAGGGGCATGCCCAGGCCAAAACCACCATACCCTGCCGTTTCCGGGCTTTTTGGCAAACCCACCGTTGTGAATAATGTAGAGACCCTTTCCAATGTTCCGGCTATATTTGAAAACGGACCGGACTGGTTCAGGTCTATCGGAAGTGAGTCTGCCAGGGGGACAAAAGTCCTGGTGCTATCGGGACGTATCGTGAACCAGGGAATAATAGAGGTGCCGCTTGGCACAGTTGTGAAGGATATTATTTTCGGGGCCGGTGAGGGCATACCAGGAAAGAAGGGTTTCAAAGCGATACAGATTGGCGGGCCTTCAGGCGGGTTCCTGACCGGCGAGAATATTGATACTCCCTATGATTTTGAATCTCTTGAGGCCGAGGGGGTCTATATGGGATCGGGAGGAATGGTGGTGCTCGACGAAGGATGCTGCATAATCGACACGGTAAGGTACTTTATGGATTTCATACAGAAAGAGAGTTGCGGCAAATGTATCCCCTGCAGGGAAGGGACAAGGCGGATGCTTGAGGTGTATGAGAATATAACCAGGCGGCCTGTAGATGAGAACGGCCATACCACACTTGAGCGGTTCAAGGGGGTTATGCAGCTGGAAAGTCTTGCAGAGGTGATCAGGGATACTTCGCTTTGCGGACTGGGTCAAAAGGCGCCTAATCCGGTTATCAGCTCCCTGAGGTATTTCAGGAACGACTATGAAGAACACATATTTGACAGAAAGTGCAGCGCCGGTGTATGCAAGGAGTTAAGGTTGTTCCGGATTGATGTTGACAAATGTACCGGATGTACTGTATGTGCCCCAAAATGCCCGGTTTCAGCCATAATTGGCACCAGGCATCATCCGTTCTTTATCGTTGAGGATAAATGCACCGGGTGCGGTATATGCTATGATGTTTGCAAATTCAGCGCCATATCTGTTATATAGTGCCATTGTATTTTAACAAAAAATGAGATGCTGGTAAAGATAGAGGTTAACAACAGGATAATAAAAGCGCGCAAAGGAGATACAATTATGTCGGCGTTACAGACGGCCGGCATAAAGATACCTGCCATATGTTCCATGAAGGATTTTACCCCTACGGGGGCATGCAGGATGTGCGTCGTGGAGGTTGAGGGGAGGCGCGGACTGGTACCCTCATGTTCACAACCGGTGAACGAGTGGATGAAGATAAAGACCCACTCGCCCAGGGTTGTCAAATCAAGAAAAACAATTGTTGAGCTTTTACTGTCAAATCATCCCGACGACTGCCTTTATTGTGTTCGTAACGGAAACTGTGAGCTGCAGAATCTCGCCGAAGAGCTGAACGTAAGGGAACGCCGCATCATGGGCAAAAAGAACAACTACAAGCTCGACCATTCCAGTCCCTCGATAGTCCGCGACCCCGCCAAATGCATTCTATGCGGAAGGTGTGTAAGGGTATGTGAAGAACGAATGGCAGTATTTGCAATCGACTTCCTGAACCGAGGCAATAAAACCATAATCGGTACAGCCTGTAATAAGGACCTCAATTTTTCAAGCTGTATAAACTGCGGGCAGTGTATCATGGTATGCCCTACCGGGGCACTGTTTGAAAAAGACGCACTCATGGAGCTTGAGGATGCCCTTCATAACCCGGACAAGATGGTTATTGTACAGTACGCTCCTTCAGTGGCAGTATCACTGGCTGAGGAGTTTGGCGTTAAACCAGGCAGGGAGGTCAGCGGACTGATCAATGCTGTGCTCAGGAAAATAGGTTTTGACAAAATATTTGATACATCCTGTGCCGCCGATGCTGCCGCCCTGGAAATGGCAGCCGAACTGCACGAAAGGAGTAAAAGAAAGGAGAAGATGCCACTTATTTCAGGATCTTGCCCGGCCTGGGTGAAATTTGCAGAGCAGTGGTTCCCTGACCTTCTTCCCGTGATGTCAACCTGCAAATCACCCCAGCAGTTGCTGGGCACTATTCTCAAAACAGGATATGCCGAGAAAACGGATATTGACCCGGCCCGAATATTCTCGGTTGCTATTGCTCCCTGCACTGCCAAGAAGTTTGAAGCGCGGAGGGAGGAGATGACCCGCAAGGGGCTTTCGGATATCGATTCTGTTCTTACCACCCGCGAGCTTGCCAAATTGATAAGGCTTTATGGAATTGATATGAACCAGGTTGGTTCTGAGCAGGCCGATGCGCCCTGGGGCATTCCCAGTTCAGCAGGAAGGCTGTTTGGAGCTGCAGGTGGAATGTCTGAGGCTGTTATCCGCTCTTTGCCGCATATAGCTGGTGCAAAGGACCCGTCCAGAATTAAGTACCAGGAGCTGCGCGGAAGCAAGGGAAGGAAGGAGGCTGATATCAAGTTAGGCAGAAGCGTATACAGGTTTGTCGCAGTAAGCGGGCTATCCAGCGCCCTAACTATAATTGAGGAGATACGCGAAGGGAAAAGCAATTATGATTTCATTGAGATAATGGCTTGTGCCGGAGGGTGCGTAAATGGTGGAGGGCAGCCTATAGGGACCGGAGATACTGCTGTAAAGGCCAGGATGAAAGCATTATACGGGGTTGATGAGAAGGAAGCAATAAGGTTCTCACATAAAAACCCGGCAGTTTCTAACCTGTACAATGAGTTCCCCGGCGGGCCCGGAAGTGAGAAATGCCGGGTACTTTTCCATACAAAATACTCGGAGCGCAAAGTACTGCTTTAACATTTTTCAAAGTTTGCATAACATTGTAACAACTAACATGCATGCAACAGAGAGACGACCATAACAAGCTTCTCATAACTCTTAAGGACAGGTGCCGTGTTTGCTATACCTGCGTGAGGGAATGTCCCGCCAAGGCCATCAAAATAATTAACGGTCAAGCCGAAGTGCTTATTGAGCGTTGTATAGGGTGTGGCAACTGTACCAGGGTTTGCAGCCAGGGGGCAAAGGTGTACAGGCGTTCAGCCATCCGGGTCGCCGAACTGCTTGAATCGCCCGGGAGGGTTGCTGCTATTGTGGCGCCCAGCTTTCCCGCAGAATTTACAGAGACCAGTGATTACCGCTCATTTGTGGGAATGATGAGAAAACTTGGTTTTGACGGGGTTTTTGAAGTGGGCTTCGGGGCCGACCTTGTTGCCTTAGAATATAAGAAACTGCTTGAAGGTAAAGGCGAAAAAAGGTATATATCTTCTGATTGTCCTGCGATTGTCAATTATATCAAAAAATACCATCCTGCACTGGTGCCTTCACTTGCCGGTATAGTGTCGCCTATGGTGGCAATGTCGCGTGTTGTGAGGAAGAAGCTTGGAAATGACGTGAAAATAGTGTTTACCGGGCCATGTGTTGCAAAAAAAGAGGAGTCCCCTGATATCGATGCGGTGATAACCTTTGCCGAACTGAGGGAGATATTCAAGGAAAGGAATATTGACCCGGAAGGAGCCGAACCATCCGATTTCGATACTCCCTGGGCAGGCAAGGGAGCGGTTTTCCCGATAAGCAGAGGTCTGTTGCAAACGGTTGATATAAAAGACAGCGCCTTCGACGGCAACATAATAGTAGCCGAAGGCCGGGCTGATTTTCAGGAAGCGGTAAAGGAGTTTGAAGCGGGACTTATAAACAATCATCATCTGGAGCTTCTGTGTTGTGAGGGATGCATCATGGGGCCCGGCATGTCGGAAGGAGGAAAGCACTACGCACGCAGGTCCCTTGTAAGTAATTATGTAAGGGAGAAACTTAAACGAGGTGATGACGAAGAATGGAAGAGGAATATCGAAGAGTACAAATTAATTGACCTTTCTTCCTCTTTTGAGACTGATGACCAGCGTCTGCCGGCCCCTTCGGTTCAGGAGATCAGGAATAAGCTGGAGCGAATGGGCAAGGTTGATGCACGCGATTTTCTGAATTGCGGAGCATGTGGGTATGAAACCTGTGAGGAGCATGCCATTGCCATTATAGAGGGTTTGGCGGAGATAGAGATGTGCCTGCCCATGACAATTGACAAGCTGCACAACTCCATAAATGATCTGGCGGTGACAAACGAAAAGCTGGTATCGGTGCAGCAGGCTCTGAAACAGTCAGAGAAGATGGCAAGCATGGGCCAGCTTTCGGCAGGGATAGCACATGAGCTGAATAACCCTTTGGGAGTAGTGATAATGTACAGCAATATACTGCTTGAAGAGGTGCCAAAGAATTCGCCCGAATATACTGATCTGAGACTCATAGTCGAACAGGCTAACCGGTGCAAGAAAATAGTGGGCGGGCTCCTCAACTTTGCCCGCAAGAACCAGGTAAATCCCTCTGAGGTGAATCTTGAAAGGCTTGTCAGGCAGTCGCTCGATGCACTGATAATTCCCGACAATATAAAGGTTGAAATAGATGTTGAACGGCTCAGGCAAAAAACCGCTCAACTCGATTCGGAGCAGATTATACAGGCGCTGACCAACTTGCTAAAGAATGCTGTGGAAGCCATGCCCGACGGTGGACTGTTGCGGGTTGAAATAACTGATGACAATGATAAGGTAGATTTTCACATCAGCGATACCGGAACGGGTATCAGGGAGGAGGATAAGGAGAAGATATTCGAGCCTTTCTATACAACAAAGGGTATAGGAAAGGGAACGGGACTCGGACTGGCAACTGCGTATGGAATCGTCAAGATGCATAACGGACAGATCAATCTGATATCCAATGCTGATCCGGAAAGGGGTGAAACAGGCACAAAATTCATTGTAACATTGCCCGCTAACAATAATTAATGCTTATAATCAAAAGGTATTATGGACAATAAAAAGAAAATTATCCTGCTGGTTGATGATGATGAGGACTATCTCTTCCAGACCAGGATGAATATCGAACAATTTGGTTTCAGGGTGGTGACAGCCGAAAGCCAGGCTGAAGCCGAAAAGTTGCTAGAAACTCTGAAGCCCGACCTGGCCATTCTTGACCTGATGATGGAGAAGGATGACAGTGGGTTCATCCTTGCTTACAAGCTGAAAAGGAAATATCCGGATGTGCCGGTAATCATTGCAACGGCCGTCACGGCCGAAACGGGAATGACTTTCGGTGTAAGCACGGAGGAAGAGCGTAAATGGATAAAGGCGGACCTTTATATTGAGAAGGGGATCAGGGCCGACCAGCTTCACAGGGAAATAGTCAAACTGCTAAAGCTTTAGTATGGAAAAACTGAATGTTCTTGTCGTTGACGATGAACCGGGCATCTGTTCAGGAATCTCCAGGATATTATCCAGATATACTGTTGGGTTTCCTTTTATGGACGAGAACATCGGTTTTGATGTACAGGAGACTCATACAGGAGAGGAGGCTGTAACAATAATTGACGTAAAAGTGCCCGACATTATACTGCTGGATAATAAACTTCCGGGGATGCAGGGTATTGAGGTACTCGAGTATATCAACAAAAAGAATCTCGACACCGTGGTTCTGATGATCACATCCTATGCTTCGCTTGAGCTAGCGATAAAGGCAACAAACCATGGCGCCCACGATTTCATACCTAAACCTTTCACTCCACAGGAACTGAAGTCGGCTATCGAAAGCGTTACCAAACACATCTTTCTGAGGCGGATGACGCGCAAGCTGAACAAAGAGGGAAGACAGATAAGGTTTCAGTTCCTGTCGGTTTTGTCGCATGAACTTAAGGCACCCCTCAATGCCATTGAGGGTTACCTGAGGATAATGGAAGAAAGGCAGGCAGGGAATGACCTTGACGGCTACAATAAGATCATTGAACGCTCTCTTGTCCGCGTCAGAGGGATGCGCAACCTAATAATGGACCTGCTTGATCTTACTCGCATTGAATCAGGCAAGAAAAAGCGGGAGGTGGCCCCGGTCAACCTGACAGAGATAGCCCGGATGTCGATCGACACCATGGGGCCGATTTCCATTCAGAAAGATGTAAAAATTCACCTCGACGCTCCGGGTGAAGTGATCATTGAAGCCGACAGGGAGGAGATGGAGATCATATTCAATAATCTTTTGTCCAATGCCATCAAGTATAACATTGAGGGCGGTAGGGTTGACTGCTTAATAAAAGATGAACATGGTGCCGTTACCGTGACGGTGAACGACACCGGGATTGGCATTCCCGAAGAGGAAATACCGAAGCTCTTCCAGGAGTTTGTAAGGATCAAGAGCGACAAGACAAAGCATATATCGGGGAGCGGACTGGGATTGTCAATAATCAAGAGGCTTGCCCGCCTTTATAAGGGAGAAATAAGTGTTAAAAGCAAACCGGGAGTTGGGAGTAGTTTCACGGTAAAATTTCCCAATAATTCCGGAACTTAACTGAATTTTCAGGAAAAAGATGAAACTTCCGGGTAAAACAATAGAAAGGCTCAGCCAGTACAGGAGAATTCTCCTGAACTGCCTTGCCGCAGGCAAAACTCATATCTATTCGCATGAGCTTGCCGATATGCTTAATCTCACAGCAGTGCAGGTGAGGCGGGATATTATGCTGATGG
>SLMM01000097.1 GCA_007133565.1 Bacteroidales bacterium
TAAAAACTTTTCGGCAAATACATTCAATAAGTCTGCATACCCGGCCTTCGCATCGAGCTTGGAAACATTTACCTCGAAATTTTGTTCTTTATCTCCTGTTCTGCGAATTTCCAGCAGGATCCCCTCACCCTCAAGTGAAGAGAAGTGCCTTCCGAAAGTTGCCAGCCAGGTAAGAGCCGACGGAAACAAAAGGTTGCCTCCGGCAACCGTCCGGTTTGCCAGGAACACCAAAGAAAATACCTCCGGGTCTACACTCCCTTTTTTGCGGTAATCATATCCTGCATGTTCAAGCACTGCTGCAGCTGTAGTAACGGCACTCAGCAAATTCAAACTTTTCTGAAAAGGCGAACGGGGCAGGAAAAGAGTTATGGCCCCTGAGGCAATGATACTCAGGCCTGCTACGATCCCTTTGAGAGTGATAAACTGACGTTCGGTTTTCCTGGTAATGTGTACCGGCTTCAGATGATTTTCAATGGAAAAAGCCAGTGCTGTCCTGATCATGATTTCCTGCAGATCAACATCTCTTTCATTGAAATGCACCAGCATGCTGTTTGTAACAGGAGAGTAAAGCATTTTATCAATCCCTTCATGCTCCATAACATGCAGCTTCAGTTTTTTTGGGTCCTGCAATGGTTGTGAAAACCTGAACCTGACCCTGCCGGGCAGATTGTGCGATATGTGAATGGATAGTTCCATGGTTATTTCAGCAGGTTTTTATTCATATTAAAAAAGAAAAGTCGCAATGAGTTTGACACTACGGCAACGGTGGTCATATTGTGTAAAAATGCACCCCATAATACCGGCAGCACGCCCATTGCCCCCAGCACAAGCCCTATGCTGTTTACACCTATGGAGGTGGCAAAATTTTGCCTTACAATTCGCATGGTGCTTCGTGAGAGCATGATCAAAGCAGGAATGGTAAGAGGGTCATCGCTGCGGATGGTAATATCTGCAGCTTCCATGGCCAGGTCAGTCCGTTTGCTCCCCAGGGCGATGCCCACATCGGCATAGGCCAGTGCCGGAGCGTCGTTAATGCCATCACCGATCATAGCCACCCTGAAACCTTTGGATTGAAGTTGCAAGGCAAATTTTGCCTTGTCTTCGGGAAGCAATTCTGATTCAAAGCGGTCGAACATCATCCGCGATGCCACTACTTCGGCTTGTTGCTCCGCATCCCCGGTAAGAAGAATGATGTCATCTATTTTAAGATTGCGCAACCTGTTAAGCGACTTTTTCATGTTTTCGCGCAGGGGATCCATGATCCCGATAAGGCCCACCAGGGAGTCGCCTCTGGCTACATAAACAAAATTCTCTCCCCTTAACATCAGCCTGGATACGGCATCAGTAGATTTATCAAGCGAAATACCGTTTTCCTTCATAAACCTGGCATTGCCCACCCTGATGATATCTTTCTGTACCTGCGTTTTCACCCCACGGGCTACCACCAGTTCCACCACACAGTGTTTGGGAATTTTCCAGCCGTTGGCTTTCATTTTCTCCAGTATGGCATGGGCTATGGGATGTGTAGAAGTCTCTTCGGCAGCAGCAGCCAGAGATAACAGCTCTTTTTCTGTAATCTCGCCGTTTAGAGGGATAACAGATTTCACCTCAGGATTACCTTCAGTCAGGGTGCCGGTTTTGTCAAAAATAAGGGTTTCGGTTTCAGCAAGCATTTCAAGGTAATTACTACCCTTGATAAGTATACCATTGCGTGCACCTGTTGAAATGGCTGCAGTAAGAGCTGTAGCAGTAGATAACCGTATCCCGCATGAATAATCAATCACCAGCATATTCAATGCCCGTGCAATGCTGCCTGTAACCAGGTAAACAATTGTCCCCAGGGCAAAATTTAATGGTATGAGCTGGGCAGAAAACCTGTCCGCTATATTTTGTACCTGGGCTTTATACATGGTAGCTTCTTCCACCATATGGATAATCCTTGCCGCAGCAGTATCCTCCTTGATTTTTTCGGCGAACACGGTAATTGTGCCGCTTTTAACCACGCTGCCCGCAAATACCTCTTCCCCCTCTTTCTTCTCCCGGGGCATAAATTCACCTGTAATAGAAGATTCATCTACCAGCGCACTTCCCTTTTCTACAAAGCCATCTACACTGACAATTTCTCCTGAATGAACCGCAATATGATCTCCAACCTGTACTTTGTCGGCGGGTATTTTAATCAAATGACCGGCATCGATAACTTTCCAGACATATTTTTCGCCTGTAGAAAGCATATCACTGATAGCACTCCGGGTTTTGTTCATACTGTATGCAGTTATGAGCTCCGCAGTATCGGCCAGTACTATTATAGTCAGTGCAGAAACGGTGTTGCCTGAAAGCAGGCTGGCGAAAATGGCAGCCGTGCTGAGGGTATCGGCATTCGGTTTTCCGGTATCACGTAAAGACTCGAATCCGCTTTTGATTATCGGCAGTGCCAGTGATATACTTGTAAGGGAAGTAAAGCCAAGCAATCTTCCCAGAAACGATACCCCCCTGGTCTGTCCGCTACGGTTAACCAGTGCGTATGTAAGGGCTCCGGCCCCAATGAGAACATTGCGTAAAAGACTGCCTACCGGCTCTTCCTGCAATCGCCTTTCGTTCACTGTAAGCTTGTTTTTTTCTTTACGTTCACGCTGGTGTGCAGGAATGGAAAACAAGGCAATTATTTCTTCCATCTGGCCAATGATGAGCTCCGCCGGAACCTCGTCAGTATTATAGTAAACTACCACATTGGCGGTTATTACTGAAATTGACACCTGCTTCACCCATACCAGTTCGAGGGAATGTTCCCTGAGATCTTTTTCATAACCGTCAAGATACCGTATGGCACGGCATCCGATACGCATACGTCCGGGTATATGATGCAGAACCCTGCATTTGAGAAGCGGCTCTTTGTTCAGACTTTTCCAGTACATAAAATTGCTCATGGAGCTTTCAAACTGTTATTATATGCCCAGTATAACAGGCTGATACCGGCAGGCAGAATGGAAGGCCGCCTGACAATCGACCACAGGCCCAGAGATAAAAAAGTCACGGTTATGGCAGAATTCAGATCCAGCCAGCCATCAGTTTGTTCATATATAGAACTGTTTGCAGATTTAAGAACCTGCGACACTTCCTTCCCGATTAAAGAACGGGGCGTTTTTTCCAGCTCCTTATCCAGACCCAGTAACCTGGCAAGCACACCGGTGAGTGTTACCTCATCAATCTTGCCGGGGTCATATAAAACAATTACCGTGCCCAGCAGGGTATTTACCTTTATTTGTTTAATGGCTGCAGCTTTCTGAAGCTGTTGTTCAAGCATCTGTCCCTTTTCCATATTCATTTTCAGAGTCGGGATATAATACCTGACACGGCCGGGAATAGCATGCTTTATTTCCACGATTCCGCGAAATCCCTTGAATCTCCTGGGTTTTCCTGATCCTGTAAAAAGCTTTGATAAAAGTAAGCCTGTGAGTATATGCATAATGAAGGAGTTTTAAATGTATGCGATCTCCCAATCGTGAAAATTGCCCGTTCCATATAACAAAAATAAACCCAATAGGCGAAAAAGCAAAGATTATTCCTCCCACCTCAGATTGAGATAACTGTTTCCTTCATCGATTGTCCAGATCTCCGTAAAGTCCAAGCCTTCATCAGTGGCCAGCTGCCTGTTATTGAACTATGCAGGCAGTCCGCCGAGACCCTCCCTTCAGGAAGATTGAATTAATACAAGCGGCAGTTCACTTTTTTTGGTTATATTGGGAAAGACAATACCAGGATAATTTTCAATTAACAATTAAATCATTTTTCATCAATAAAATACAAGTCATGGAAAACGGTAATTTAAGATCAGGCACCAGGGAAGAAACCTCAAATAGCCGAAGGAATTTTTTACGAACTGCCGGAATCGGCGCTGCAGGGTTAACCGGACTGGGTTTTTCTTCAGTTGAAGCGCAATCATTCAGAGGTAACCGCCGACCTCGAACAAGGTCTGAAAAGCTTAAAAGCATGGCTTCGAACAGCTTTGCAGTAAACAGATTGTTCAGGAGGCGGA
>SLMM01000063.1 GCA_007133565.1 Bacteroidales bacterium
GTGCAAATACAGTGAAAGGACCTTCGCCCGAAAGAGCGTCTGCCAGTCCGGCTGCAACAACAGCAGCAGTGAGCGTGGTGTGGTCATCACTGCCAACTACAATGTCAACAACGGTTGCCGGTTTGGGTGGTTCCTGGTACTCACCCGGTATAAGTACAGCATCAATTACATGAACAACGCCGTTCTTAGATTCAATATCTGCTACTGTAACCTTTGCGTCATTAATAAAGACCCCTTCCTGGGTAATGCTTACGGTCAGTTCGTCTCCAAATACAGTCGGCACCTTCATTCCGTTACTAAGCGAACCTGACATGGCTTTGGTTGCAGCAACATGGTAGAGTAAAATGTCGGTCAGCGCCCCTGAGGGATCCTCAAGAAGACTTTCGACAGTACCATCAGGAAGTGCATCGAAAGCAGCATCGGTCGGTGCAAAAACAGTATATGGACCCATACCCTGAAGCGTTTCAATAAGTCCGGCAGCAGTAACAGCAGCGGCCAGCGTAGTATGGTCATTACTTCCTGCTATTATTTCCACAACATCCTCAGGCCTTTCATCAACCGGCCCGTTATCATTGTCATCTTCACAGGAAGTAAAAGAAAAAACGAACAACCCCATCAATACTATCAGGGCTTTGTAACTTAAAATCTCTTTTTTCATGATTGCAGTCTTTTAATTTTTATTTGGTTTAATTTAACTTAGAAACCCAATAAGACTGCAATTGTTCATTTATTTTATATATTTATTAAACATTTGTCAGATTTTAAAAAATAGAGATAAAGTATATATTATTGTTATTTAGTGTTTTACATAACTCATACGTGCACTTTTCGAAATTCAAAAAATACACTTTTGTTTATTTGTTTTAGTAGCAAAGCATACAATAAGCCGGGTCCGTGAAAGCAAGACAATTACTTTCCCCGACCCGGCCTGTCAATATCCAGGTCCGACTATTACTGTTTTTGTGATTCCAGGCGCTTGTAGATAAGTTCAGATTCTTCTTCGAAGCCTGGTTTCCTAAGGAGGGCGAACATGTTATTCTTGTAGGCCTCAACCCCGGGCTGGTCGAATGGGTTCACGTTCATAAGGTAGCCACTTATTGCGCAGGCCTTCTCGAAGAAATACATGAGCTGCCCCAGATAATACTCATTGAGTTCGGGGAGCTTTATCAGAATGTTCGGCACTCCGCCGTCAACATGGGCAAGCATGGTACCCAACTCAGCCATCTTGTTCACAAAGTCTATTCTCTTGCCCGAAAGATAATTCAATCCGTCACCATCATCCTCCTCTTCGGGTATTACAACGTGGCGCACCGGTTTCTCTATAGAGATAACCGTTTCAAAGAGATTACGCTGACCCTCCTGGATATATTGCCCCATCGAGTGAAGGTCGGCAGTAAAGTTAACGCTGGCCGGGAATATGCCCTTTTTCTCCTTACCCTCACTTTCGCCGTAAAGCTGTTTCCACCATTCGGCAAGATATAATAACTTGGGGTGATAACTCGCAAGAATTTCAGTTTTGGGACTCTGCCGGTACAATGCATTCCTTGCTGCGGCGTACACGGCCGATGGATTTTCCCGGAAAGGCGTCCCGGGTTTTGTCATCTCTTCCATCGATCTTGCACCGGCAACCAGTTGCCGGATGTCTAACCCTGCCTGCCCTATAGGCAACAGTCCGACCGGCGTCAGAAGTGAGTAGCGCCCTCCCACATCGTCAGGAATAACAAATGACCTGTACCCCTTTAAATCTGACAGTTTCCGGAGAGCTCCCCTGTTTGCACTGGTTATGGCTATGATCCTTTTGCCGGCCTCCTCCTGTCCATATTTCTTTTCAAGGTGGTTCCTCAGGATACGGAAAGCTATCGCCGGCTCCGTGGTTGTGCCCGATTTTGAAATAACCGTTATGGCATATGAAATACCTTCAAGAAAGTCTACAAGTTCGCCAAGGTAATCTTCGCTTATGTTCTGGCCGGCAAACACTACACGCGGATATTTACCGGCTCCTCCAGTGCACATTCCAAATGAATGGGTTAGTGCGTCAATCACAGCCTTGGCCCCGAGATAAGAGCCGCCTATCCCTACCACCACCATTACATCAATCTTCTCCTTCAACTCAGAAGCAAGGTCCTCCAGCTCTTTCAGCGATTCATCGGTAATGGAAGAGGGAAGGTCAAGCCAGCCAAGGAAGTTAGCCCCCCTGCCTGTCCGCTGATGCAGATGGCGGATATGGTAATTGGTGAGTTCGTCATAGCTATCCAGTGTTTCTTTCGTGATAAACGGAATTACATTTTCAATACTCAATTCAAGATTTTTCATTGTAAAAAGATGATTATATTATAATTAATTAACACCATTGATTTCTCAGGCAAGTTTCTCCGTAAGCAAACGGATTTCAATTGCGGGAGAAATACCCTCATATAATATATTATATACCGTATCGGTTATCGGAAGATTGATATTGTGCTTTTTGTTTATCTCCCATATGCACCGCGTTGCGTGATAACCCTCGGCAACCATGTTCATCTCAATCATTGCCGCCCTTACAGAATAGCCTTTCCCTATCATAACACCAAACGACCTGTTCCGGCTGAACTGCGAATAAGCTGTTACAAGCAGGTCGCCTAGATAGGCAGAGCTGTTGATAGCACGCTTCCCGGGCCAGGTATTGTCAAGAAACCTCTTAATCTCCCTGATCGCATTCGAAACTAGCACAGCCTGAAAATTATCGCCGTAACCCAGTCCGTGACACACCCCCGCAGCAATAGAAAAAATATTTTTTAACACAGCGGCATATTCCGTTCCGTAAATATCTTTTGAAATAACAGTCCTGATAAAATGATTTTCAAGCAGTGAAGCCAGATTTTTCGCCTGATTCTCTGTCTTTGAAGCAATAGTGAGATAAGAGAGCCTTTCAAGGGCAACCTCCTCGGCATGACATGGGCCCGTTATAATCCCTATATTTTCATAAGGCACATTGTATCTGCGGTTAAAAAACTCAGCAATAGTATGGTTGTCACCCGGGATTATGCCCTTTATGGCCGAAACGACCATCCTGTCTTCCAGTCTGATGTTTGTGCCTGCCAGCATATCTTTGAGAAAAGCCGAGGGTACTGCAAATATGATAACCGATGAATCTTCAACTATCTTTTCAAGGTCATTATAAAAATCTATCCTGCCCGGATCAAAAGTCACCGAGCTGAGGTATTTTGGGTTATGCCCGCTTTGCTGCATATACTCGATAGTCACGGGATTCCTTACAAACCAGTTAAGTCTCCCGGAATTGAGCAGAAGGATCTTTGCAAGGGCTGTCGCCCAGCTTCCGCTTCCTATCAGTGCTATTTTCTTTTCCTCAACCACTATTTTTTACTGCTTGTCCATACTCCAACCTCTTCGACAGACGGATTCTTTAACCCCAGCTTGTGCTTCTTGTTATATCCGCATAGCTGGTTGTGCAGCTTACCTGCTTTTGCATCCCTTACATTATCAACACCGGCATAACCCAGCTTCTGTAGTACGGTGGCCCATTCTGATGGGATCCCGGCTTCTTCGAATACCGCAATATCATCTTTTCTGGATTTTTTTTCAGGCCTCATCTGAGGGAAGAAAATAACATCCTGTATTGAATTTGAATTCGTCATTATCATTGCCAGCCTGTCTATGCCGACACCCAGGCCTGCGGTCGGGGGCATGCCGTATTCCAGTGCCCTGAGAAAATCCTCATCAAGCATCATAGCCTCCTGGTCACCCCTTTCTGCAAGCTTGTGCTGCTGCATGAACCGCTCACGCTGATCGACCGGATCATTTAACTCTGAAAAGGAGTTGCAAAGCTCCTTGCCATTGACTATAGCCTCAAACCTTTCAACCAGTCCATTTTTTGACCTGTGCTTCTTGGCAAGAGGAGACATTTCAACAGGATAATCGGTTATGAACGTGGGTTGTATGAGGTTAGGCTCACACAATTCACCGAATATCTCATCGATGATCTTCCCCTTAGCCATAGTTTTGTCAATTTCAACACCAAGCTTATCAGCAGTTATGCGCAGTTGTGACTCATCCATGTCAGATATATCCAGGCCTGTAAATACTTCAATCACCTCATACATCGTATACCTTTTCCATGGCCTTTTGAAATCAATCTCCTTTTCCCCCACCTTCAATATTGTCGACCCGTTAAGGTCAACAGCAGCCTTCTCGATCATCTCTTCAACAAGGTCCATCATCCATAAATAATCCTTGTATGCAACATAGAGCTCCATCTGTGTAAATTCGGGATTGTGAAACCTGCTCATTCCCTCGTTCCTGAAATCTTTGGAAAATTCATATACTCCTTCATACCCACCCACAATAAGCCTTTTAAGGTAGAGCTCGTTTGCAATCCGGAGGTAGAGAGTCATATCCAGCGTATTGTGGTACGTTGTAAAAGGCCTTGCAGTAGCACCACCATAAAGAGGCTGCAATACGGGTGTTTCAACTTCAAGATACCCCTTACTGTTAAGAAAGCTCCGGATTGAATCAATCAGATGGGTACGCCTGATAAATACATCTCTCACATGTGGATTTACTATAAGGTCTACATACCTCTGACGGTAGCGCTGATCGGGATCGCTGAAGGCATCATATGTCTTACCGTCCTTCTCCTTTACCACCGGTAACGGATGAAGCGATTTTGCAAGAAGCTTGAACTCCTTCACATGAACCGATATTTCTCCAACCTGGGTAACAAAAACAAAGCCTTTTATCCCGATTATATCTCCGATGTCGAGCAATTTTTTAAACACCGTGTTGTAGATAGTTTTATCCTCACCAGGGCAAATATCGTCACGTCGAACATATATCTGAATGCGGCCGGTTTGATCCTGTATCTCGGCAAACGAAGCGTTTCCCATGATTCTCCTGCTCATGATTCTGCCTGCCAGGGCAACATCGCCGTAACTATCCGAACCCTGTTTATAATTATCAAGTATCTCCCGCGAACTGACATTGACATTAAAAGTTTCAGCAGGGAATGGGTCTATTCCAAGTTTTCTGAGTTCCTCAAGCGCCTCTCTTCGTATTATTTCCTGCTCGCTTAAATGTACATGATCCATGTCTGAAATTTTTTGCAAAGATAGAACAAATCCTCATTAGCGGAAATTTTCGAAAATATCAGGACATTAAGAACTTCACTCTTAGCCCCGGATAAAGCCAGAGACTCCTTTAAGAAACGATTGCTTGTTTGGAACAATTAAATTTGGAGTTAACAGGACTTAGTTTTTGAATAATTTGATGTATTTTTATACACTGATATTTGCAGGGTAACATCACAGGGAAAGTGCAGAATGAGGGAAAAGAAAAATAGATTGCCAAAATGGCTGAAGATGAAGTTACCCATGGGTTATGCCTATTCAAGGGTGAAAAACCTGACCCGCAGGCATCATCTTCATACAATTTGTTCCAGTGGCAACTGCCCCAATATTGGTGATTGCTGGAGCAGGGGGACTGCTACTTTCATGATCCTGGGCGATGTTTGTACACGTAACTGTAAGTTTTGCGGAGTCAAAACGGGAAAACCGGCACCGCCTGATGAAACCGAACCGGAGAGAATTGCAGAATCTGTGCGTTTACTGGGACTTAAACATTGCGTGATCACTTCGGTCGACAGGGATGATCTGCCCGATGGCGGTGCAGCTATCTGGGCAGAGACGGTAAAGTGCATCAAAAAAGTTAATCCGGATACCGGTTTAGAGGTGCTCATACCCGATTTTAAAGGGGATCATTCACTTATTAAACAGATAACAGACCTTCGCCCGGACGTGATATCACACAACCTTGAAACGGTCAGGCGCCTTACTCCGCTTATCAGAAGCAACGCAAGTTACGAAACAAGCCTCGATGTGATCAGGTTTATTTCAGATAAGGGCGTCAGGTCAAAATCGGGAATTATGCTGGGGCTGGGAGAGACAAAGGAGGAGGTGCTGGAGACCATGGAAGATCTTCTTGCAGCAGATTGCCGGATAATGACCATAGGGCAGTATCTGGCTCCTACCTCAGCACATATGCCGGTAGTCGAATATATCAGACCGGAGGTGTTTCAGGAATACGGAAGGATAGGACTTGAAATGGGTTTCTCTTTCGTTGAGAGCAGTCCCCTTGTCCGTTCCTCCTGGCAAGCCGAAAGGCATGCCATCCAGACTGAAGATATGAATAATACAAAATATGTCAAAAACAGTAAATTATCAGGATCTTGGGTCCGCTGATTACAAAAAAGCATGGGAGTATCAGGAAAAACTATTTAACGATCTACTAGAAAATAAGAACAGGCAGGGAACACAAGCGGAAGAATCCGATTCATATGCCGGATATCTGCTTTTTTGCGAACATCCCCATGTATATACACTCGGGAAAAGCGGCGCCGAGAACAACCTTCTGATCGATCCTGCTTTTCTGAGGAAGATCGGAGCGGACTACTACCGGATCGACCGGGGAGGAGATATTACTTATCACGGACCCGGTCAAATTGTTGGTTACCCTATCTTTGACCTCGAACTTTTCGGTATTGGCGTAAGGCAGTATATCTACAACATTGAACAAGCCATCATTCAAACCTTGTCAGCCTATGGTATTGGAGCGGTAAGAATGGCATCAGCATCGGGGGTATGGATCGATCCGGAGACCCCTTCATCTGCAAGGAAAATCTGCGCAATAGGAGTACGCGCCAGCCGGCATGTTACCATGCACGGCTTTGCCTTCAATGTAAATACCGATCTCAGCTATTTCAGCCATATCAATCCGTGCGGTTTCACTGACAAGGGAGTAACATCCATGGAAAAAGAACTGGGGGCAGCCATTAACATCAATGAAGTCAAGGAAAAGTTGAAAAAGAACATGGCATCAGTTTTTGGAATGAACCTTATAGAAAACCAAACATGATCTGCGGGTATGGAAAGAGAATGGATATTAAAAGAACAGGGAGACAGCAATGGGGTAGGTAAGCTGGCCTCAGAGCTGAACATCGCCCCTGCTCTGGCCAACCTGCTGGTGCAAAGAGGCATAAAAACATTTGACCAGGCCAGGGTCTTTTTCCGGCCGGAGCTTGAAGACCTGCATGACCCATTCCTGATGAAGGATATGGGAATAGCAACAGAAAGGATCCTTACCGCTTTCAGGAAGAATGAGAATATCCTGGTTTACGGCGATTATGACGTCGACGGAACCACTTCCGTGGCTATGGTATACTCATTTCTTAAGCTACACTACCCTAATATCTCATTTTATATACCTGACAGGTATTCTGAGGGATACGGCATCAGCAAAAAAGCAATCGATTTTGCAGCTGATAATAATGTAAGCCTTATCATCGCTCTTGACTGTGGTATCAAGGCGGTTGAAAAAATTGAATATGCAAAATCAAGGAACATTGATTTTATCATATGCGACCACCATATGCCGGGAGACACCATTCCCGAAGCAGTTGCAATACTTGATCCGAAACAACCGGGATGCAACTACCCCTTCAGAGAACTTTCAGGATGCGGGGTAGGGTTCAAACTGATGCAGGCCCTTACTATTAACAGCGATTACAAGATGGAAGAGCTTCTCAGGTATCTTGACCTTGTAGTGGTGAGCATTGCTTCAGATATAGTCCCCATCACAGGGGAGAACAGGACACTTGCACATTTCGGGCTTAAGCAGCTAAATGAAGACCCATGTCGCGGACTCAGGTCGATCATAAGAATTGCCGGAATTGAAAAAAAGGAAATCTCCATTGATGATATTGTTTTTCGTATCGGACCCAGGATCAATGCGGCAGGACGTATGAAGTCAGGCAACAAGGCTGTGGAACTACTTATAGCACAGGATGAAGCCCTTGCAAAAGAAATTGGCGATGTAATTGATGATTTTAACAACGATCGTAAGAACGTTGACAGGCAGATAACCCAGGAGGCTATCAGGATGATTGCGGCTGACAACAATTATGATGACCGCAGGTCTACCGTTCTTTTCAACCCCGACTGGAGCAAAGGTGTTATCGGCATAGTTGCTTCAAGGCTTATCGAGACTTATTACCGGCCAACAGTAATTCTGACCGAATCCAACGGAATGGCTACTGGTTCGGCAAGGTCGGTGCCGGGTTTCGATATATACCAGATAGTGGAAGCATGCAGTGACCTTCTGGAGAATTTCGGGGGACACATGTATGCGGCCGGCATGACCATGAAACTGGAAAATGTTGAATTATTTCGCAAGCGGTTTGAAGAACTGGTAAGCGGTACTATAACTCCCGATCAACTATCTCCGAAAATTGATGTGGACGCAATCATCTCACTAAGTGATATTGACAACAAATTTTGCAAAATTCTTCAGCAATTTCAACCCTTCGGCCCTGAGAACACATCACCTGTTTTTAAATCTGAAAAGCTTGTTGCAGGAACAGGCATCAAGATCGTGGGGCCAACCAGGGAACATCTTAAGATGGAGGTTTTCAGCGAAGATGACCCCGGACATATGTTCCAGGCAATTGCATTTCACCAGGCTGAGCATTACAAGATTATCAGCCTGGGAATCCCCTTTGATGCGTGCTATACGGTCGAAGAAAACGTTTTCAGGGGCAACTCAAGCTGGCAGCTCAACATCAGGGATATAAAAACAAGGGAAGACGGAACCGGTTAAAGGTTCTAAGCAATAATGCCTTTGATCGGTATTACCAAACAGTAACCCCATTAAAACCTGAACCTGACCTGCGCCTTCAGCTCAGACCTCCTGTTGCCGTCAATCTGATTGAGTCCGGAACCGATACTTTCTCTCCGGGGAAGGCCAGTAACCGCATATCTTAACCACAAATCAGTTTTCTCACCGGCAGTGTACTGCATCAGCAGGTAAGTCCGGTATCCCCTGTCATAATATGCAGGTATGGAAAAAGCATAAAGTATGTCATTCTCATAGGCGAAGATCCTGGCATTATAGCTGTCGGTACTGAATAGCCCGTACCTGAATGCGAACGATAGCGGAAATCTTTGCGGCCTGTACAACACATCCTGATACAAAAGGTATCCCCTTTCGGCAGAACTGGACTCCCTTTTGTACACCGACATCTCTACCCTGTTCCTGAACTCCAGCATTGATGCAGCAAAATAATTTACGTGATAACGCAGCCTGGTTATTCCTGCATCTTCAAGTTTCCTTATTCCGGAGTTCCCTGCTGGGGCATTTACTGGTTTTGACTTGTGACGGAAGGTCCAGTACATGTGGAGGCTGCGTGAATGGCTGAAATCGGCCTGGATAAAATATTCCGAACCCGCAGAAGGGGCGTATGCCCCGTATCTGAGCCAGGGAAATGAGAAAAGATCAATGTACGCCGACAGTTTCCAGCGGCTGTAGGGATGGATGACCGTACCGAGATAAAAACCCTGCTCATTGGCAGTACGTGTATTTTCCCTGAAAGCGTTGCTGAAATATGCATGATAGTTGCGGTCATATCTTCTGAACAGAGCCGACAGGCTGATCCGCGGTGCGGGATTCGACATTGCTCCTGCAAGAAATGCCTTGCCGCCGCTACTGCTCACAGCACCCTCGCCGAAAAATATCACCGGCCCGGCCGAAAACTGATAATCAATACCTCCGTTCATATTGCTGTTCCCACTGAAATCATAGTGGTTATATATCCTTTCAGGCGGTTTGAGTACTGCATCATATTCAAGCGCAATCATTGTAGCCCCCACCCTGAACAGACTATGGTTAAAACTAAAATTACCGCCAAAGATGGTTTCACCAAGCACATTCTTTCCCGCCATCTGCGAGGGCGTTGCATGAAGACCGCTGTTAGGCAGGGCCGACACCTCCAAAATTCTTCCGTCGCTGCCGGTTACTGACACAGAAGCATCGATCCTTTTCCTGGAAGCAAACACGGTGCCTTCAGCTCCATCAAAGATTCTGTATGTTACACCAGCACCCCTGAAAAACTTGTTCTCATCAGTTGATGAATACTTCTGCAAACCTCGCTGATTCTTCCTGATATTAAGGGTGTTGGACGATTTTCCAAAAGCAAGCCCTGACCATAGAACCAATCCCTGGCCAAAGCTGGCCTGGTAGTCGCCCAGAGTTACGGTCTTTAACCTTCCCACATCGTTAACCTGAAGATGAAAGGTATAATAGTCAAACCCGTATGGATTGCTGCCCCTTAAAAATTCCTCGCCAGCATCTTTTTCAGCAACAACTCCTGCATGCACCCTGTTACGGTAATTGAACTGATAACGGGTATATGCCTTAAGGGGGCTCCCAAGGTAGCGAGAGTTAGGTGCTGCGGCCAGCTCCTCCTCGGTTGCCGGCAGATAACCCCTCTGTTGCTGCAAAACCTGCTGTGTACGCACAAAAAGCTGGTGCCTTCCATGCCTCATTGCCGCTGAAGGCGACAGGGCAATAGCAGGCAATTCTTCACCAACTGTAACGAAGGGCAGAATCTTCCTTATGTCATCCCGGGAAAAGCCTTCAATATATTGCAGCTCATACAAGGTGACAAATCCACCCATCTCCTGCCTGTAGCTGATGAGATTGGAAATCTGCAGCTCATTCAAAAAATAAAGAGCCCTCAGATCTGAATCTTCTGCCCAGTTCAGGTTGACGGGGTTATACAATAAGAACAGAAGGTCATCATAGATCTTTTCCAGGTCAGCATGAAAGCCTTCATCAACCGTCAGCTCCTCTATCAGCTCCTCAATTACACGGTAAGGGTCGCGTACCTGTGCTGGTACATTTAAGAGCACACTGATCAGGACCGATACCAAGAAAAACCTTCTCATCTGAAAGTGTAGCTAATTGAAAAGTGTGGGGTCAGACCCAGCACCTGGTGGTTTGTAAATGCAATGTCAGCTGTCAGTCCCCCAATAGCATAACCAATTCCGAAGGATGCCTGTACCGGATCGGTTGATATTCCCGTGCGCAGCCAAAGCGAATCCATAAAGCTCATCTCAAGTCCGCCTTTAAAAACGGTCCTGTTGTCAAAATCCTTTTCTGCCTCTGCTGCCGCAAGGAACCTTTCAGAAAGGTAACCGGAAATTCCAAACCGCAGAACAGTGGGCACCGGCTCGCCGTAGTATGTATATCTTTTTGTACGGGTAGGATTATAAAGGTGGGCTGCAACAAACAGGCCGTCGACAGGTTCAACCATGAAGCCACCTTCTACTGTTATACTGCCTGTATCGCCGTAATCTTCGGCAATAAATGTGTATAGGTAATTTACCTGGAGTCCTGCGGAAAACCTTTCTCCAAATTCCCGGCCGAATGCCAGCCCCAGTTTACTCTCATTATAGCGGGAGTAACCGAAATATGTATAACTTAACCCAATTGTGCCGGGGCGCACAGGCATTACTCCTGCAACAGCCTGAAGTCCGAATTCAGGAACCATGAACCGGTTCTCATGATGAAACCCCGCACTGAATGACCTTAACCGGCCCAGGCCGGCCTGGTTATGGTGCACCGACCATATATCGCTGATGCCCACGAAGGCATTCCCCATCGCTGCAGGCCTGCTTCCAAGCGGGTAATTTTCATTTGCCGCGATCTGGAAGACATTTATATATAAAAAAAACACCGGCAGAAGAAACCTGATGGCTGTCCTGCCGGTGTTGCAAAATATAAAAGCAATATTATTCATTGAATATGTCTGTCAAGAGAAACATATTCAAGTTAACAAAATTTTATCAATTTGTCTTGTATTCGAACTTTATTTCAGACAAATCCTTGTTTGCCTTGATGACTTTTTCCTTAAGCGTCTCCTTAAACCCCTTTACTCTGTCATAAATCTCCGGGTCGCCGGCACCCAGTATCTGCGCTGCCAGAATCCCGGCATTCCTTGCTCCGTCTATTGCTACAGTAGCAACAGGTATTCCTGCAGGCATCTGGAGTATAGAAAGGATTGAATCCCAGCCATCCAGCGAATTTGACGAGTTGATGGGCACACCAATTACCGGCACCGCTGTAAGTGCGGCGATAACACCGGGAAGATGCGCCGCACCGCCCGCTCCGGCAATGAATACCCGTATTCCCCTGTCATAAGCCGATGATGCAAATTCCATCACCTTATCAGGTGTACGGTGAGCAGATAATGCATTTATTTCAAACGGAATCTTGAATTCGTTGAGGATCTTTGCCGCCTCCTCCATAATTGGCATATCCGATGTGCTGCCCATGATAATGCTGACTTTTGCTTCCATAATTTACTGTCTTTCAATGTTATTTAAAATACCGATATCTTTCTTAATATTGCCCCTGGTTATTATTTGAAATTATCTGTAGCTGATATGGCTTATTTTTTTAATTTCGCAAGATACTTAAAATTTGCAAATCATAGGATGGCCTGACTGCCGAAAAACGATACATACGGCAGTTTCTGCTCCCGCTAGCCAACCACAAATTTGTTTGGCGGGTTGGCAGGGGAACAATAAGAACACAGGTTTCAAAAAGCCCGCGCGGATGGACAAAGTTAAACTGCACGACAAGGAATTCGGTATTTCCATCACTCCGGTACAAATAAAGAATGCCGTGTCGGCAATAGCAGCCAGGATGAACCAGGACCTGAAAGGGAAAGACCCCCTTTTTCTCAGCATACTCAACGGTTCTTTCATGTTCACAGCCGATCTGCTTAAAATGATCGATATCAATTGCAGTGTATCATTTGTAAAATTATCTTCCTACAGAGGTAAATCAAGCACCGGCAGGGTAAAGGAACTGATAGGCCTGAATGAGGATATATCAGGAAGAACTGTTGTAATACTTGAGGATATAGTTGATACGGGCACCACTTTGCAAAGCATTGTATCTCAACTTAAGCAGCAAAACCCCAGGCAGGTGAAGATAGCTACACTGCTTCTAAAGCCCGATGCTTTCTCGGGTGATATACACCTTGATTACGTGGGTATTGAAATACCAAACGACTTTATCGTAGGATACGGGCTTGATTACAATCAACTCGGCCGGAACCTGGAAGGGATATACAAAATACTGCCCGACAAAGCCGGGCAGTCCGTATAAGACCTTCAAACATCAAACTAATTTCAGATAAATTACCAGATCAAATAAACATATTTCAAACTATTAAAAACCAAAACATGCTTAACATTGTAATATTCGGCCCCCCGGGCGCAGGAAAAGGAACACAGTCGGAACTGATAATCGATAAGTACAAGTTGGTACACCTTTCGACAGGCGACATATTGCGCAACGAGATTGCCAACAAGACAACCCTGGGTATTGAGGCTCAGAAAATAATTGAGAAGGGCGAACTTGTATCTGACGATATTGTGATCGGAATGGTAAAGAACAAGATAGAGGCTAACATAGAAGGGAACGGGTTCATTTTTGACGGATTTCCCCGTACCACCGAGCAGGCCGAAGCGCTTGACAGACTTCTTGAGGAGAATAACACATCAATATCGGTAATGATATCCCTTGATGTTGATGAAGATGAGCTGGTAAAGAGGCTTCTGAAGCGGGCAGAGGAGCAGGGTCGCAAGGACGATACCATTGATGTGATCAGGAACCGGATAAAGGTGTACAATGAGGTTACCTCACACGTATGCAATTATTACAGCAAAAAGGGCAAATACTGCCCTGTCAATGGAACGGGCACAATTGACGAGATATTTGAACGAATTACAGCTGTAATAGACGGGGCTGAAACAAAAAGGCCCTGCTGCTGCGGGTAAGAACAGACCTCTCCGGTTTCGCCGTTAAGTGGCGAAACCGGAGATTACAGATAACCCCCTGTAAGCTGACAGCAAGAAAATGGCCGACTCCAATTTTGTCGATTATGTAAAGATAT
The DNA here is from genome assembly GCA_007133565.1 of Bacteroidales bacterium. Taxonomy (GTDB): domain Bacteria; phylum Bacteroidota; class Bacteroidia; order Bacteroidales; family PUMT01; genus PXAP01. The sequence goes on from SLMM01000063.1 coordinate 13,793, forward strand.
TCTGCCGGTCGGGTAAGGGCGGTGCAGGATCGGTACATTTCCACAGGGACAAGTTCACCTCAAAGGGTGGTCCCGACGGAGGCGACGGTGGTCGCGGCGGTCACGTTATACTACGTGGCAATTCGCATCTGTGGACACTCATTCACCTCAAGTACAGGCGGCACGTGTTTGCAGAAAACGGTGAATCCGGCTCTTCGGCACTCAAGACAGGAGCATCGGGAAGCGACAAGATAGTGGAGGTCCCATTGGGAACGGTTGCCAAAGATGCAGAAACAGGAAAAGTGATCTTTGAAATAACCAGGCACGGCGAAGAGAAGATACTTGCAGAAGGAGGCAGAGGGGGAATGGGAAACGCCAATTTCAAGAGCGCCACCATGCAGACTCCACGCTTTGCGCAGCCCGGTGAAGATGCAGTTGAGGGTTGGTTCATCCTTGAGCTGAAGATACTGGCTGATGTGGGACTGGTGGGATTTCCAAACGCGGGCAAATCAACCCTCCTATCTGTGGTATCGGCGGCAAGACCTAAAATAGCCAATTACCCGTTCACTACACTTGTACCTAACCTGGGTATAGTGCCCTACAGGGACAACCGTTCATTTGCCATTGCCGACATACCGGGCATAATAGAGGGAGCGCATGAGGGACGGGGACTCGGACTGCGGTTTCTGCGGCATATCGAAAGGAATGCCATGCTCCTTTTCATGATTCCGGCCGATACCCGATCAATCAGTAGCGAGTACCGCATACTGCTGAATGAGCTGAAAAAGTACAACCCCGAGCTGCTTGACAAGGAGCGTTTCCTTGCCGTAACAAAGTCCGATATGCTTGACGATGAACTCAGGGCCGAGCTGAAA
>SLMM01000204.1 GCA_007133565.1 Bacteroidales bacterium
GTTCCAGCCTGGCAACGCCCTGTTCACTTACCATGAACGGTTCCCTAACCTCCACAGAAGCATCAAAAAGCTCTCTGAGCAGGTACTCGGGGCCGGCCAGGTTGTTAAGGAAAAAGGCGGCTGTGCGGCGGGCGAACATGGCGTCGCGGACCGACTCCACTGTCCTTTCTCCGGCAAATACCAGTGTCATAGGCCGGTGATACTCTGCGAGGTTGAACCTGTATGCTGCTACCATATGGGCATCAGTATTTCCGATATATGCCAGGTTCTTATCGTTGCACCAGCCAAAAGCTATGGGATACCACTCATCCCAGTTGTATACCTCAACACCGTGCAGCCAGCCTCGCTGCACCAGCTCCTCATGAACGGGCCACCATTTGTTGGTGTCAGGCTGCTGTGCCGTCCAGCCGGGATGGCACCAGAACAGGAATGCCCCCTGCCTGTTGGCCTCTTCAACTGCATCCATAAAATCTTCGGTGTCGAGCTTATTGGCATCTTCCAGGAATAGGGCATTAAAGTGCCCGGGAGGCATCGACCGGCTTATTTCAGCAGCCCTGACAAGCAGGATATTGTGCCTCTCAGCTTCGGGGAGGGCAATTTCGTATGCAGTATTGTGGTCTCCCTTAAGATAATTGATATTGGAGCGGTGTTCGATATGCTCGGTGATGGCAATCACATCAAGTCCCTCGATATACGCCTCCTGTACCCTTACGGTGGGCCACACCTCACCGTCGGAGAAAACAGTGTGCATGTGAAAATCACCTTTCAGGGTTTTGTACCCGGGAATATCGGGAATCAGTATCTCACTTCTGTGCAGTTCCCTCAACATATGGGGTTCCTTCACCCTGTTCAGGTCCTGTGTCAGAAGCGGTAGTGATAAAATAACAAGGCAAAATGTGACGATCAGCTTTCTCATAATGATTTATTTTGAAACGGAAAATTTTAAGTTAATCTTAAAAACCCGCGTCTTTCAGGCGCGGTAATGTCCTGGCGGGGCTTTGCCCGAACGGCATGTGCTCAAAAAAAATTTGCGGTGCGCAGCAAAAAACCTGTTATTAGCCAGATTGTGATGCTATCCAGGAGTTGGGAGATTAATTACCACGCTTCCCAACCATAATCTATGTACTCCCAGCTGAATTCACTGCCGTCCCATTCAACGAGAACAAACCCCTCAGGCGTGCGGTAAAAGGGGCCCCTCCACCAGCCTGCCGACACCGCACCGCCGGTCAGGAATTGCGTATCATATACATAAAGATCTTCATACAGATGCATATGTCCCTGAAGCACAAGCTCCAGGTTGTGGTAGTCAAACATGCTCCATATCTCCCTGAAATTAGTGAAGATATCCGTATCGGTATAATATCCGTCAACCACAGGATAGTAAAAGGAGAGAAACGGAACATGCACCACAAGCACGATCGGCTTGCTTTCATCCAATCCATTGAGGACATTCCGGAGCCATTCTTCCTGGGCGGGTGAAACACAATACTGCCCTTCACACACCTCAGAAGTGTTGAGATGGATAAAATGAACGCCATTATAATCATAATCAAACCAGGTGTCGCCGAAATATTCAATGAACAGTCCGGCACCATGGATCTCACGGCTGCCTTCCATATGCCAGAAACGGTCATGGTTGCCTATGGTGACCTTTATCTCGGTCCCGGAATTGTCAATTATCTCCTTAAACCGCTCATACATCTTCCGCGCAGTTTGTTCATCGTCTCCAACAGCATCGGCATCGACATTGTCGCCTCCTGTCAGGATAAGATCAACCCCGAGATGCTCAGCTTTTGCTATCGCCAGCTCAAACCCCTCAAAGCTTCCGTTTTCACCAAAATTAAGATGAATATCGGTCATAAAGGCAAAGGAAAATGGCTCACCCGAAACCGGGGTATCCGGCCCTGTGCTGTTTGTATTGCTGCAGGCCGGAAAAAGAAATCCGGCAAGAACAATAAGAATAGTAAAAACAACTGTCTTTTTCATATCATTTCTTGTGCGTAAGTTCATAGCCATTTAATATCTTTTTAAACCAGAAACCATACCCTGTTGTTCAGGAATATGGTTTCTGGCTATCCGGGCAAATTTATTGTTCAGATAAGCCTTGCCCGGGTCTGAAAGGCATAACTACTCCCACCCGAATATCTGCTCAAGGCTGGGATTTATCTGTGTATCCCTTCTGGGTACGGGACGGTAATAATGCTTCGGGTCCTCAAAAGTACCCATGGTTTCAACCACAACGATATTGCCATGATCCCCATGCTCCAGGAATACCGTTGCACCGGTGTCCAGAGATCCTGCCCTGTAATAGACCAGTGTGCGGCCAAGCTCATTGACCTCCCTGTCGGCGAAAGGCGGGATCACTTCATCGTGGGGAATAAGCTTCACATCATCATAGCCGTCGCCCGTCAGATCAAATGTGCCAAGCGATGGGAAATAGAGCCCCTCAGGTTCATTTTCGAGCAGGTGCCCAGCCCTGTATCTCATAAGGTCATTGAACCTGCGGCTCTCATGGGTAAACTCCACCCGCCTCTCACGCCTTATTTCAAGCAACTCGGCCCACTGAGGCGTCGATGCAGAAAGTCCCGGATACCTCGCCTCCTGTACGGGGTCAACAGGAGGGTTCATGGTCATGTGCGGCATGCCTGCCCTGTCCCTTATCCTGTTTATTGTCATATCAAGATCATCCTGTGTGAGTTCCCCAAGCTCGGCCCTTGCCTCTGCATAAATAAGTAAAACATCAGCATACCTGAGTATTGGTATATCAAGACTTGCATGTACAGTCCACTCAGGGTTATTTGCAAAATATTTGATCGCATGATACCCCGTAAAGTGCCTGTTAAATACCTGAATATATGGTACACCAGCAGATCCGACTACATGGGTGCTTGGATTCTCAAGCACCCATCCGGGATAGGCATAAGTCTGGTATAACCGGGGATCACGGTTCTCAAACTCCTCAACAAACGACTTTGTTTCCCATCCGGGTTGTTCAGAATAGAAAGAGCCGTCAGCCATAAGATATGACTGTAAAAGATCCTTGCTTGGCGATTGTTCATATCCACCGAATACCATAGGTGACCAGCCACTGTTCCTCTCACCCTCAATCGAGCTGTTTACAAGAATAACTTCGGGGTTTCCAACAAGGTTGGTGCTCTCAAACAGGTAACCATAGTCACTGTAGGGGTCTCCGGTGGAATAAAGGTCAAACCCCCCGTTCTCCACGATATCCCTGGCCTGGTCCCTTGCAATCTCAAGGAACTCCTGGTGCGGGAGTCCAAGATAATCGTGATACTTCCTGAAAGTGCCCTCGTGAAGTGCATGACGCGCCATAAAGGTTTTTACCACATACCTGTCAACCGCTCCGACATCAGCCGCTGGCCTGACATGTTCGGCTGCAAAAGCATAGTCTTCAAAGATCCTCTCTACAACGTACTCACGCGGATCACGAGGCTTGTAAAGATCCTCATCTGTTGTGGTGAGCACCTTGTCATACCATGGTACATCGCCGAACCGTTTTACCATGCCCATATAAAAGCGGGCCCGGTGAAACCTGGCAACACCCTCAAAATGGTTTAGGTCAGCCTGCGGGATATCGGCCTGGTCAAAATTCTCGAGGAAAAAGTTTATGTTCCTGAGTCTGCCCCAGTTCCAGCCAGCCGTGATGGTAGCCGACGAGGTAGGCTGTGTCATAATTGTCCTGAATTCGGCTGTACCCGTTGTATATGCATCATCGGAAGCCTCAATAAATATTCCTGATGATGACCCAAAATTTGTCCAGTTGATAAGGCTGTTCAGATACATCTGAAGATCATCGCGGGTGTTGAAAAAGTTCTCCCTTCCTATTTCGGTTTTCGGGAACCTGTCCATGAAATCGTCGTTACACGATGGCAACAGGGCCGTGAACAGAAGGATAAGTGACAGGGTTATTATTTTTGTTTTCTTCATAATCAATATATTAGTCATGAGAA
>SLMM01000193.1 GCA_007133565.1 Bacteroidales bacterium
ACCCAGTCCAGATACTACGTGTGAAGGGATAATTGTCAGTCCCGCAATCGCAGCTGATGTCTTGCCTAAAAAGTTTCTCCGGCTGATTGGTTTTGGTTGTTTCGGTTTCATCTTTTCTTGGTTTTGGTTTGAAGTTATTACTCAGGATGTTTTCCTTTTTTGAGAAAATCATGTATGTATTCCCAGAAGGCAGGGTTTGCTGATATTGTGTTGTGATTGGTATATTCGATAACGTGCCATGTTTTTGCACCTGTCCACGTTTCGAAAAGCTTTTTGGAATGCCTGGACGGTATAATATTGTCGTTCGACGCAACAAGAGTAAGCATTGGATTATCAGCTCTCCGGGCATAGGGCATTATGTTGAACTGATGCTTCATGAGCAATTTTACCGGCATAAAAGGAAAATTCTCCTTTGCAATATCGGCCATACTGCCAAAAGGTGAGACAAGAACTGTTTTTGATAAATCACGTTGAGCTGAAAGGTAAACTGCCATTGCTGTACCAAGGCTTCTGCCCATGACTGCTATATTGTTTCTGTCAATATAATCAAGCTTTGCGAAATGGTCGTACAGCTGGAGTGCATCACTTAACAGGTATTTCTCTCCGGGCCTCCCGCTGCTTTTCCCGTACCCCCTGTAATTCATGAGAAGCACCGTCCAGCCCTCAAGTCCGGCAGTTTCTTCAACCATCCAGGATACCTCTTCAGCATTACCTCCGAAATATATTAACAGCGGCGCAGGTTTTTTCTGTGATCTGTGCATAATCCAGCCATGAAGCTCTTCTGTGTCATGGGTCCGGATCCTTATCTCCTCTGCCTCGGGATAATTCTGGTTAACATAAGCTACCCCTGCCGTATCAAGAGGTTGCCGGAAAAATATAAGGCTGTCCTGAAAAAAGTAAAGAAGTGCTGCAATAATCAGGTAGATGGTAATGACAAGAAGGACAATTCTTCTTATAATTACGGCGATTTCTATCAGATTATCCATATATGAAGTGGATTTAGGTTCTCCCGTTGAGCAACCTGATTGCCCTTTCCAGTATGTCATCCTTACCATCAGACATCGATTCTTCAGTCATATCTACACGTATATCAGGAGGCACACCCGATTCGATGCTGACGTTCTGGGGATTGTAAAACCTGGAGCTGGACACCCTCAGAAGCCATCCGTTTGGCAGGTCGTGAAATGCCGGCATGCCACCACCTCCTCCTGTTGCATCGCCAACAATGGTGACGTTGGGCAGCGCTTTCATATATTGGGTAAAATAGGTAGTGGCACTGTAACTCCTTCTGTTCGTAAGCACCACGATGTTTCCGGTATAGCGGCGGCCATCATGGGGTTCGATATATATTTCCTGTTTTCTGAAATCGTTGTAACCGGGGCCGGTTTTAACAAAGTTGTATCCCACCAGTCTTTTTATGTCAGTAAACCTGGAAGCCATTTTCCTTGCATTTTCAGTGCTTCCGCCTCCGTTGTTCCTGACATCGATTATCAGTCCCTTTTTCTGTTCGATGTTGGCCAGAATGAGGTCAAGGTTGTTCTCTGATATGCTGTTTGCAAAGCTTTCGTAATAAACATATACCACATCGCCTATGGAAACAAATTGAAAAGGCCCTATATACCTCTGACGGCCCCGGAAATAATTTCTTTCGATCAGCGAATGGCTGAAATTTTCAGGGCTGTCCAGATACCATTCCCAGTACCTTGACCTGTCGAAGGAGCTCACAAGGTTTACATGACCGTCTTTCAATTCATAAAGCATGGCCGCGCAAAGGTCAAACAGCTCAACGGGCCCCATGTTGTCTCTTACACGTGGCCGGTAGCGCCTGTATACATCATGCCAGTCGACACCTTTGTATTCAAAGAAGGAATAATGCTTTTCAGTAAATGTCCAGATTTCCTCAAAAATTGAAACCGGATCGTCTGGGGCGTCAGGGGTCGTCAGTACTTTCTCGCACGATGCCGCAATCAGCAGGATAAAGCCTGCAATGATAAATCCTGCTGTTACCCGTGCCCCGGTCCTGTTTATTATCCGTGATGCAGCCATATGATTAACCATAATTTATGATCTCTCTTCCAGGAAGGAGATAGTTCACTTTACCATGAAATTAAGTTCCAAAACCAGCTGGTGCATTGCATTGCTTACGTTAAGATTGTGGTTGCCGCTCATGGTGTAAAAGTCCCATACATATCCAACCCTGAACCAGTTGGGATTGTCCTCACCCCTGAATTTTTCCCTTATGAAGATACCGGTGGTAAAGTGTCCGTAATTATAAGGCATCAGCAGTTGTTGCTCAAACCCCTGTATCCTGACACCACCGTCCTCTCCAAGCTCAAAACTGACCCCGTATTCAGGAATTCTGACAGTATATCCTGCCAGGCTTGCCGCTGCAGACATTTCTATATTCCAGTCTCTCCATAAGAACCTCGAAGGAAAAAACAGTTTTGCCTGGGGTCGCAGTTCTCCGATCATGTCTGCAAAAAGGAATGAGTTGCCGAGTCTGCCTGCCAGTCTGGCGTTACCAAAAACATTGACTTGTCCGCCAACAAAGATATCATAATTGCCGGGGGTTTGCATCTTCCATACCCGCATATATCTCAGGCCGGCAGCCGGGTTTTCCACTATCGTGCTTTTGTGTGCCGGTTTTGAGGAATTATACTGAAAACGGGCGAAGCTCCATTCGGCTATATAACTCTGCCTGTGTGCCCGGCGACCGAAATTAAGAATTCCACCCGGCCCCTGGTAATGCAGGTTTGACATTCTCTGGTCCATCAGCATTCCCCATGATGCACCCTGGTCGATTTTATAGTATACAGCATGCTTAACGTTTCTTCTTTCCTGCATTACCTCTCCATGTACAGCTTTTTGAGGCGCCAGGAACAACATTATTAAAAGGATGAAGCAGGTATGTTTTATATAATGTTTTTTACAAACCATCGTATTGCATTGAACTTCCGGTTACCGGTAATAATTGCAAAGAAAGTCAAACTTGTCCGGAAAATAAAAATCAGGGCAGTTTGTCTCCTATAATTAGAACTGACGGGCCGCCTCCGGGAGCTGTGAAGATATCCCTGGTAACCCACTGATCATTTGTTGCCCTTCCGTTAACCGGATCATACCAGCGGTATGACATATCGGGGGGCACCCCGATTATCCTGACTTCTCCCCCTTCAGGCAGATAGCAGATATACAGATCGCCGGTCCGCGCCAGGAGATGTTCGCCGTTCGCAAGGTCATGCCTTACAAATATATCTGTAATATCATAGTTCTGCAGTATTTTCCCAAAATATCCGACATAGGCCGATCCCTCAAGGTCTATTGCCTCTCTCCAGGATAAGCCTTTCCCGTCTGCCCATGCCGGCCATCCCGGCTCGTCGGGGTACAATTTCCATTGCCAGAGTCCGGCTGCACCGTAAACATGCCCCATTGTACCACCTGATGTGAACTGCAGCCATGCCTCATGGCCCTGCCACCAGCCGGCTGCCCTGCCGGGATTCATGCCAATAGCTTCATAGGTCGGTTCGCCGTTTGCAACGCCTTTTTCAGGTTTGTTGTAATACATCCTGAAAACCTTGTGGGGCAGATGATAACCGTCATGGCCTGTCTGGCACCACTGAAAATCAAGCCAGGATGCATCCTGGTGAACCCTGTTTTCATGGAAGCAGCTCTCATGGCTCATGTAGTCCGGGCAATAATCATCGAAAGGGTTGTAATGGATCCCGACAGGCTGCCTGTATGCATCCCATTCTTCAATCTCCATGCCTGCTTCTTTTATTCCCGGGTTGTTGCCGTGGCTGTCTCCTCCTGCAAGCCAGAGAGCAGGACCTGCACCATACCGGGCAACCAGATACCTGCAGTACCTGGCATACTCTCCGGGGTCGATGTTCCACCCCAGTATATTAAGCCCCTTCCATCCAAATCCATGGAAAACGGGCTGATAAACAGGTACGATCTCATGATCCAGCAGTATGCTGATCAAAGTATCCAGGCACTGGAAATATTCCGGGTTCATCCTTGTGAGATGGCCCTGCGGCAAATCTTCAAAGGCCCTGGCAAATCCTCCGGGTGACCGGCGGTCGTTTGGTCCATCTGCTTCCCGGTCAGGCATCAGGGTCATCAGCAGGGCTGCATTAAATCCTTTCGCCTTTCTGTCTTTTGCATATACTGACACTGTCTCTGCTGTTCCCCGGAAAGGCAGTGCCCAGGGAGTATCTGCAGTCAGGACAAAAGGCCGTCCGTCAGCATGTACGATAGTCCTCCTGCCGGGTGACATTCGCAGCAGTCCCCTTTCCGTTAGCTTATTGTCACCTGGCTGGCGGACAGATCTGATACTTCCCTCAATATTATGAAGGCCTTCATTATCAATGTCGGAGCAGTAGGTGATCCAGGCCCACTCTCCGCTGGCCAGGGGTGAGGAGAACCTTATTCTCCAGATGTTGTTGCCATCCCAGAATGCGGGCCTTCTGATTACCGTCCCGTCTTCATGTGTGAACACGGCATGTACATCCACATCCATGTAAGGATTCGGATAATCGACTGTTGAATGAATACTGATGGTGACCTGGCCCCATTGCGGGGCAACTTTTGCGCGTTCTGAAACTAAGCTGCAACTGCCTGTAAGGAGAATTATAAATAACAATGTGTTTATGTAAAATGAGTCCATGATATTGTTTTATACCCGTAAGATAATATCAGAGTTCAAAATTACAAACCCTTAATATATAATTATCAGGGATTATTAGGGAGTTATGCTTTACTTTTTTATTTTTAACAATTAATGGATCAATTTTTAACCCTTAAACCAAATAATGATATGGAACGCAGAAAATTTATAAGGAATGCAGCAATGGGCGGACTTGCAATGACTGGTATGACAGGTGCATTTGCAGCAGCCGCGGCTGCCCCTCAAGCTAAAATGAGCAACAGGGCAAAGTTCAACCTTAAATATGCACCCAGTTTCGGTAACTTCAGGGAGCATGCGGGTGATGACCTTATTGACCAGATCAGGTTCATGCATGACCAGGGGTTCCGGGCAATGTTTGACAACGGCCTGATGGGTAAAGAGCCTGCCATGCAGGAAAAAATTGCCAATGAACTCGACAGGCTGGGTATGGAACTGGGTCCGTTTGTACTTTATGCCGATTTTGGCACCAGGTCTATGGTTACACGTGATCCGGAAATGATGGACATGCTCAGGGAAAGGATGAGAATGGGTCTTGAGGTTCAGAAGAGGACCAATGTTAAAACCGCCCTGGTAGTACCCGGCCGCTATGATGATCGGCTGCACTGGGATTATCAGTCAGCAAATGTAATTGATGCCATGAGAATGTGCTGTGATATTGTTGCTCCAAGCGGACTGGTGCTGGTGATGGAGCCGTTGAACGGTCTTCGTGACCACCCCGGCCTGTTCCTGACAACTATACCGCAGGCTTACATGATATGCAAGGGGGTTGACCATCCAAGCTGCAGGATCGTTAACGATCTGTATCACCAGCAGATTACCGAAGGCAACCTGATACCCAATATCGACATGGCATGGGAGTATATAGCTGCATTCCATTGCGGCGACCATCCCGGCAGAAGGGAGCCCGGCACTGGGGAAATAAATTACCTGAATGTGTTCAGCCATATATATCATAAAGGATACGACGGGGTGATCTGCATGGAACATGGCCGCAGCATCCCCGGAAAGGAGGGTGAAAAGGCCCTTATTGAAGCATACCGCAGGGTTGATGCTTTTGAGACCTGAGCATATACCGATATTATTCAGATTTGTGAGAGAGGCGATCCTGCGGGATCGCCTCTTATGCGTGTGCCCTGCATGGAAGGCAACGTGATATATAACATAATCCAGAGTCTGGAGAATGCTAAACTATCTGTGCCGGTAATTGTTATAAAGGTTGGCAGAGAACAACGATAATTATTTAATATAAAATTAAAGGCATGCAAAACAGTTCATTAAATAAAGCCGATAAAAAAATTACCAGGTGGACGGCAAAGAACGGACTCATTTTACTCAGGCTGAGCATTGGAATTGTGTTTGTCTGGTTCGGCATACTTAAGTTCTTTCCGGGACTTAGTCCGGCCACTGATCTTGCCACACGTACAATTGAAACGCTTACTTTCGGTATTGTGTCGGGAGGGACAGCACTGGTGCTTCTGGCCACCCTGGAGGTTGTTATAGGTGTTGCACTTTTAACGGGCCGGTTTCTGAAAATTACTTTGTTGCTATTGTTATTTCAGATGATAGGAACAGTAACTCCCATATTCCTTTTTCCTTCTGAGGCGTTTTCTCAGGTGCCTTATGCTCCTACACTTGAAGGGCAATACATTATTAAGAATATTATCATTGTCAGCGCGGGTGCGGTGCTCTGGGCAACCAGCGGCGGGGGGAGTCTTGCAACGGTGGAGGGGGATGCTGAAAATCCGGAGGAGGCCTGAATGTTAGGTTGTCTTTTAAGCCACAACAACCAGTTTCAGTTGCCGGGATCCTTCCTGTAATCGCCGAGCGTTCTTTTATCAAACAGCCTGAATGCCCTGTAGAGGGAATTGACGGAACCGAAACCTGACAGGTCGGCAATCTCTTCATTGGACAGTTTATTGTTGGCCAGCATTATTTTCTTTGCATATTTTACCCTGTAGTAGTTGACGTGGTTGCAGAAGTTGCGGCCGTATTCAGCATTGATTAATTTTGAGACATAGGTGCGGTTGGTGCCAAGCATGCTGCTTACATCCCAGATTTTCAGGTCAGGGTTCCTGTATATCATGTCCTGTTCAAACAGCAGTTCCATGCGCTTTTTGAGGGTTTCATACCTGTTGCCGGCAATTGCCGGGTCACCGGCACCAGCTTTCCCCCATTCATCAGTTTCTGTTTCATCATAGCCGGTCATATCCCCTGTTTCTGCTTCAGCTGTTTCAGTTTTCGGATTAACATCACCCTGGATATTGCCAAGGAACCCTATAACAAAAAGCATAATGCTGAATACCAGTGACGGGATTGCGAGGAGAAGATTGCTTTCTGCAAATGTATCCCTTCCTGTGACAGCAACAGCGATGCTTGCAAGTGATATAACTGCCAGCGATATATTGAAGAACTGAACCCAGTTCAGTTGCCGGTTTTCAATATCTGAATAATAGTGCCCTATCCTTTTGTTGTGGCGGAAAATAAGCCTGAAGTTAGCAATCAGGAAGAACAGGACCTGGATGACAAATACTATCCGGTACAACATGTATATTGTTTCCATATACCCTGTTATGCCGGTCCCCGACACCTCTCCCGAAAGTATCCCTTTAAGGTACACCGTTGCCTCAGCCCTTTCCATCAATACAAATCCCGACAGGTGGAGAACAAAAACCAGTACAGATGGCACAAGGTATTTGCCGTGCTTTCTGACAGAAAACCACCTGTCAACCGTCAACAGCCTGACATAAATATGGTAGAGGGGGTAAACCAGCAGTGACGCCAGGGTATAGATGCTGTCAAGGTGATAGTAGATATCATATTTGCCGGTAAAATAGAAGTAGTGTGAAAGATAGAGGATAAATGCAATAAACATGAACCTGCCCAGAAACAGCTTAGGCACCTGTTGCCTTCTGTTTTCGAAAGTGAGAACCAGCGCCCAGAAAAGTGTTACGTAAACCGGATTCAGCAGCAGAATTACCTTGGCCATCAGTGTCAGTCCCTTATCAAATCAGCGGCTGTAAAAATACTCAATTAGTTATTCACAATTTATCTTTTGATACAACATTTTTACGATCTGGCAATGGTCTCAATATAGGTAAAGGTAGTTTTAAACCCTGTTACCGGTGATTACTACAGAATAGTTTAAATTCTTTACCAACTAAAAACAATCCCTATGAAACGAATTCTATGGATTCTCATTTTTATTCTTTTTTACAATGTACCTGCCCTTTATCCGCAAATTGCAGTCGCATTGCATACGGCAGGAGAAGGAGAGGCCCGGGAGGTTAAATTCTACTACCGCTCCGACGGTTTCCAGCAGGCCTATACCGATGCTGTTGACGGCGATACCATATACCTGCCGGGGGGCTCTTTCAATCCACCGTCAAGCATTGAAAAGCGATTGGTAATCTATGGAGCGGGCCACTATCCTTCAGCTACTGCTGCGACTTCAAAAACGGTCATTAACGGGACCCTGGTTCTGGATGAGGGTGCCGATAATTCGCACCTGGAGGGGTTGTATGTTTCCGGCGGGTTAACGGTAAATACAGATCGTTCTGTTAACCAGGTTACTATTCAGCGATGCCTGTTTACCCATCGGATATACTTTTATGGCAATTCAGGTACCAATTTATGCCAGAATTTTACATTCAAGGGATGTGTTTTCAACTCAGATCTTTATTTCAATAACCTGGAGCAATCGGCTGTTTATAACTCCTTTCTTGTTGGACAGGTTCGCAACAGTACCGGCAATCTGTTCAGCAACAACATTGTCTTTTATTCTTCGGGTAGTATCCACACAGCGGTGTTTCACAGCGCTGAACAAAATATTATAGAGAACAACATATTCGGGCTGACCAATAACAGGTTTATGTATGGCTCGTCAAATAATATAATAAGTAACAATGTTTTTCAGGCTTCCAGTCCCTCCTACGGTAGCGGAGCGCAGGTTTACAACAACTGGATCGACGTTGATTTCAGCTCCCTGTTTGTTAACCAGGATGGCAGTGTATTCAGCTATGACCACGATTACACGCTTGTCAGTCCCGAAACATATCCGGGTACCGACGACACCCAGGTAGGTATTTATGGAGGTGTTTTTCCTTACAAGGAAGATGCAGTTCCTGTAACCCCCCATATCACAAGCCGGTCGGTCAGCCGGCGCACGGATCCGGACGGAAACCTGAGCATTGAAATAACCGTTGAGGCGCAGAATGAAAACTGAAGCTCCGGCAATTTGATCAGATTAATTTTAAAAACAGATAATATTATGATTTTGAAAAGAAAGATTGTACCGGTTATGTTTATCCTGGCAGGCTTTGCTGCCGTAACAGCCGAAGCACAGCAGAGAGTGGTTCTACAGAGCGAAGGTGATATTACAACCTTTGCCACGGCCAACTCATTCAGGGATGCCTATGATGCAGCCTCCGACGGCGACACCATCTATCTGCCGGGGATCGAATTCTCTTCGCCCTCACCATTTGACAAAAGGCTCGTGGTATTCGGTGCAGGGCATCATCCGGATGCTACGGAGGCTACCGGACAGACAATTGTAAACGGCTTGTCGCTGGGCAGCGGTGCAGCAGGAAGTCATTTTGAGGGCTTTCGTGTAAATGGTAACGTGAATTTTGCCTCAAATACCAGGATTGACGATTTAACGCTCAAAAGGCTGCGCATAACAGGTTATATCTCCATTACCGGCACCGATCCGGAAAACATATCCGAAAATATTACCATACAGGAGTGTGTTTTAGGCAATATTAACTGTCAGAATACCAAAAACCTTAAAATTTTCAACTCCTTTCTTAACGGGAGAGTTGAAAATTTAAGTAATAACGGGTGGGTAACTAACTCTGTTATAATTAGCTCCTTCGGTAATTTCCAAAATGTTTACCAGTCCTCCATTGAAAACAATATAGTGATAACTACCTCAACCCATTCAGCTTACCAGGGTGTTCGTAATTCCTCAGGGAATAATTTTTCCAATAATGTTTTCAGCAAAGATCCGACGGCTTTGGAGGACAATACCTGGGTGAATAACCATGTCGATGTAGATCCTGAAGATCTTTTTGTCAATTACTCCCGACCTTTCAGCTATGATGCCGACTATAACCTGGTAAATCCCGGGGCTTACCAGGGAACCACAGGAAACGAGGTGGGGCTTTATGGCGGGCTGAGCCCGGCCAAACCCACTGCCATACCTGTTGTGCCGCATATCAATGAACATACAATTGCGACGTCGGTAAACGAGCAGGGTGAGATTGAGGTGAGCATCTCGGTAGAGGCACAGGAAAATTGAGAACATTAAATATGAATACAGCAGCCGGAATAGAGTTCATACACGCTACAGCAACCATCCGGCGGGTAAAAGTTGATAACATCTGAACCCTTTGATATGAAGATACTGTTTACAATAATATTTTTCCTGATCCCGCTCACCGCACTAGCCCAGAATACAATTGAGAGATACCAGTACTGGTTCAACAGTGATACCGAAAATATGGTATCGGGTTTAACCGGGCAGGACCCAGGCGACCCGGTATATTCTTTCAGCACCTCAATAGGCGCAGAGGCTCTCCCTGACGGCCTGCATGTGCTCAACCTGCGCTTCAGCGACAGCGAAGACAGATGGAGCCCCGTATTGAGCCGTTTCTTTTACAGGATGCCAGCATCACCCGCAATTGATGCTGCGATTGACAGGGTGAGCTACTGGTTCAACAATGATGTTGCCTCGGCAACCGAAGAGGTGGTTTCAGGCGGCGGTTCGTTTCTGTTCAACCCGTCAGTTACCGCCGAAGACCTGCCGGACGGGCTGCACGTGCTTAACCTGCGTTTCCGCGACAGCGCAAAAAAATGGAGCCCGGTGCTCAGCCGATTTTTCTACAAAATGCCCGCATATGCAACGGCTGATGCAAAAGTTACCAGCTACAGCTACTGGTTTAACAATGATATTGCAAATGCGGTTGAAGCTGATGTTCCACAGTCGGGCTCAATAGTGATAAATGAGAAGTTCGATGCCTCATCGCTGGCTGACGGGCTTCATGTTTTCAACATCCGTTTCAGGGATGCAGGCGGGAAATGGAGCAGTACCCTGAGCCGCTTTTTCTACAAGATGCCTGTGAGCGACCCGCTGGAAGAAAATCTTGTAACTGCCTACCGGTACTGGTTCAATGAGAACGATGCTGTAATGTTTGGTGTTGAGCTTGATGAGCCTGTTAATCCCCTCCATCTTGTGGCTGATATAAGGGTGCCCTATCTTGAGCCCGGTGAGCACACATTCAGCATTCAGTTCATGGATATGAGGAAAAAATGGAGCCCGGCACTGACAGAAACTTTTGAGACTGAGGATTGCTCTCCCGGATATATTGAGGATCCTGAAGGTGAGGCTGAGGTGTGCGGGGGGACTGAGCATGTTTATAAAGTAGATGCCGCTCTTAATATCACCGATTTTGAATGGTCGCTTACGCCG
Organism: Bacteroidales bacterium; assembly: GCA_007133565.1. Classification (GTDB taxonomy): domain Bacteria; phylum Bacteroidota; class Bacteroidia; order Bacteroidales; family PUMT01; genus PXAP01. Next base: position 11,151 of record SLMM01000193.1, read on the forward strand.
TCGGAGGCCGGCACACTGGATGCCGGGGGCAGTGAGGTTACCGTGAACTGGAACAAAGGGTTTTCGGGCAATGCACAACTGGCGGTATATGGCAGCAATCCCTGCGGGCAGACAGAAACCCGATCATTGACGGTAAGAGTTATTGCCGCCCCTTATGTAACAGCAATGGACGACACCTCAATTTGTGAGGGAGAAAGTATTGAGCTGACAGTTACCGGCTATAACGGCACACTTGAATGGAATGTGTCCGGCCCGGTTGTTACCCCGTCAGTTGAAACCACCTACACCGTAACTGCAACCAACATATGTGGCGTGGCAGAGGATAATGTCGTGATCGGTGTTGACACCTACCCGTCGCTCACGGTAATGGATGATGTTGACATATGTGAAGGAGATCAGGTTGAACTGACTGCCGTATCTGACGGCACGGTAATATGGAGCGGGGGCAGTGCATTTGTTTCGCCTGCTGAGACAACAACCTTTACTGCCACGGCCACCAATGGGGCCTGCAAGGTTGAAGATGAGGTAACGGTAACTGTCAAACCCTTACCCGTACTTACCGTGATGGATGATGTTGAGATATGTGAGGGCGAAGAGGTTGAGCTGTCTGCTGAAACAAACGGCCTGCTTTCCTGGAGCGGCGGTGAAGATGTTGTTGCTCCGGACCGGACTACGGTTTATACCGCTTTCGCCGAAAAAGACGGCTGCGAAGTCCACAGCGAGGTGCTGGTTACGGTCCACCCCATCCCGGGTCAGCCGGTGCTTGAACAGGTGGATGAAACCCTTGTCTCAAGCTCGGAAAGTGGAAATATCTGGTTTTATAATAATAATGAGCTGGAGGGTGTGGCCGGCAGTGAGTATTCTCCTGAAGATAGCGGTGAATACTTTGTACGCGTGATATCAACCGAAGGGTGCATCTCTGATCCTTCAAACATTATAACATTTACGGCAAGCAATTTAATAACTATTGGAATGAGTGAGGTTACAGTTTATCCTAATCCCGTGCACGACCAGCTGTTTATCAGTCCGGGATTACCACATGGAGAGCCCTTCAGGATAGAGCTTCTCACGCTGGGAGGACGTGTTATTATGATGAAGAACATTACCAATGAATCTTATATAGATGTTTCGGGGCTGTCGCCCTCGGTTTACATACTGAGGATAAGCCAGGGAGAAGAATCAAAGGTGTTGCGGATAGTTAAAAACTGACCTGTGAACACTTCTCTGGTTAAAAATAGCCGGTTTCCGCCGATCAGGAACAGGGGGTGATATTTTTTCAAAATTTTGTATTTTTATCCACAAACAAAAACCCTCATAACCATGAACGACCATGAACGGCTTAACGAACTGCGACATGTACTTTACAATGAGATAAAGGGTGAACTGACCTATAACGAGAAAAAGGAGTTTGCCCAGAAGTGTGTTGACGAGAAGGTTATTGCAAGGCTGCTTGAACAGGCTCTGAGAAGAAAAAAGAGGTTTTCGGTCTTTGTGGTGCTCTATTCGGTTTTTCTGATGGCCCTGCTGATATTGTTCCTTGCCAGGATTGAGACCCTGCCGATGATAATACTGGTTACCGTTGCCATAATAATGCTTCCTGTCCTTACCGTCAATGTTTTTGCAAATAAAAGTTTTCTTGGTTATCAGAAAATGGACCTTGTACTGAGGCTCATTACCAAATTTTATGTAAAAAAGAATAAATAAAGTCCCGCAGCACCCTGCATGCTTTACCAGTAAGCCATTTTAGCGTCCTCACCGGCAATGAACCTGCCGGAAGTGTTGATACATTGCGTATAAAAATTGGGTGATACTTCCATTGTTTTTTTAATTTCGCAGGGAAATAGCTGTTGTCCTTCCTAATACAATAATGATGATAAGTTTCTTCCGTAACTCTTCCGGTATAGTTTATGTGGTTGAAAGTAAGCAGGATCTTCACGGGATAGATGTTCAAAAGCTCACCTGGCTTTTTGGCGGAGCTGCATTTGTTGATGCAATTGAGGTCGAGGGGAAATTTACCGGTCCCCGCCGTGAAATGGTAACACCATGGAGTACCAATGCAGTCGAGATAACCCAGAACATGGGCATTGGAGGTATCAGCCGTATTGAAGAGTTTTTCCCTTTCGGGGAAGGGCACCACGGCCAGGCATCGGCCACAGCAGGTTCCCCTGAGAATGATATTTCAGGTTCTCCAACCCGGCATGAGCAGGATGAGGGAAAATCGGCCACTCCGGAGTATGACCCGATGCTGCAGCGCATTTATAACAACCTGCGGCAGGATATATTTAAAATTGACAAGCAGCCCGACCCGGTTATTTTTATCGACGATATTCAGTCATATAACAGGCAGGAAGGGCTTGCCCTGAGTCCCGAAGAGATACAATACCTTGACGAGGTTAGTAGCAGGATCGGGAGAAAGCTGACCGACAGCGAGATTTTCGGCTTTTCGCAGGTAAATTCGGAACACTGCCGGCATAAGATATTTAACGGCCTCTTCATCATAGATGGCGAAGAGAAGCCCTATTCATTGTTCCAGCTTATTAAACAGACAACAGAGGCCAATCCCAACCGGGTTGTTTCGGCGTACAAGGACAATTGTGCTTTTCTTAAAGGCCCTGTAGTTAAGCAGTTTGCCCCCGGAAGACAGGATGTTGGCGACTGGTTCAGGGTAAAGAATTTTGAGGCAGTGCTTTCGCTGAAAGCTGAAACCCATAATTTCCCTACAACAGTTGAGCCCTTCAACGGTGCTGCTACCGGTACAGGTGGTGAGATACGAGACCGGCTTGCCGGAGGTAAAGGTGCAGTTCCGCTTGCGGGCACGGCAGTCTATATGACTGCCTACCCCAGGAGCGAGACCGGCAGGCCCTGGGAAAGCGCTGTTGTACCCCGGCCATGGCTTTACCAGACTCCTGAGGATATACTGATCAAGGCATCGAACGGAGCAAGCGATTTCGGGAACAAGTTCGGCCAGCCTCTTGTTTGCGGCAGCCTGCTTACATTTGAGCATACCGAGAGGGGCAGGACATACGGTTATGACAAGGTGATCATGCTGGCGGGCGGAATTGGTTACGGCAAGAAGAAAGACAGTATGAAGGATACACCTGTAAAGGGTGACCGTATCATCCTGCTGGGAGGCGACAATTACCGCATCGGCATGGGGGGGAGTGCGGTATCGTCGGTAGCTACGGGCGAATATGAGAATGCAATTGAGCTGAATGCCGTGCAACGCTCCAACCCTGAGATGCAGAAAAGGGTAAGCAATGCTGTCCGCGCCATGATGGAAAGTGATGATAATCCCATCATATCGATCCACGATCATGGAGCGGGCGGGCACCTTAACTGCTTGTCGGAGCTGGTTGAAGAGACCGGAGGCACGGTTGACATGGATAAGCTGCCTGTAGGCGACCCCACGTTATCGGCACGCGAAATTGCCGGCAATGAGTCGCAGGAGAGGATGGGCCTTGTGCTTCACCGGAAGGATGTCGATATGCTCAGG
>SLMM01000030.1 GCA_007133565.1 Bacteroidales bacterium
CGTGGCTAAACAAAAAACTTGCAGATGAGTGCCCGGATATGATAACGGGTGCAGGTTCGGTGATTGACGGCCCTACTGCCGTGCTTTACATGCAGCTCGGGGCAAACTTCATCGTTTCTCCGTCTCTTCATGAGGATGTTGCCACCCTGTGCAACAGGAGAAAAGTGCTTTGGATACCCGGCTGTGGCTCGGTAACCGGGATCTCGGAGGCTGAAAGCATGGGTGCCGGTATTGTCAAGATCTTCCCCGGCTCACAGGTCGGCGGACCGGGATTCGTCAAGGCGGTCCTCGGGCCAAGGCCATGGACAAGCCTGATGCCTACAGGGGGCGTGGAGCCCACCGAAGAGAACCTCACGGGGTGGTTTAATGCTGGAGTATACTGTGTGGGCATCGGCTCCAGGCTGATAACAAAAGATATTTTGCAGAACCGCGACTTCAAGATCCTTGAGAAGAAGGTTAGCGAAGCAGTCGCCATACTTCAGAAAATCAGGGGCGGCGCTGCCGGCAACAAAGGATAATGAGTTGAAATTTAAATGATTTAGATAGTATGGCAAGAAACATAAAAACATTTTTTTACGGAATTAACCGGGGTCTCACGGGATTGCTGCCGCGCCTCCTATTGGCAGGATTGCTGTCGGCCCTCCTTCTGGCAATGCTCACAGCCTGCAGCGAACGAGACCATGTAACGGTGCTGAAGCTTGCACACGGACTCTCTCCCAGCCATTCGGTGCACCAGGGAATGGTGTACATGGCCGATCTGGTGGCAGAAAAATCAGACGGCCAGATGAGGATTGACGTCTATCCCAGCGAACAGCTCGGCACAGAGAGGGAGAACCTTGAAATGCTCCAGATAGGCAGTCTCGCGATTACAAAGGTGTCGGCAGCAGTAATGGAGAGTTTTGCCCCGAGCTACCGTGTGCTTAACCTTCCCTATATATTTACCAGCCGCGAACATACCGAAAGGGTGCTCGATGGCGATATCGGCAGTGAGATACTGATGGATGGCGAGGAGTTCTGGTTGCGGGGACTGGCATTTTATGATTCGGGGAGCCGCAGCTTCTACACCAAAGACAGGCCGGTGATGCATCCTGATGATTTACGGGGACTGAAAATTCGGGTTCAGCCGAGCCCATCGGCCGTAAATATGGTGCGCGCCATGGGCGGGTCGCCAACACCCATCTCCTGGGGCGAGCTCTATACCGCCCTCCAGGGCGGTGTGGTTGACGGTGCAGAGAACAACCCGCCCAGCTTCTACCTTTCCAACCATTTTGAGGTTTGCCGTTACTACACGATAAACGAGCATTCGACAGTGCCCGATGTGCTGCTCATCAGCACCAAAATATGGAACACGCTGACCGAACAGGAACAAAAATGGGTGCAGGAGGCAGCAACCGAATCTGTGGGCTACCAAAGAGAGCTCTGGGCCGAATCGGAGAGGCACTCGCTCGAAATGGTGAAGGCGGCAGGTGTGGAGGTGTTATACCCCGACAAGGAGCCGTTCATCGAGGCTGTGCAGCCCCTGTTTGATCAATTTATGGCCGACCCGCAGATGAGCAGGCTCATAGAAAGGATTAGGGCTTTGGAATAGCCATCCGCAATAGCACTTACTAAATCCTTAAATACCAGAAATATATCCGTATAAACATAAAAATATTACCATGACTATCAGAAAACAACTCGACCACTTTCTGGCAACCTTTGTCACAATACTGATGGGGATACTGGTGGTAAACGTGCTATGGCAGGTGGCAAGCCGTTACCTTGTCGGGCATCCCAGCCCTTTTACAGACGAACTGGCAGGTTTCCTGCTGATCTGGGTGGGGCTGCTCGGGGCGACATATATAACCGGGAAAAAGGAGCACCTTGCGATAGACCTCCTGCATCATAAGCTTTCGCCGGAAAAGAAAACAAGGGTCAACATACTGATCAATGTCCTCATTGCCCTCTTTGCGCTGTCGGTGCTTGTTGTAGGAGGGACAAACCTGGTATATATCACCCTGCGGCTAAGCCAGGTATCGTCGGCCCTGCAGATACCGGTGGGTTATATCTACCTGGTGCTTCCGCTGAGCGGACTGTTCATCATTTACTACTCGGTATATGACATAGTTTACCCGCAGACTGATGATCACGATCAGGTGCCCGAACCTGATCAGGTACCGCAACACGAAAGACCCAACCTTTAAAAAAATCTTCCATCACCCCATAAACACAATCCCAAAATGGAATACCTCGAAATATACGTCCTGGTGATCAGCTTTGTCTTCCTGCTTGTACTCGGCGTGCCGATAGCTTACAGTATCGGGATATCGGGCTCGCTTACCCTTCTCATACATATTATGCCGCTGCCGGCCTTCACCACTTTTGCCCAGCGGATGGCAACCGGGCTGGACAGTTTCGCGCTTCTTGCAATCCCATTCTTCATACTGGCGGGCCAGCTGATGAACCGGGGAGGCATCGCCCTGCGGCTGATTGAATTTGCCAAGGTGCTGGTAGGAAGGCTGCCCGGCGGGCTCGCCTTCGTGAATGTGATGGCCAACATGCTGTTCGGGGCCATTTCTGGCTCGGCAGCAGCTTCGGCATCGGCAATAGGAAGCATGATGAACCCCAGGATGATAGAGGAGGGATACGAAAAACCCTTCTCGGCAGCGGTCAATATTACCTCGGCAACGACGGGACTGGTAATTCCGCCAAGCAACATCCTCATCGTCTACAGCCTTGCCAGCGGCGGTGTTTCAATCGCGGCCCTCTTTATCGCGGGGTATGTCCCGGGCATACTGACCGGGCTTTTGCTTATGGGTGTGGCAGCTGCTTATGCCTACCGTAAGAATTACCCTGTAGGCGAAAGGACCGGTTTCCGCACAGGGATTGTCAGGTTTCTCAGCGCCATTCCAAGCCTGATGCTCCTGGTGATCGTGATCGGCGGCATACTTGCCGGCATTTTTACCGCCACCGAGGCCTCGGCCATTGCTGTGCTCTACGCGCTGATACTTGCACTCATCTACGGCGAGGTGCGCATCAGTGACCTTCCCGACATACTTCTGAAAAGTGTCAGGGTAACCTCCATAGTGCTGCTGCTGGTGGCCGCCTCCATTGGCATGTCATGGGCGATGTCGTTTGCCAACATACCCCAGAATGTAAGCGAGGGGCTGCTGTCTATCAGCACCAACAAGATAGTGATACTGCTTATCATCAACCTTATACTGCTGTTCGTGGGAGTCTTCATGGACATGACGCCGGCCGTGCTGATCTTCACCCCGATCTTCCTGCCGGTGGTGGTTGACCTGGGTATCGACCCGGTGCATTTCGGGATAATCATGGTGGTAAACCTTACGGTAGGCCTATGCACGCCCCCGGTGGGCTCGCTGCTGTTTATCGGTTGCAGCGTGGCAAACCTCAGCATCATGAAGGTTATACGGCCCCTGATCCCGTTCTTTATCGCGATGATAGTGGCGCTGATGCTGATAACCTACATACCCGCGCTCAGCCTCTGGCTGCCGCGGTTGTTCGGGTTCTGACCCTAATACCCCGGGTTCTGCTCAAGCACCCCCGGCTGCATGTCAATCTGCGATTGTGGGACCGGCATGTACCTGTCCCTTTCGGTAAACCGGGCATAACTCATATATCCCCGGGGACGGAATTCGGCATCCCTTTCAGCAAAATCATTCAGGGTCCTCTCAATTATACCCCAGCGCCTAAGGTCAAAGAACCTGTGCCCTTCGGTTGCGAGCTCAATGCGGTGCTCGAACCGCACAGCCTTCATCGCATACTCCCTCCCCATTGATGCAAATGTGCCCTGCGGATAGGGCTCAACGCGGTAATTGGCGGCAGGCCGGTCCCAATCTATCTCAACATTCCAGGGGTAAGCCTCTTTCGGCAGCTCGTAGGTGGTAACCCTGCCCATGACAACATGATTGCCGGCACGCTCCCTTATCA
>SLMM01000061.1 GCA_007133565.1 Bacteroidales bacterium
AGAGACTCATATTCTGGTTCTCTTCGTACCTCCATTCAGGCGTGGGAATGGGGGTGAGGTCGTTCCTGTGCCTTGATATCTGCTCTTCCCTCACAAAGGGCAACACCGTGTAGTTGTCGGCTGTAATGATTTCAATCTCATTACCTTCGTCATCATAAAATACAAAATAGAGCCCCATCGGTGCGTCGATCTCCTTTATCCACCAGGAACTCGCTTCATAGGTAATGGTAACTTCCTGCCCCCTCCTCAGGCTGAATCCCTCCTGAGGGACAATCCTGAACCAGTCGCCGTTGATCCATTCAACTTCGGTAAAGGACTCGGGGTTGGTTGATATAATCCTTCTCGGGGGCTGACTGTAATAGAGTGCCCAATTGTAATCCCTTAAGCGATATGTGGAATTGTTCCGTATCGTAAACTCAGCCCTGGTGCGTGGCTGGTCGCTGTGAGTGTTGCTTATGAGCTCCCAGGTTATCTCTATCTGTTGGGGCTCCGGAATTTCTGGTGCACAGTTCGTCATCATCATAATAAAAAAAACTGCTGTGAAAAATAATCCTGTTCTTGCCATAATTTATACTTTTGGGTTTTGTTGGTTTTTTGCAATATAATGTATTTCCGGTTTTATGACAATAAATTGACAGAGGATATGACTGCAGATTCAAATAAGGCCGCCTCTGGCAGGCTTGTTTCACTTGATGCGTTCCGCGGATTTACTATTGCTGCCATGATAATGGTCAACTATCCGGGAAGCTGGGATCATGTGTTCCCGCCCCTGTTGCATGAGGACTGGCACGGCATAACCCCAACCGACCTTATTTACCCGTTCTTTATTTTTATTGTGGGTGTGTCGGTTGTGCTGGCCTACACCAAAAGGCTGGAGGCAGGGTTGCCCAAAAAAGACATGTACAGTAAAATAGTGTCACGCAGCATAAAGATCTTTGCTGTTGGCATTTTCCTCGCACTTTTCCCGATGTTCGATTTCGCCGGCCTCAGGGTTGCGGGAGTGCTCCAGAGAATTGCGCTGGTATTTGCCGCATGTGCATTTCTTTACCTGAACACGGGATGGAAGGCCCAGGCGTGGACAGGTGCGGTTATCCTGATCGCATACTGGCTCGCTATGACCCTGATCCCCACACCAGGCATGGGAAAGCCGATGCTTGAGCCCGGAATAAACCTTGCTGCATGGATTGACCTGCAGCTGCTGCCGGGAAGGATGTGGCAGGGTGACTGGGACCCGGAAGGCATATTAAGCACCTTCCCCGCGATCGTTACCGGCATAACAGGCATGCTTGCAGGAAAACTTATTGTAAGTGGAATAAGCCGTGAGCGCATAGTTATCTGGCTTTTTGTTGCGGGCTTCATCTCTGCCATTCTCGGTGAGGCATGGGGCTGGGTATTCCCGATAAACAAGAATATATGGACCAGCTCCTATGTTCTTTATACAAGCGGACTTGCATCTATGACCCTGGCAACAGCAATATTCCTTATCGATATCCTTGGCTACCGGAGGGGGACAAAGTTTGGTGTTATTTACGGCGCCAATGCAATAACCGCCTATGTTCTTGCCGGGGTTCTGTCGGGATTGTTCTACAGGATTCCATACTGGGGAGGAGAATCACTCAACCACCATTTTGTTGACGCCCTGTGGTCTGCGGGACTTGATCCCAGGATCGCAAGCCTGATCTATGCGCTGATGTACGTGTTCGTAATCTTTATTCCGGTGTATATCCTTTACAGAAAGAAGATATTCATAAAGCTATAACCGTAGTTCAGAATGTTATATTGCATAATCAGCCATATTGTAAGTGTCCGGGAATAAACAAAAGTCATCAATTTTTTGCTGCCGATAATAATATCATTAAGGATAAATCTGTTTAATAACCATTGCATCCTGCAGTTGGATTTTCTGCAGGATGCATATTATTAAAATACTGTCATGTAAATTATCAGAATAATTAACTGAATATTTTTCGCAGCTTGCAGCGATAAGTGTCAATCTAAACTTTAGCTAAATGAGATTAAATTTGGAAATCAGAAGGATCATCCTGTTAGCGATAACAGCGCTCATTTGTCTGCCGGGACAAATTTCAGGCCAGCCGGCCATGCCCGAAATTCTCGAAACAGGGACACTTGAAGAACAATTCGGATTTATCAGGGAAAGAACACAAATATACAACAATTTCAGGGCTATCAGAGAGGATATGTTCCAGAAGCTCAGATCAAACTCACTCGATTCAATGAATAAAGCCGGAAACAGGATTGCAGTGCTGAATGCAGACCTTGAAACCCGGCACGATGAGATTGACTCGCTCACTTTGCTCCTGGAAAACGTGAGGGGAGATCTTGACCTGGCTGTTCGCAACCGCGATTCCATCGCCTTTTTAGGAATACCCATGCATAAAACGGGATACAATCTGCTGGTCTGGTCAATAATTGCCGGCCTGTCTTTCCTGCTTGTTGCCGGGGGGCTTGCTTTTTTGCGCAACAGGAATGTAATGGTAAATACCCTTAGGGAGATTGAAGAGCTGAGGGAGGAATTCGAGAGCTACCGCAGAAGCTCGAGAGAGAAAAGGGAGAAGATGACGATGGAGCATTTCAACGAAATAAAGAAGCTAAGAGAGGGCCTACAGGACTGAGCCGGAAAAACTTCACAAGGGTTTTCGCCTGCGGGTATCAGACACTCCTGTAATGTTAACCGTGTATTCACCACAAAAAAAAAGCACCCACAAATATAATTTTGTAAGTGCTTGATTTTGAAGTAGCGAGAGGGAGACTTGAACTCCCGACCTCATGATTATGAATCATGCGCTCTAACCACCTGAGCTACCTCGCCGTTTTAGAAGCCGGGCCTGGCTTTTCTTTTCAGAATAAGATCCTTTTATTATCTTTGGCGGCCTTTATGCGGCTGCAAATATAATAACTTTTTGAATTTTTTTTATTGTATAATTTTTCTATATTGCAATATGTCGGGAACAGCATTTTTTGCTGATTTTAAAGAAAATACTGAAACATGAAGCACAAGCTCAAACTTGAATATACTATAAATTCATCACCCAGTGTGTTGTATAAGCAACTTAGCACACCTTCTGGATTATCTGAATGGTTTGCCGATGACGTAAACCTTAAGGGCAACATATTCACTTTTATATGGGACGGAGCCGAGGAACTGGCAGAGATGGTTTCCCAGAAGGAGAACAAATTTATCAGGTTTCGCTGGTTGGAGTCAGAGGACAAGGATACATTTTTTGAGTTCAAGATAAATCAGCATGAGCTAACAGGTGATGTAGCCCTCGAAATAACCGACTTTGCTGATGAGGATGATACCGATGATGCCCGTGATCTTTGGGACACACAAATTTCAAGGCTGAAACATACCATGGGGCTTTGATAGCAGGGTCCGGCCTTTTTACTACCAGAAAATCTTATTTTTGCATAATTCAGCATAAATTAACGGATTGACCGTTATATTCCAGATATATGTTTTTACTTCGTAAATCATTAAATTGTCTATGAAGAAACTGCATATTTTCATTTTGAAAATGTACATTGGGCCGCTCATTGCCACCTTTTTTGTGGTGGTATTTGTTCTGCTTATGCAGTTTTTGTGGAAATATATTGATGACCTTATTGGCAAGGGCCTCGAATTTGCGGTTATAACCGAGCTTTTATTCTACACCTCAGCTGGATTGGTGCCCCTTGCCCTTCCTCTTGCAATTCTTCTCTCTTCTCTTATGACATTCGGAAACCTGGGTGAAAATTTTGAACTTACCGCCCTGAAATCATCCGGTATCTCGCTTCAGCGGATAATGAGCCCTCTTATTATCCTGACCATAATCATGAGCATAGGTGCATTCTACTTTTCAAACAATGTTCTGCCATATACAAATCTCAGGTTCAGGTCGCTTCTTTATGATGTTCAGCAGCAGAGGCCGGAAATGCAGATAAGGGAAGGGATTTTTTATAACGGCATTGACAACTACAGTATTAAGGTGGCTTCTAAGAATCATCGCACCAACATGATGTATGACGTTAAGGTATATGATCACTCTGACAGAAGGGGCAATCTTAAGGTAACCATTGCTGACTCCGGTTTCATGAGAATTACCGAAGATAGGGGACATCTTGTAACAACCCTGTACAACGGCTATAATTATGAAGAGATGGAAGAGAGAGGGCGGCAGCGGAGTGAAAGATCCTATCCCCACCGTAATGACAGATTTGACGAACAGGTACTGATTATTGAATTGTCCGGTTTTGACCTTCAGAGAACAGATCAGGAACACTTCAGGCACAACTCACAGATGATGAACCTCGACCAGCTTGTTATGACAACCGATTCACTCAACCAGGAGCTGACAAGACAGGTCGTTGAACACACTGGGAATATGATAAGGTCAAATTTTTTCAAACAGGAAGCATATCGGCGTGAAGTACATGATACTTTAGTAATAGATGAAAGGAAACCGCTGGATATCACGAATCTGGAACAGGATCTGACCAATGACCAGAAAAGAAGGGCCTGGGATCAGGCGCTGGTAGATGCGAAGCTTACCAGAAACCAGATACTTTCGACAAAAACCAATTTTGACTGGCGAAACAAAACAATACGCAGGTATGAGATGGAATGGCACCGAAAGTTTACCCTGTCATTTGCATGTTTCATATTTTTCTTTATCGGTGCACCGCTGGGTGCGATAATCAGGAAAGGCGGCCTGGGCATGCCTGTGGTGGTTTCAGTTCTATTCTTCGTACTATACTATGTGGTTGATATCTCAGCCCAAAAGTTTGTTAGAGAACTTATAATTCCCGCTTTCCCCGGTATGTGGATATCAAGTTTCATACTTCTGCCGTTGGGGATTTTCCTTACATACAAGGCGACAACCGATTCTGTCATATTGAACATCGAGACCTACTATCTAGTATATCAACGAATTACCGGCTATGTCAGAAATATTGCCGGACGTTATATTCCACTGAATCCTGTAAGAGAGCAACCACAGGGTTATTAATTTTCTGCTGATGAACATTTTGCTGGTGTCCAACAAAATGCCTTTTCCACCCCGGGACGGTGGTTCGCTTGCGACGTATAACATGCTGAAAGGGCTCGCTGAAGAAGGAAACCGGGTTGACCTGCTTGCAATGAATACCGCAAAACATTTTTCACCCCTTGCACTCCGGCAACCGGAATCCGTAATTGTGGAAAGATTTGTTTCAGTTTATGTTGACAACAGGGTAAAATTAAGCTCTCTTGTTACCAACCTGCTGGTTTCATCATTGCCTTATAATGCAGGCAGATATATTAGCGTTAAATTCAGGGAGGCACTTGCCGAAATGCTGAAATCAGTGAAATATAATGTGGTGCAGCTTGAAGGTCTCTATCTTGCTGCATACATTGATACAATAAGAGAGTATTCCGATGCCAGGATTGTGTACAGGGCCCATAACATAGAACACCTGATATGGGAGAGGGTCGGCCTGAATAATAATAATCTCTTAAAGAAGTGGTATATTAAGAGCCAGTCGGGTAGAATCAGGCGCTTTGAACATGGAGTTATCAACCGGTATGATATGATTGCCGCAATTACCGAAAACGATATGGAGACACTGAATGTTATGGGTAATAATAAACCCTGCATTGTAGCACATTTCGGTATGTACGATAAAAATTCCAGGACCGCCGCTACACAGGGCAGTGATGAACTGTGCCTGCAGTTTATCGGGGCACTTGATTGGTTACCAAATATCGAGGCTCTTCAATGGTTTTCTGAGAATGTATGGAAGGTTTTGAAGAACAGATATCCTGATTTAAGATTTTATATAGCCGGACGAAATGCCGGACGGCGACTGGTAAGGTATCTCAGGAAAACTGAGGCTGATTTTCTCGGAGAGATAGAAAGTGCTGCTGAATTTCTTAACACTCCTGGGATACTTGTTGTTCCGCTTTTATCTGGCAGCGGTGTCAGGGTAAGGGTGATTGAGGCGATGTATTCGGCAAAACCCATAATTGCCTCAAGCAAGGCTGTTTCAGGGATATCCTGTGAAGAGGGTAAGCATCTGCTATTAGCCGACGACCCGGCCGGATTTATATATTGTATTGAAAAACTGCTTCACAATCCGGCTGATGCTTCGTCAATGGGGAGAAGTGCACGGGAATTTGCAGTCAAGACCTTCAATAACCGTGAAATTTCTGGCAGGTTGACGGATTTTTATAAAAAACACACTGGATGATCTTTATTGCCATCTTCTGGATATCTTTTGCTGCCCTGATGCACACATATATTGTTTATCCAGTTGTTCTGGCAATTCTCGCCTCACGAAAGTCTTCCAACAGAAACTGCCATCACATTACAGGCGAAGCTCCGGCGGTATCAGTACTTATGGCCGTGCATAATGAGCAGGATGTAATTGAGGATAAGATTAAAAGCATATTGACATCAATACTGCCCGGTGGGAGGGTTGAGATATTTGTCGGATCTGATGCCTCTACCGACAGCACAAATGAGATACTGGAAAAACTGGCTAATGAATACGATTTTCTGAGTTTTGTGTTTTTTGAAACCCGGCGTGGCAAGTCTGCCATTATCAATGAGCTTGTAAAATTGTCACGTGAAGATGTTATTGTAATTTCCGACGCCAATGTCATTTTTGATCGGCATACTCTTTTCAAACTTGCCCGTCATTTCAGAAACCCGGAAATCGGACTGGTTGACTCTCATATGATGCACCGGGGGTTGAAAAAATCCGGTATTTCCATACAGGAAAGCGCTTATATAACAAGGGAGGTGAGAATTAAATATTTTGAGGGTATAATATGGGGTACCATGATGGGGCCGTTTGGCGGATGTTATGCCCTCAGGAGAGAGCTATACAGCGAAGTGCCCGGCTCATTTCTTGTTGATGATTTTTACATCTGCATGAAGGTCATTGATAGCGGGTATAAAGCGATACTCGATCCTGAGGCTTATGTACATGAAGATGTGTCCAACAGTCTGGGCGAGGAATTCAGAAGGAAGGTCAGGATTGCTGCCGGAAACTTTCAAAACCTGAAACAATTTTCTGCATTTATGTTTTCCGGCATAAGGGGGTTATCTTTCAGCTTCATATCTCATAAAGTCTTGCGTTGGTTAGGACCTTTTTTTCTTGCAGCAGTTTTTCTTTCAGCCCTCTGGCTTTCGCCGGAGCATGATTTTTACAGGTATATTCTTACTCTGCAGATTTTTATATTATTATTGCCAATTATTGACTATGTATTGGGGAAAATTAAAATGCATATAGTAATTTTACGTTTTGTCACCCATTTTATTAGTATGAACCTGGCCCTTCTGGCTGGGTTCGTAAAATTTTTGATAGGAGTAAAATCAAATGTCTGGCACCCGACAAGAAGAAATCAGTAAAAAGCTTGACCCGATAGAAGATGCAATCGAAGAGATCAGAATGGGAAGGGTTATAATAGTAGTTGATGATGAGGATCGTGAAAATGAAGGCGATTTTGTTGCTGCCGCTGAACTTACCACTCCTGACATAGTTAATTTCATGGCAACGCATGGTAAGGGGCTCATCTGTGCTGCAATACCTGAAAAGAGATGTGAAGACCTGGAGCTTGAACTCATGGTTGGCAAGAACACATCGCTGCATGAAACTGCATTTACAGTTTCTGTTGACCTGATCGGAAAGGGATGTACAACTGGAATTTCTGCATCAGACAGGGCCAAAACGATAAATGCTCTTGTAGACCCAACTACCAGGCCTGAAGATCTGGCCCGGCCGGGACATGTCTTTCCTCTAAAAGCCAAAACCAAGGGGGTACTCAGAAGGTCAGGCCACACTGAAGCTGCAGTCGATCTTTCTGTGCTTGCAGGACTCAAACCGGGAGGTGTTCTGGTTGAGATTATGAACCCTGACGGGACCATGGCCCGCCTTCCCGAGCTGGTCAGGATTGCAGAGCAATTCGATCTCAGGATAATATCAATTGAAAAACTCATAGCATACAGGTTGCAGAGGGAAAGCATTGTGGAGAAAGGTGTGGAAGTGAAGCTCCCGACAAAGTTTGGCGACTTTCACCTGGTGCCGTTCAGGCAGAAGTCAAACGACACAGAACATATAGCCCTCATAAAGGGAAAATGGAGCAGGCTTGATCCCGTGCTGGTAAGGGTCCATTCATCCTGTGCAACAGGTGATATCTTCGGTTCAAGGCGTTGCGACTGTGGCGATCAGTTGCATGAGGCAATGAAGATGATCCAGGATGAGGGCAGAGGGGTTATAGTTTATCTGAACCAGGAAGGCAGGGGTATAGGCCTCTTCAATAAGATTGCTGCCTATAAGCTCCAGGAGGAGGGAATGGATACCATTCAGGCGAATATAAATCTCGGGTTCAATGATGATGAGAGGGATTTTGGTGTCGGTGCCAATATTCTTCATGACCTGGGTGTCGGCAAGATAAAGCTGATAGCAAACAACCCTTTCAAAAGGAAGGGCCTGGAAGGATACGGACTGGAGATAGTTGAGACTATAAAAATGACCACCAGGGCCAATAAACACAATTATGATTATCTTGTTACCAAAAGAGACAAGATGGGACACCTGCTTGACCTTGTCAGGCCGGAAGAATCTGAAGGAAGTATTGACCAATAGTATTGATATTCCCTATGATCGGTCATAAACCCGGCATAATATTCATGGGGACCCCGTCTTTTGCAGTTCCCTCGCTGGAAATTCTTATCGAGAAAGGGTATCCTTTGCTGGCAGTGGTAACTACCCCTGACAAGCCTTCAGGGAGGGGGTTGAAAGTTGCTGGTTCTGAAGTTAAGAAGGCGGCTCTTGCCAGGAATATCCCTGTATTGCAACCTTCAAATCTTAAGGATGATCATTTTGCGGAATCTCTCCGGGCATATCAGGCCGGACTTTTTGTTGTTGTTGCCTTCAGGATGCTGCCGAAAAAAATATGGAGCATCCCTCCGATGGGCACCATAAACCTCCATGCCTCCCTATTGCCCCTTTACAGGGGCGCTGCACCAATTAACCATGCAATAATAAATGGTGAGAAAATTACCGGTGTCACCACATTCCTGATTGAGAAGGATATTGACACAGGTAATGTCCTGTTACAGGAAAGCACAGCGATAGGCGATGATGAAACTGCCGGGCAGCTTCATAACAGGCTGATGAAGATTGGTGCCAGGTTGCTCCTTGAAACAGTCGATGGGATGACTGCCGGCACTATTAATCCGGTACCGCAGCATACCCTTGGGGCAGGGGCAGACCTACCGGTTGCACCGAAGTTGACGAGGAGTGATTGCCGTATTTCATGGGACCAGTCAGCTGCCAGGATACATGATTTTGTGAGGGGACTGAGTCCTTATCCCGGTGCGTGGACAGTAGTTGATATGCGAGGCAGGAAATCACACCTGAAAATTTTCAGCACAGAAGCCTTATCAGCCGAACATTCGCATAAACCCGGGGAGATGTTGCAAATAGATCAAACACTGGCGGTAGCGGCCGGTGATGGCATCATAATTGTAAAATGCCTTCAGCCAGAGGGGCGGAGAAGGATGGCCGCCGATGAATTTATTAAAGGATTCAGACCTGAAGGCCCTGTACAATTTGTCTGATTACCGGGGAAGATTATCTTTCACCTTATGTCAGGGGGTAAAAAGAAGTCCCGGTGACCTGTCCCTGTCCTGAACCGGCTTGTTTCTCCTGAGATAAATTGTATCGCCCGGAGGAGGCTCCTGGCCCTCCTGCATGTTATTCCTCCTGAGCAACCGGTTGAGTCTTACACCATATTGTTGCGATATATCCCACATAGTTTCTCCTGCGTTGGTTACGTGCATGTCCGCACCCCTTTCAGCCCTTCTGCGTTTGGGCTGGATGTAAATGATATCCCCTGGTTGTATTCGGTGGCCCTCCGGAAAATCATTATAGTGTGGCAGTTCCCAACGCATTAATCCCAGCTCACGGGTTAAGCTTTCATGGGTATCTCCGTCGCTTGCAATGATATACCGTATCCTGTTATGGACCCTGATATCGGCTTCACCGGCAGATGCAGGGACAGTTGTTTCCGCTTCGGCTAATGTTACTCCTCTTCCTCCGGAAGGCAATCCTGATCCCCTGTCCAGCAGGTAAAGCTCATTGTCTTCTATAATTCTTATCAGTAGTCTGTCATATTGCGGATTTGTTGCATAACCGGTTTCCCTTAGTCCCCTTGCCCATGCTCTATAGTCATGGGGGTCAAGTTCAAACAATCCTGCGTATCGCGATCTTCCGGTTAGAAATTCGCTATGGTCGCGGTAAGAATCTTCTACGCTTGAATATCTTCTGAAGCATTCATTACGTTCGTCATCGTCATGGTATATTCTTCTGCCGGTCCATTCATGGCATTTTATCCCGAAATGATTGTTTGCCCTTCGTGCCAGGGTGCTGTTTCCGTCACCTGATTCAAGAATTGCCTGTGCCATTTTTATGCTTGCGGGAATGCCTGTCCTCCGCATCTCCCTTATTGCCAAATCACTGTATTGGGCTATATATTCAGACCTTGTATTTGTAATCGCAGGCGGTACGTGCCGGGCTGTCCTGCAGGCTGTGATAATAAGCAGTAAAAGAACGGTAATACGGAGACTCTTCATGAAAAAATGGTTATAGTTAAATAATATTTAATAAATTTCCGGTATTGAGCATTCAAGAACATTTGTTTTGTTAAACAGCGTAACCGGTAATAATATTGCCTATGCGAGAATTTGTAATCAAGACCGTGGTTTCTGAATTCGACTTTGTTGAAGAGCTTCCTGCAAAATATGCTGAACTTATCTTCCAGGCCAGGGATGCAGCCGTTGCAGCCTACACACCCTATTCCGGGTTCAGGGTGGGGACTGCACTGTTGCTTCAGAGCGGCAGAATAATTACCGGCAACAACCAGGAAAATGCCGCTTATCCATCCGGGAACTGTGCCGAACGTATAGCTCTGTTTTATGCTAATTCGCAATTCCCTGATGAGGCTGTAACGGCAATGGCGGTATCGGGAATAAATAAAGACGGCAAGATTAATTATAATACGGTTTACCCATGCGGTGCCTGCCGTCAGGTAATACTGGAGGCAGAGATCCGCTACGGAGTAAACATTATGCTTTATTTTGACGGTGGTTCCAGAATCAGGTCTGTCAGCAGCGTTAGAGATATTCTTCCTCTCTGTTTTGACCAGTCTGCACTTCTTAGGGGAGGGGCCTGACCATTTTTTATTGTCATGATACGGCTCTTTTATCAATTTTGCGTCAGATGCGGTACAGGTTGACATTCTAGAATTCTGACAATATTTGTCTGAAATTGCTGTTAGGTACCGTGCCTTCATTATTTTCACTGTACTCTTTTTTCAGCCGGTTCAGGAAGTACATCTCAACTTCGCCTTTGTTATGTACTTCTATTTTACCCCGGTAGCTGCAATCAAAATATTGTTTAATGTAATTGTAAGTTGACCCGGATATATTTATTCTGTTAGGTTCACCGTTTTTCTCTATTCTGCTGGCCGTATTAACCGCGTCACCCCAGATGTCATAGGCCATCTTGCTTTTGCCTATTACCCCGGCAATTACTTCTCCTGTGTGTATGCCCAGCCGTATTTGCCAGCAGGGCTTATTCTCCGCAAGCTGTCTTTCATTTGAGTCAATTACAAATTTCTGTATTTCCAGAGCTGCAAGGGCGGTGTCTATAGGGTTACTCCTGTTTCTTATGGGCAAGCCCCCTGCACACATGTATGAATCACCAATGGTCTTGATCTTCTCAATGTAATGTTCCTGTGTGATTGTATCAAATTTTTCGAAATACATGCTCAGAACTTTAATCAGTTCATGGATGGAAAGCATATCTGACAACCTCGAAAAACCGACAAAATCGGTGAACATTATTGATACTATCCTGTACTGTTTAGGTTTTGCAGTGCCTTTGACCTTCAACTGTTCGGCTATCTCATACGGGAATATGTTCAGAAGGAGGTTATCAGCCAGCTTTTTTTGTTCTTCGGCCAGTTTTTTCTGCTTGTTGACTTCAGTTTGCTGTTCTTCCAGCTTTTTATTAATCTGCTCCAGGTTCACTGTTAAATCTACCAGATCCTGATTCAGCTCCAGTAATCTTTCCTGTGCAATTTTAAGCTTAGTAATATCTGTTTCAACTGCAATAAAACTTGTTATTGTATCATTATCATCGATTATGGGGGTAAGGGAGGTCTGTATCCATTTTGTTTCACCTTCGTTTGAGGCATGGCTGTTTTCATAAACCTGCCACTTTCGTTCTTTTTTGCATGTTTCAAGGGCTTTTGAAAACTGGGGTGATATTTTCCGAAGATCCCTGCCATACTTTTTTATGAATTTTTCCAGTGGATATTCGTATAGTCTTTCAAATGCCTGGTTTGCCCACTCAAGGTTTCCCTCTGTATCTGTAATAAGGACAGAGTTTTCCGATTTGTCTGCTACAAGTGACAGCTTCTTGAGCTCGGCTGACTGGCTGATGTTTTCTCTGTAAAGCCTCCCCTTTTGTATCAGGTATTTAACTCTGATAATCAATTCGACACGCTGCACGGGCTTCCTTATGAAGTCGTCTGCACCGGCAGTTATAGCCCTTTGAACTTCCCTGGAAAGAAAACGGGTTGTCATCAAGGAGGGTGTATTTAAAAGCAGCGGATTCTCTTTTATTTTTTTCAGTGCACTGATTCCTTTGCCGCTGATATCTTCATAATCAAGGATAACAATATCGGGTAGTTCATGAATATCAAATTCTTGTACGCCCAGGTCATATTTGACACATTGCACTGAAAACTCTGTAGTGAAAGGCTCAAGTGATTTTCGAAGGAGGGTTAATGATCTGTTGTTGTCACCTGCAATCAGTACTTTGTATCTCATTTTATTCGTCTGTCGGAAAAAGAGCTCGTAAGGCTGTATTGTGAATAATAAGATAAAAATAGCAATTTATTGGTTTGTCCCTGATTTTCTATGGGATATTTTTTCAAGATATGTCTCCCATAGTTTATGTTTACCGGGATCTGCTGTTATCCTTATAAACTCGTTACTTACCGGATGGCTGAAGGAGATCTCCCGGGCATGCAGGGCTATGCCTCCCTGCTCCAGTGATCTTGGATACCCGTACTTAAGGTCTCCCAGTACCGGACATCCTATCTGTGAGAGTTGGCAGCGTATCTGGTGATGCCTCCCTGTCTTTAGGTCTATTTCAAGCAGGTAATATTTTCTGAAGGTATACATGAGTTTGTAACTTAATACAGCTTCTTTTGATCCTTCCTCAAACTTTCCGGTAACGTACGATTTGTTTTTAATTTTGTTCTTTTTAAGGTAATGGGTAAGGGTGTCGGCCTCGAACGGGGGTTTGGATGCAACAATGGCCCAGTAGGTTTTTTTTACCGAACCTGTCCTGAAAAGACGGTTCATTCTTGTTAGCGCCTTGCTTGTTTTTGCATATATAACGACACCGCTTACCGGCCTGTCAAGCCTGTGTATAACTCCAAGATAAACATTGCCGGTCTTTTTGTATTTAATTTTCAACCATGACTTCAGTAATTCAGGAAGGGTTTCGTCTCCGGTTCTGTCTCCCTGCACAAGGTCGGATCCTGACTTGTTGACAGCGATCAGGTGATTGTCTTCGTATATGATTGGAGGTGTGCTGATTTTGGGCGATGTATCTTTAATACTGTTCATTTTCATTAGGGAAGTTCCTGTTTTTGACATCATCAGCATATCTTTGAACAGCCCCCTTAATCTCCTCATAGAGGTTATGATACCTCCTGAGAAACCTGGGTGAGAAATCCTGTATTATTCCCAGCATGTCGTGAAGTACAAGTACCTGCCCGTCAACTTCAGCACCAGCCCCGATGCCGATAACGGGTATTCTCAACTGTCCCGATACTTTTGCCGCCAGCTTTGCAGGTATTTTTTCCAGCACAATTGCAAAACAACCAGCTTCCTCAAGGAGCATGGCATCTTCCACAAGCTTGACCGCCTCATCTTCTTCAGTTGCTCTTACCACATATGTTCCGAATTTGTGGATTGACTGCGGCATCAATCCCAGGTGTCCCATTACAGGTATTCCGGCTGAAAGTATGCGCCTGACTGATTCAATGATCTCAGATCCGCCCTCCAGCTTAAGTGCATGGCCGCCCGTCTCTTTCATTATCCTGATTGCAGATGACATCGCTTCCCTTGAATTTCCCTGGTAAGTGCCAAAAGGCATGTCAACAACCACCAGGGCCCTGTTAATAGCTTTAACGACCGAGGTGGCATGATATATCATCTGATCGAGAGTTATCGGAAGGGTAGATTCATTGCCTGCCATTACATTTGAGGCAGAGTCTCCGACCAGGACAATATCAATTCCGGTAGAATCGATAATTCTTGCCATGGAATAATCATAGGCAGTGATCATTGCAATCTTCTTGCCGTGGATCTTCATCTCCTGCAGTACGTGTGTAGTTACTTTCTTTGCCCCGAAACTTTTACTTACCGACATCTCCTGA
>SLMM01000188.1 GCA_007133565.1 Bacteroidales bacterium
ATCCCTTACCTATTATAAGTACTGCTGCTACTGTTATAACTGCAGGGTGCCCGAAGCCTGAGAAGGCTTTTTCAGCAGGGACTATTCCCGGTACGACAAGTGCAAACAATGCAAGCAGGGCTGCCAGATCGTGCCTTACCCTTCCTCATGCGAACAGTACCAGCACAAGCCCCAGAACAGCAAAGACATAATAGTGGTTCATCCAGGTCAAATAAATTATTCAATAAAATTACAATTTATTGACCAGCCGTTAAAAAAAAGCTACTCTTTATTGATGGAATACTATAGGGTGGTTCTTTTCACTAAGAAATGATTGTGATTGCTGGCTGTAAAGTTGAATACCGGCGATAATCAATAAGATCTCAACAAATGAAATAAACGTTTGTCTTGATAGCTTTTGAATTTTCTGTTTTCTTATAAGTTACAAGCTGACGAACAGCTCTTTTAACCCGGTTGGGTCTATTTCAAAATGATAGGTTTTGTGTGAAGCAGGATGAAGTTGGACCGTTATTTTTAAAATTTCATCCTGTTCCAGAATAAAATTCAGAAAGTCGCCCTCCCTTGGTTCACCATATCTGAAAGAGCTGCCGGCAGGAGTAACATCCTTGATATAGAAATCCCACATGTGAGATCCTCCTGAGGTTTGTTCATATTCAATGATCTCACCTGAAGGAAGTCTGCTATAAACAATTATTTTGGTATAGTTGGGATATTGAGGGTATAAATTTGCAGGTGTTTCACTCCCGGCTTCATAGAACTCTGTATACATCTCTCCGCCCTTGCGGTTAGTCACAAAAATCTTAACTTTCAGAGGGGCCTCAGCAACCTCTTTACTTTTCATTGTACCCTTAAACGCTCCAGTTATCTCATTAAATTTATTGCCTGATGCGTCGGTTCTTGCCGACACCTCCCATGAAATGTTACCGGGCTGCACTGTGCCGACGGGCTGCAGGCCGGATGCTCTTTCCTCACCAGAACTGATCCTGTGCATCAGCATGAATCCCTCCAGGCTGGAATATTTTTCCCTTATCTCTTCGAAATATCTGCTTGTCATCAGGTCGAGCTGGTATACATGCTTGCCGTAGTTGACAGCATTCTTCATCAGGGTGCTGATACTGAACCTGGCAAAATCTGTATTGGTGTAATTATCAAGCACGCTGTTGTCAACCCGGTTGCCGTCTATCCAGACCCCGTAAATCTTCGGGTCTTTAAAGGAATCGAACTGGATGACAGATGGGATGCTTCTTGAAAAAACCGGGTATGGCCTGAAAAAAAACCTCTGATCTCTTCTTTGTTCCACCGACATTTGCAGGTATATCTCTTCGAGCCGGGACCTGTCGCTGCGGGAAATATTCTCCCTGAGGCTGCGGAACTGTTCTCCACCGGACATATTTACCGTGGTGTATCTGCTTACGATCTGATCATATTCATCCAGCAGTTGTTCTGAAACTCCATTTCCGGGTGGCAGAAGCGTTTCAGGCTGTGAACCCTGCTGGCGCTGATAGTACTCGTGTGTCAGGAAATATACGAATGTAGCTTGATCCTTAATGTTGTTGAACCTTACGTAATAATGGGCAAAATCGGATTCTTCGTAGAAGTCAAGTATACTGCTGTTTTGCAAATAGCCGTCTATGAATACCAGGAAACCCGGCTGCTGGGATGCTTTAATGTCTGCACTGGTAGGCGGAACCGGGATAAAGTCCTCCGGCAACGGCGGTGGCTGAACCTCCGTCTGTGTGGTATCCGCGGGGTTTTGCTGCTGAGGCGATGATGATTCAGAAAAGGTGTTATCATAGATCCCGCCCTCCGGTCCGGCACCCCCGCCGTAACCAGAGGCTACAGTAATGTTGAGGAAAAGCATTGAAACCAGCCCTGTTAATGGTATCAGGGCAACCTGCTTTAATACGGCTCTCTTGGAGTCCCCCTCTTTGTTCAGCATGACCAGTCTTTTTTTAATGAAGAGGTAATTCAAAGGGCTTGACAATGCCATGCCTGGGTTATTGCTGGTCTTTTGAATAAGAAGGTTCTGGTATGTGACTGGTTCACAGCATTCACTTACAGCAGACTCATCTGCCAGGAATTCGTGATTGAGGCGCAGGGCATCCCGGTAAAATGGCAGGAAGGGGTTTATCCATCCAAATATCCTGACCAGCTCAAAAAACAATATATCCAGGGTGTGCTTCTGCCTTATGTGGGTAAGTTCATGCTCCAGCACCGCTCTCTCTATGGTACCGTTTTTGTAATCATCCTCGTTAACGAAAATGTATTTAAGGAAACTGTAGGGAATAATCTCCTCGCGGGTCAGGACAAGTTTTGCCTCGAAATAGGGAACCGACCTGTTATTTCTTACCTTCTTGCTGAAAGCATGAATATTCCTTGAAAACCTTAAAAGAAAGCCTGTTGAGACCGCCAGGTAAACAAAAAGCAGCAGGTTGCCTGACCGCCTGTTGTTTTTCCCCGAAATGGATTCTCCTGCTATGTCGATAACAGTGCCATGGTTTTGGAGGTCATCATTAATAGCGTGGTTTTCGTCGCCGTCTAATGGCATGTAGACCTCCCCGGAGTCCACCGGGGTCAGGTTCTGGCTTTTGTCGTCATCTACGGGCGTGTAGCCCTCCCCAGGGGGCAACGGGGTCAGGTAGCGGTTTTCGGAGCCATCAGTTGCCGGGACGGGGTTATCTGTAAGGGCCGCGTCTTTGCTTCTTTCAGCTACTGCGCTGGTCCGGTCTGACCTGGCCAGTTTATCCCCTGCCGTGATAACCGGCTCAAAAGCTGACAATAACGGAGAACCTGTCTGGATGGGCACCAGCGGTACGGCAATAGGGAGTACGATGCTCAGAAGCAGGTAGAACCTTTTGAACCTGTGTATTTTTTCCTTTTCGAGGAAGAGGCGGTAGATAACAAGCAGCAGTGCAGAAAACAGGATTGCTTTGATGATATAGGTGACCATGGCTCAGGGTTTTTTCATAAGTTTTGCTGTCTGTTTTGCTTTATTCGTTGTTCAACAGTCCGTGACACAATTCTCCCTGCTCGCGGAGGCTGGCTCACGGCTTGTTCTATGGTTCTTTCTTCTTTTTGATTTCCTGGTCAATAACCTTTTTCAGCTCTTCGAGTTCTTTTTCGCTCAGGTTACTGGTCTCGGTAAAAAATGTCGCAAACTGAAGAGCCGAATCACTGAAAAAGTTCTTGATCATACCCCTTACATGCCCCGAAAAATAATCGGCTTTTGAAACAAGTGGTAAATACTGTCTCGAGTTGCCGAAAAGTTTGTACCCGACAAATCCTTTATCCTGCATTCTTTTCAGCATGGTTGCAACTGTGGTTGATGCCGGTTTCGGTTCAGGATAGCTGTCCACCAGATCCTTAAGGAAAGCTTTTTCTTTGTTCCAGATAAGCTCCATCAACTTTTCCTCTGCTTTTGAAAGTTTCATAATTCTACATGTCGTTATTTGCTTCTACAAATATAGAACACATATTTTGAAATTGCAAATTTTTATGGACATTTATAATTGATTTTTTTATTTGTAATTTTCACGGGCAAATCATTCACTATTTTTAAATCTTAACTGGCAACCATGAACAGATTTATTTCTTATCTGGCAATGATAATGTTACTTATTGTGTGCGGTTGCGCGCAGGAAAAAAAATCCCCCATTGAAGGAGCATGGAAATGGGTTTATGCCGAATACAGGCTGGATAATGTAGAAGCTCCGGTTCAGGAGGATGCTGATATTAGTAAATTCTGGACAGGCGGGCATTTCTCCTTCATCGGCCAGCTGAAATCCGGATCTGACATTGAAGACAGGTATGGATGGGGAACCTATGAGCTGAATGGTAACCGCTACGTGGAGCATGTTACATTCCATTACGATGAAGTTTATCAGGGCGAATCGGTAAGGATGATATTA
>SLMM01000146.1 GCA_007133565.1 Bacteroidales bacterium
AGGTTTAAAATCCTTTGCTGGCTTAGGCATGCAGTGGAAGAATTTAGCCGTCTGCTTGAAGTGTGTTGACTTAAACAGATCAATTCTAATCTGGCGTGATCGTTCCGCTTATTTTGAACCGGACCGGGATGTCTTCTATTTCAGCAGGGAAGATATCCCGTGTTGAAGGGTTGTCCTTTTCCAGGGAGATCACGATTGCCGTGTCTCCTTCATCTGTTTTGCCGATACCTACGGAGGTAATATATTCCATCCCCATCCATATCTCACCGTAGCGCTCTATTATCTTTTTTGCCTTGTTATGTGAACTGTCCATGATTACAGGTATTTGCCCTGATAATCCAACTCAGACCAGGGTTACGTTAAGTGAACTGAACACGTTCTGTATGCGGTTTATTATGGTCGTGTTTGTACTGCCTGCAAACAGCAGCCCCACAACTTCGTCGAGGCTGTTGAGTACCACTGAGCCGCTGTCACCACCCCGGCTCATAGGCCCCGCGATCAGCTGGTCGGCAAACAGGGCTGTTTTACCTGAACCGAAGTTCACCCTTACTGTGGCATCAGTCTGTTCAATAATCCCGGTAGTAAGCCCTGTGGTGCGCCCGCTCTTTTTTACCTGCATATCCAGGATACCCTCCGCCGTTCCTGTTATAGTGCCTATCTTCAGTATTTCGTTCACAACATCCCCCTCACTGAATGGTTCAGCAATGGCGCAATCAACCAGGTTGGAGGTGCTACTTATGTTTATTGACTCAAGGCGCGTACTGCTTCCGGTGATACGGGCGAAAAAATTGAAGGCGCCTGTTATGGCCCTGGCAAAGATACAACGGCCTGTTTCGTTCTCGAATATTATGGGAACATACTCTGTCAGCCTGGCTATCTGGTCTTTTTCAACCGTACCTCCATCAAACGGCCCCGGCTGAAGAATCATATCTCCCGGAGAGGCAATATTTGAGTTTGCGAGCACATGGTTGTTGGAAAGGATAAAGGTTTTGTCGTTTCTTTTTACCAGGCAGCCGAGCGTACCTGCAGTAATATGAATATGTCCGGTACTCACCCCTCCGGGTGCAGGCCGGAACCTGCCTGTTGGCAAAGAAAGAGCGTGTATTGCCCCTGTGGGATGCACGTCGGTGGCTATGCCGTCTATGGAGCGTGGTATTATGTCTCTTTCCCTGAGAGATGTCAGTGCAACCTTGGTCTCTACGGAGCAGACAATGCATAGTTCGCCGGTTATTTTTCCGGCAGTCCTTTTGTATCCTATGCCGGTGGCCGTTATGTTGGGCTTTGTGAAAAGCCTTTTGCTGACAGTGCTGAGAAGCTCTTTTATCTCGTTTGCTGACCGTGCCATAATATTGACGGTTAGGGTGAGTAGATGGGGTAAAGGACCAGACAGTCGCCTTTTTACAAGCTATGTAATCCTTGATAAATTTATGGCTTTTTTCTGACAGAAAAAAAAATCGCAGCCTGATTCACCTGCTTGCAGCTATTTTGTAATCCTGTTATTTAAAAAAACTCTCGAGGATAATGGCAGTCTCCACGAGATCCTGCTCTGTCCTGGGCATTATGCCGTGCTCACGAAGCTGCCGCCGGATTTCCCTTCTGTTGTCGGGAAACATCCCAAGTATGCTTCTGCGGTTTATGCGCCTTGTGGTATGCAGGGTGCCGTCAGCCAGTCTGATAATGTATATGGTTGACTGCTTAATGCGCATTCCTCCATAAATGATATTTCCAAGGACAAAATCGCCCCTGGTTGTTTCAATCAACCTCCTGTAGGCGTATACAGAGATATCTCCATCGTAAAGAATTTCGGCGAATATATCGTTTTTGCCGATAAACAGAGGGGAATCTATCTCCAGTTTTCTGAACAGGGCCGGCTTTCCCGTAAAAGCCGGCCGGAGCCTGAACTCTTTAACCATACCCCTGTCAACCCGGACCTGTTGATAGTCACCTTCGTATAACCAGAACAACTCATCGAGATAACCGTTATATCTCAGCAACTTATTGTAGACTACCTGGCCATGGTTGAGGGCTATATCTCCCCTGTGCCACTCCTCGTCAGGGTAATGCTGATCGCCTATCAGGCGGCGGGGTGGGGGGGTTACCCGGCCCGAAAGCCCCTGTTCAAAGAATTGTTCGGTGTCGTCTGAATGGATCTCTTTTGCCGGGTTAACGTGTGGCAGGCTATCAGGCTTTTCCGGGTAGCGCGAGTAGCCTGGGGTATTAAGAGCAGGGGGCATGGCATTACCCGGGTTATGGTTCATTGGTTTCAGGGAGCCGGCTGTGCCTGGAGCCTCCTCATCTGTTACAACAAAACGGGCCTCTTGTGAGATTATCTTGCCGTTACCTGCAAAACCGCGGACTTTAATGGTGAATTCTCCTTTCAGGTCGCTGGTAAAGAACCTGGTGGTTCTCTTTTGCTGTTGAGGGCCGATATTAAAAGCAGGATCCCAGAAAAGAAGCTGCCTGAAATCCGGCCTTGACCTGCGTATATCATCTTTGTCGTGGTTTGGCGGGTCATAGGTTGAGTAGCCTGCTGCCGGATGCTTAAAGGCAGTAGCGGTGGGGCCTGCTGGCTCAATCTCCCTGTATTGGTTACCGGTACTGAAAAGCGCTACTATGCCCGGGAAGAGGATGTCTCCGTGGCGCCAGTAGTAATTATGAAGCTCCAGCCGCTCAAGGGCATCGGAATCCAGATGAGCAAGGCTGTTAAGGTCACCGGCGTATATGCCGTCAATAAAGTATGCAGGAGTATCCTGCAGGTATGTGTCCTCGTACCGCAGCATCATGGTTGATGTGTACTGGTCGCCCTGCCTCCTGATCCTTAAAAAAGGGAGGAGCTCGCGTGCGATCTCCTGGAGGTTCTCAAGGTACTCGTATTCGCGCAATGTTTCGAGGGTGTATGCAGGGCTGGAATATATAACCGGCCGGTAACCGTGGCCTGCCCTCTCTTCGTGCAGGTTGTGATCAATATTCAGGGTTTTGTTCACCCTGACTATATCCCTGCTGGCGATGATATGCTCCAGGCCTGGTATCATATGCCGGGAGGTATCAGGAATAAATGGGGTACGGAGACTGTAGCGGTCGTCAATCACGATCCCGGCATTTTCCTGATCATCGCCCCCGTTATAAAGGGAAACCCAAAGCTGCCTGCCGTCATGGTAATCGTTGAGCCTGAAGTGGAATATTCCATCATTGTCTGTTATGGCATATAGCAGGTTGAGAGCCGTATCGGTTACCGACAATATCACTGTAGCTCCGGGGATCCCTTCTCCATTGGCTGGGTTTTGCACCCTTCCCGTTAAAACAGGTCCGTTGGTTTCCTTGAAAAACCAGGTTGAAACTGCTAATCTGTTGCCGGCCATGGTGGTGCCGGTAATTCTTCCTGTGCCTGCAGCAGTTGCGCTTGCAGCGGTTCCAACCTCATTAATACCGGGGTTTTTGTCCGGCTTCCATGTGTCAATAACGCCAACATCCTTATTAATCAGACTGTCTGCAAAAGAGCTGCTCTGTGCCACAGAAATGGTGAGGATGGCCGGTGTAGCTTCAGGCAGAAGGGACTCTATTTCCAGCTCGAACAACTCGCGTGTTCCTGCTGTCGTACGGGGCATTGATATTCTTAAAGGCTCGTCGCGGGGATTTCCTGTTGACTCATGGCCAGAAGACCGTTCACCGGGGGCAGCCAGGTAACCGGCAGGGTCATTATTTCCGGTCAGGAGGTTTTCAAAGAGAGTGTCGTCAAAGCGGTTTATTGCAACTATCTGCTTGAAAGCATAATAATCTTCCGGGAAGTTCCTCATCAGATTGGTGAATGCTACAAGCTGGTAATATGAGGTACTGAGGGTGTCGGGCAGGTATATGCTGCCTTTTGCCATATTATCCTTAACGATAAGTGATGCC
>SLMM01000043.1 GCA_007133565.1 Bacteroidales bacterium
CAACCATGCCTTTGCTATTGAAGGGTACTTTTTCATTTCTCTGGAAACAGCCTTACTTATATCAGCAATATCAACCTCAGAAGCCTGTAAATATTTTACCTGCTCTTCAGCCAGCTTCATAGCATCTTCGGAATAGGCCTCTCCCCTGAGTTCATTAACTATTTTGTCGCTCAGCCATGCCACCAGCAGTTCCTTTAGACTGGCTCCATAATAGTCAGCCAGCTTTTCAACCTGCAACCGGGTGGCTTTTCGATGCCCCCTTTCGATCTTGCTGAGTATGGCTGGATCTATATCCAGGTAGCCGGCAACCCCCCTGAGCCTGTCACCTTTTTCCTCCCTGTATTTCCTGAGCAATCTTCCAAGAGAACTCATTTTGTTGACACAATTAGTTTTGACAAATTTAGTCAATTAATTCGAGAAATCAAATCATTACTTTGGCGCGGGTATTCCGGTGACCGGTAAACTGCTTAAGCAGTCCGGTACTGATGTCTCAGGCCTTTTTGTGCAGTACCCTGATGGCATTGAAGATGGCGGCAAGTGCAACTCCCATATCGGCAAACACCGCTTCCCACATCCCGGCAACGCCAACGGCGCCAAGCAAAAGGAACATCGCCTTTACAATAAACACCATCCAGATGTTCTGCCATACTATCCGGCTGGTGGTGCGCGATATGCTTACAGCCCCGGCAATCCTGGAAGGCTGGTCAGTCTGAATGACCACATCGGCAGTTTCTACTGCAAGGTCGCTTCCCCCGGCGCCCATGGCAATACCAACATCGGCGAGCGCTATTGAAGGGGCGTCATTTATCCCGTCGCCTGCAAATGCAACAAAACCAGCCTTCCGGTCGAGGTACTCCTGCACGATTGCTGTTTTTTCTTCAGGCAGGAGATCACCGTGGGCATGATCAATGCCGAGCGAGCCTGCCACCTCCCTTGTTATGCCATCACGGTCGCCCGAAAGCACAACGATCTCCCTGACGCCCATCTTCCTGAGTCTGCTAACGGCCGCGATGCTGTCTTTACGTACCTCATCTGCAATTACCAGGTAACCGCTGTATTTTCCTTCAATTGCAACATGCACACAGGTATAGGGGATTGATGCAGCTTCAGCCGGGATCTCAATGGCATGCATAGCCATCAGCCTGGAGTTGCCGGCAATTACCTCCTTCCCCCCGATCCTCCCTTTCATGCCATTTGCCGGGATCTCTTTTACATCTTCAACCTTCAAGCCTGAATGACTGTTACCTGAGAACTCAACAACGGCACTTGCAACGGGATGGTTTGACCGGCTTTCAAGAGCAGCCGTGAGCCTTACAAGCTCATCGCTGTCAATTCCATAAGCTTTTACCTGCGTTACCTTAAAGTTCCCCTTCGTAAGCGTGCCGGTCTTATCGATAATAAGGGTATGGAGGTCCTTCATCCGGTCAAGGTAATCGGCGCCCTTGAAGAGGATACCATTCTTCGAGGCTGCGCCTATTCCCCCGAAATACCCGAGCGGAATTGAAACATAAAGGGCACATGGACAGGCAATGACAAGGAAGACAAACGCCCGGTAAACCCAGTTGGCAAAAACGTACCCTTCCACGATAAGTAAAGGAAGAAATGTTATCAGCAGGGCCATTGACATTACCAGAGGGGTGTACCACCTTGCAAACCTTCGCATGAACCTCTCGGTTGGCGCCTTCCTCTGCGAGGCATCCTCAACAAGGCTGAGTATGCGGGAGAGCGAGCTGTCGGCAAATTCACGGGTGACCCTGGCCTCCATTACACCGCCTGTGTTGATCGAACCTGCAAGGACCCTGCCGCCGCGGTATATCCTGTCAGGCCTGCTTTCTCCCGTAATGGCTGAAGTGTTTACAGTGCAGCTTTCAGACAACAGCTCGCCGTCAAGGGGCACCTTTTCTCCATGCTTTACCATAATAATATCACCAACCGAAGTCTCACCGGGTTTTACGGCAACCCATTCTCCTTCCCGCCATACCGTTGCCTGATCCGGCCTGAGATCGAGCAGGGCCTTGATATTGCCCCTGGCGCGGCCCACGGCATCCTTCTGGAGGAGCTCGCCAACCTCGTAAAACACCATCACTGCAACCGCCTCGGCATACTCGCCGATGGCAAATGCCCCGATGGTGGCAACCGACATCAGGAAAAACTCGTTTGCAAAATCGAGCCTGAGCAGCTCCTTAATGGCCCGGTAAACCACCGGTCCGCCCGATATGACATAAGCCACGGCGTACCATGAGATCATGGTGTACCCGGTAAAGAACTGAACCTCAAAATACCCCATTCCAATACCCCCGGCCAGGAGGATGGCACTGATCAGGGCAGGGATATATTGTTTTTTCATAACAGCATACCCTGTATCATAATTAACAATGTCAAAACGCAAAACAAGGCAATACTGCTGTAATCATCAGAGCAGCCCCAGTTCGAGCATCGCCTCCTCGCTCATCATGCTCTTGTCCCATGGCGGGTCAAATGTGAGGTTGATTACCAGATCTTTCACCCCCTCAATTGCACGCACCTTTTCATTTATCTCGGCCATCAGTTCGTCAACCATGGGGCAGTTGGGGGCGGTAAGGGTCATTACAATCTCCACCTCTTTTTCGTCATTTACAATTATTTCGTAGATCAGTCCGAGATCATAAATATTGACAGGTATCTCAGGATCATAGATGTTCTTAAGTACCCGGCCGACTTCCGCTTCAAGTTCAAGATAATTATCCTGATTCTCCATTTCGACCTGTTTTTTGGTTTTTTGCCTTGTAAGCCAGGGCATACAGCTTCATTTGTTTTATCATTGATATCAGTCCGTTAGACCTTGTGGGAGAAAGATTCTCTTTCAACCCTATTCTGTCGATAAACCAGAGATCATTCTCTAATATCTCATCAGGTGTTCTGCCTGACAGAACACGTATCAGCAGCGCAATGATCCCCTTGGTAATAACAGCATCGCTGTCGGCAGTATATACAACCCTGCCGTCCTCCATTGCTGCATTAAGCCAGACGCGCGACTGGCATCCTTCAATAAGAAACTCAGGCTTTTTATATTTCTCATCGATAACCGGAAGTGATCTGCTGAGCTCAATCAGGTGGTTGTACTTGTCCATCCAGTCGTCGAACAGTCCGAACTCCTCAACTATCTCTTCCTGAACTTTTTCCATATCCATTTTGAAAATAATTACCCAAACATCTCTTTTACCTTCCCAATGGCTTCACAAAGCCTGTCAACCTCTTCGCGTGTGTTGTACATGGCCATCGAGGCTCTTATTGTGCCCCTTATGCCAAAGCGGTCCATTACCGGCTGTGCACAATGGGTGCCGGTTCGAACTGCAATGCCAAACTTGTCGATTACCATGCCCGCATCGTATGGATGTATATCCTCCAGCACAAATGAGATGACGCTTATCTTTTCTCGGGCAGCGCCAAATACTTTTAGCCCGTCTATTTGCGCAAAACGTCCGGCTGCATAATCAAGAAGATCTTTTTCATGGGCTGCAATTTTATCAAGACCTGTTTCAACAAGGTAATCAATAGCGGCAGCCAGTCCGATCGCACCTGTGTAGTTCGGGGTACCGGCCTCGAATTTTAAAGGCAGTTGGTTAAAAGTGGTCTTTTCAAAGGTTACCTGGTCAACCATTTCGCCGCCGGTCTGGTACGGCGGGATCTCCTCCAGTATGTTCTCCTTGCCGTAAAACACTCCAATCCCGGTCGGGCCGTACATCTTATGTCCGGAAAAAACGTACATATCGGCGTCAAGATCCTGCACGTCGACACTGCCGTGCTGAACTGCCTGTGCTCCGTCTATCAGAACCGGAATTCCATGTTCATGGGCAATACCTGTGATCTTTTTAACCGGGTTCACGGTGCCAATAGAGTTGGCAACATGGGTTACGGCCACCAGGCGCGTCCTGTCATTCAGCATCTCCTTATACTCTTCAATATCAAGTTCTCCATGGTCGTCCATGGGGATAACCCTGAGCTTTGCCCTCTTCCTTTCGCACAACATCTGCCAGGGAACAATATTGGCATGATGTTCAAGGGCCGAGACAACTATTTCATCATTTTCTCCTACATATCTTTCACCAAAGCTGAAAGCGGCAAGGTTGATGCCTGCAGTGGTGCCCGAAGTAAATATGATCTCATGGTCATTCCGGGCATTTATAAAGCCGCGCACTGTTTCACGGGCACTCTCAAACTCTCTTGTAGTTACATCACTGAGGTAATGCACCCCCCGGTGTATATTGCTGTTGGTTTCGCGATAAACCCTGTCCATCCGCTCGATTACCTCCAGCGGCTTGTGTGTAGTCGCAGCATTGTCAAAATATACGAAGGGTTTATTGTGAACCTGCCTGTGCAGAATTGGAAAATCACCTCTTATCTTTTCAATATTGTATTCCAATTTGTCTGTTTTTAGCATAACAAGGTATTAAATTAACCGCACTGCATGGCGCAATTGTTACAACGGCTGAGTTCTCCCCTCAGGCGCTTATCCACCAGGTCATCTATCCTTTCCCTCAGTGCGTCGACCTTAATATTCTGTATCACGTCATGAGCAAATGCAAACATAAGGAGCAGTCTTGCCTCACGGTAGTCAATTCCGCGTGAACGCAAATAGAACAAAGCATTTTCGTCCAGTTGCCCCATGGTTGAGCCGTGGCTGCATTTCACGTCGTCGGCATATATTTCCAGTTGCGGACGCGAATACATCCTGGTATCATCGGTTAGCAGAATGTTGTTATTGGACTGGTAGGCGTTGGTTTTCTGAGCATCCCGCCTTACAAGAATACGTCCGTTGAAGGAACCCGAGGCAAAATCATCAAGAACCCCCTTATATAGCTGGTTACTGAAACAATTGGGTGCCGCATGGTCGATGTAAACGAAATTATCGATGAACTGACCCTTGTCAGTAAGGTAGAGGCCCATGGTGTGGTTTTCGGCATGTTCGCCAGTCAGCCTTACATAAACATTATTCCTTATGAAACCCCCATGCAGGGAAACGGTAATGGTCGAAAGGTCTGATCCGCCCTCCTGAAGACAGTGGGAGTGGGTAACCTGCGAAGAACCGTTGTGTTCATTCTGCACCCGGGTAAGGTTGACTTTTGCACCCCGGGCCGTAAATATTTCATTTACTGAATTTGTAAGGAACCTGTGTGCTGACAGCGTATGGTCACATACAACAATCCTTGCTTCCGAATCTTCATCTGCGATTATAAGATTGCGGTGCTGAGCCATCAGGTCATTTTCTGATATCATAATATTGACCACCTGCACCGGCTTCTCAACCTTTACTCCCCGTGGAACATATATAAATATTCCATCCTGGGCAAAAGCAGTATTAAGCGCCACCAGTCCGTCATCCGATCTGCCTGCATATTTCCCGTAATGCTTCTCCACCAGCTCCGGGTATTCAATTGCGGCCCGGGCAAGGCTGCCTGCGATTATTCCTCCGGGAAGTTTCTTCAGCATCTTTCCGTTTCCGTAAAACCTGCCGTTTACAAGCAAAAGCAGGTTTGTTTCCAGATCAGGCACGTCACAATGAAATATCTCCTTTATATTGAAAGATATCTTCCTGTCGCTGAAATTTTTCTCAAGATTATTACTAAACACCCTCTCAATATCGGCATAGAGATAATTCTCGCTTCCCTTTCGGGGAAGCCCAAGAGAGGCGAAACGGGTAATCGCTTCCTTTCTGAAAGTGTTCATCAGAGGTGCGGAATTAGCAGATATCTCGCCCGATTTCTCCCTGTACAGGCTGATATACTGATCCTTCAGTGCTATGTTTCTGGTTACCGTGCTCATAATCGGTTGTGCATCATTTTTATTATACTGCTCACCAAAAGGGCCAGCAAAAGGATTTGAATCTGTTGCCCACGCTTACTGTTTACCTGCCAGCTCTTCATTTCTTACCCAGTCGTAACCCTTTTCCTCGAGCAGCATGGCAAGCTCTTTTCCTCCCGAACGAACAATTCGACCCTTGTAAAGTATATGAACGAAATCAGGTACAATATATTCAAGCAACCTCTGGTAATGGGTTATCACGATGATTGCATTTTCGGGTGATTTAAGGTTGTTTACCCCCTTTGCCACAACCCTCAGGGCATCAATGTCAAGTCCCGAATCCGTTTCATCAAGAATGGCAAGCCTGGGTTCAAGCATTGCCATCTGAAATATTTCATTCTTTTTCTTCTCCCCGCCCGAAAACCCCTCATTAACAGACCTGTTCGTAAGCGATGAATCTATTTCAATCAGCTCCTTTTTCTCTCTCATCTTTTTGAGGAACTCCGAGGCAGAAAGAGGCTCCTCACCCCTGTGCCTGCGCATTTCGTTAATTGCGGTTTTCATGAAGTTCACCATGCTCACTCCCGGTATCTCTATCGGGTACTGAAATCCGAGAAACAGCCCCTCCTTGGCTCTCGCCTCGGGCGATTTATCGAGAAGATCCTCGCCCTGGTATAATACCTCTCCTGCATTAACCTGGTAAAAGTCTCTCCCGGCCAGCACTGATGCAAGTGTGCTTTTCCCAGACCCGTTAGGGCCCATTATTGCATGCACCTCTCCCGCCTTTACCTCCAGGTTTACACCTTTCAGAATCTCTTCTCCTTCAATGGATGCTTTCAGGTTTTTTATACTTAACATGTTATTTATTTTTTAAAAAAATTCATTTTTTCAATTCCTCAGGCCCCCTAACCGACACTTCCTTCCAGGCTTATCTGTAATAATTTCTGGGCTTCCACTGCAAACTCCATGGGAAGTTTGTTGAGCACCTCCTTTGCATAGCCGTTAACAATAAGCCCGATTGCATCTTCTGTTGATATACCACGCTGATTACAGTAAAAGATCTGATCCTCCCCGATTTTCGATGTGGTAGCCTCATGTTCGATAATAGCGCTCTGATTAGCGGATTCAATATACGGAAATGTATGGGCACCGCATTTGTCGCCAAGAAGCAGAGAATCACACTGACTGAAATTCCTTGCATTCCCGGCCCCCTTCAACACCTTTACCAGTCCCCTGTAACTGTTGTTGCTGACACCTGCACTGATACCCTTGGAAACAATAATGCTCCTGCTGTTTTTTCCTATATGGATCATCTTTGTGCCGGTATCGGCCTGCTGATGATTATTGGTAACAGCCACCGAATAAAACTCGCCAGTGGTGTTGTCTCCCTTCAGAATACAGCTTGGATATTTCCAGGTAATAGCCGATCCTGTTTCAACCTGGGTCCATGAAATCTTTGAATTATCTCCCTTGCAGATACCCCTCTTGGTAACAAAGTTGTATATACCGCCCTTCCCTTCTTTGTTGCCCGGATACCAGTTCTGAACAGTGGCATACTTAACCTCGGCATTCTCCATGGCAACTATTTCAACTATTGCGGCATGAAGCTGGTTCTCATCACGCATGGGCGCAGTGCAACCTTCAAGGTAACTAACATAGCTGCTCTCTTCGGCAACTATCAGGGTGCGCTCAAACTGGCCGGTATTGGCAGCATTGATCCTGAAATAGGTTGACAGCTCCATAGGGCACTTTACCCCTTTCGGTATGAAGCAAAATGAACCGTCGCTGAATACCGCCGAGTTGAGGGCGGCAAAATAGTTGTCAGTAAACGGCACTACCGAGCCCATGTATTGTTTCACCAGGTCGGGGTACTCCCTGACAGCTTCACTGAAGGAGCAAAAGATGATTCCCAGCTCTGCCAGTGTCTCTTTAAAAGTTGTTTTGACCGAAACACTGTCCATCACGGCATCTACAGCCACCCCGGCAAGCTGTTTCTGTTCCTGGAGAGGTATGCCCAGCTTATTGAATGTTTCAAGCAATTCAGGGTCAACCTCGTCAAGGCTGCTGAGCTTTGCTTTTTGCTTTGGCGCTGAATAGTATACCTGGTCCTGGTAATCGATTTCCGGAATAGATAGATGGGCCCAGCCAGGCATTTTCATTGTAAGCCAGTGCCTGTATGCCCTTAAGCGGAACTCCAGCATGAATTCGGGTTCATTCTTTTTGGCAGATATCATCCTTACTACATCTTCGTTCAACCCCTTGCCGATTGAATCCTGCTCAATATCTGTATAGAACCCGTACTTATATTCACCCGAGGTTATCTTGTCCAGTATCTGGTCCTGTTCGTTCTGCATATATTTTTAATAACTTTGCGTTCTATTTAATAAGAACGGAAATAAAATAACTGTTATGGTGGAACAGCTGCAAATAAGTGTAATTAATCTAAATAAGTGCAAAGTTAACAAAATACTAACAACTTTTTGCCTCAATTGTTAAATGCAACAACCAAATCAAAAGATGGAAAAAAAGAAAAACACTATAGAAGGACTTGGAGAATTCGGGTTGATAAAACACCTTACCTCCGATATGCCGGTGAAACACCAGAGTACATTGAAGGGGCCGGGCGACGATGCGGCCGTACTTGATTATAAAAAGAAACTTGTGGTTGTAACAAGTGACATTCTGATGGAGGGCATCCACTTCAACATGATATACACTCCTATGAAGCACCTCGGATATAAGGCCGTTGTTGCAAACCTGTCTGATATATACGCGATGAATGCCACACCCAGGCAAATCATTGTATCACTGGCGTTCTCGTCAAAACTGACTCTGAAACAGGTTGAGAACCTGTATTCAGGAATCAGGCTTGCATGTGAGAACTATAATGTTGACCTTGCCGGCGGCGATACCTCAACCTCGATAACCGGCATGGCCATCAGCATAACGGCAATCGGCGAGGGAGAAAAAAAGAAGATTGTATACAGAAGCGGCGCAAAAAAGAATGACCTGATATGTGTTTCGGGCGACCTGGGTGCAGCTTATCTCGGACTGCAACTGTTGGAGAGGGAGAAAAGGATATTCCTTGAAAACCCCGAAGTCCAGCCTGAACTGAAAGGGTATGACTATCTTCTGCAACGGCAGCTAAAGCCTGAGCCCCGTGCTGATATCATTGATTTCTTCAGTAAGACCAATGCCCTCCCCACATCCATGATCGACATATCTGACGGACTGTCTTCTGAGGCACTTCATATCTGTAATGAATCAGGTGTTGGTTGCAAACTTTTTGCCGAACACATTCCCATTGATCCCGAAACTGAAAAGCTTGCCGCAGAATTCAATATAACTCCGCTGATTGCAGCTTTGAACGGTGGCGAAGATTATGAGCTGCTTTTCACAATATCACCAGGCGAATACGTTAAGATCAAGGAAAACCAAACCATAAAAGCTATCGGACATATAACGGACAGTGACCTTGGGTGCAACCTTATCACTCACGACGGCACATTTATCCCATTGCAGTCCAAAGGCTGGGACGCATACAAAAGCAAGGACTGAACAGCGCCAGCTACACCGGTACCATCATGCCCTAAAACCGGTTAGTTGAGATGCATACCAGGGTAAGGACTGTAGAACGGTTCACGCATCATCCTCATCTGGTGTATCGGTTTCAGGGTCATAGCCTTTTATTATCCCTCTTGCAGATCCCCTGACAAAATCAACAACAGTATCTCTTTCAGTACTTTGCGGGATTTCGGCCAGTATCTTCTCAATTGCCTGTGATGTGTTCAGACCTTTCTGGTAAAGTATTCTGAGCACATCCTGAATGGCATAAACAGTTTCATTGCTGAAGTTTCTTCTTCTCAGGCCTATAGCATTGATTCCAACATACCTGAGGGGCTCGCGCGATGCACGGATGAAAGGCGGAACATCTTTTCTTACTTTTGAAGCACCGCCAACCATGGCATGAGCGCCAATCCTGCAGAACTGGTGAACGGCTGTCATTCCGCCAATTATGGCAAAATCACCTACTTCAACCTCGCCTGCAAGTCCCACACTGTTTACAAGAATGCAGTTATTCCCGATAAAACAGTCGTGGGCCACGTGCACATATGCCATCAGCATGGTATTGCTTCCCACGATAGTCCTGCCCTTTGCGGCAGTGCCCCTGTTAACGGTCACACACTCCCTTATGATAGAGTTGTCGCCGATCTTCGCAAAGCTATCCTCACCGCGGAATTTCAGGTCCTGGGGAACAGCTGAAATTACAGCACCCGGGAATATCTTGCAGTTCCTGCCGATACGGGCGCCATCCATAATTGTGACATTCGGGCCAATCCATGTGCCTTCACCAATTTCTACATCAGCCTGTATGGTTGAAAAAGCCTCTATAACAACATTTTTACCTATTTTTGAATCCGGATGGATAATATTGAGCGGTTTGTCCATTTAAAAGTTTATCAATTGTTATTCCTTGTTCTTTACAATCTGAGCCAAAAGCTCCCCTTCCGTAGCAACCTCATCGCCCACGAAGGCCTGGCCAAACATGTAGACAATACCCCTGCGTACAGGTGCCAGGTACTCAAGCCTGAACACCAGTGTGTCGCCGGGTACAACCTTGCGCTTGAATTTAACCTTGTCTATTTTCAGAAAATAGGTCGAATATTTCTCCGGATCAGGGACAGAGGTGAGGACAAGAATTCCCCCTACCTGCGCCATGGCCTCAACCTGGAGAACCCCCGGCATTATGGGTTCATCCGGGAAGTGTCCCGCAAAGAATCCCTCGTTCATGGTTACGTTCTTGACGCCGACAATCGTGGATTCGGTCACTGCCATAATTTTATCGACCAGGAGGAATGGCGGCCTGTGAGGGAGAATTGACTTTATCTGGTTAATATCATATACCGGTATTGCATTGGGGTTGTACTCAGGAAAAACCCTTTTGGTCTCCTCTTCTTTGATCAAACTCCTGATCTTCCGTGCCAGCTGGTTATTGGCATAGTGACCGGGGCGGCTTGCCACAATTCTGCCCTTTATTGGACGCCCGATTAATGCAATATCCCCGATAATATCAAGTAGCTTGTGCCTTGCGGGCTCATTGGGGAAATAGAGGTCTACGTTATTTAGCACCCCTTCTGAGTTCCTTTTGATCCTTGGTTTGTTAAACAAATCGGCGATACGGTCAAGCTCTTCCTGGGGCACCTCCTTATCGAGTATTACAATTGCATTCTCCAGGTCACCTCCCTTAATAAGGTTATTCTTCAACAGGAACTCAAGTTCATGAAAAAAGACAAAAGTCCGGCATGGAGCCACCTCGTGCTCAAAGTCCTGCAAACGCGATAAAGTGGCATACTGATTGCCGAGGACCTTCGAATTGTAATCTATCATTACATCGACTGACAGCTTGTCGTCAGGAAAAATCACAATCTCAATACCTTTCTCTTCATCCGACCATGTTATCTTCTCCTTTATCTCATAAAAATTTTTCTCACTTTCCTGCTCAACCAGGCCGGCCTCCTTTAATGCACGTACAATGAACTTGGAGCTGCCGTCTATGATCGGTGCTTCGGGCCCGCTTATCTCCATCAGTACATTATCGATCTCGAGCCCGTACAGGGCCGCCATAACATGCTCGATAGTACCGACCTTAACCCCGTTTTCCTCTATTGTTGTACCTCTCGAGGTGTCGGATACATATTCAGCCCATGCATGCAATTCGGGCTGACCTTCAAGGTCTGTCCTTCGAAAAACAATACCATGATCTTCAGGGGCGGGGCTGAATGTAAGGTCTACCTGCATTCCGGTATGCAACCCCTTGCCACTTAAGGTAACAGGCTTTTTAAGA
Source organism: Bacteroidales bacterium (assembly GCA_007133565.1). Taxonomy (GTDB): domain Bacteria; phylum Bacteroidota; class Bacteroidia; order Bacteroidales; family PUMT01; genus PXAP01. Next base: position 11,627 of record SLMM01000043.1, read on the forward strand.
GTCTTTTGTTTCTTTGACATCTCAGTGTCTTGTCATTAAACATCTGAATAAAATTTTCGCAATATACGAATTTTCAAGAAAAACGCTGCATTACCGCCTTCTAATTAAAGCAGTAATACCCAGCCCAAAAACCGGGCCATTTTTTCTAAAAGATATTTCCAATTATTCAGCGGCTCTGCGCATCGCCTCAATGTCCTCCTCCAGCTTCTGCAGCCGCTCATAAAGCTGGGGAAGCTTTCGGTACAATACGTATGAACGCTGGTATTTGCTGTACTGGAATGACGGTGAGCCCTGGACAATTGTGTTTTTTTCTGTAATGTTCCCGGCAACTCCCGATTGAGCCGCTATCCGGGTACCATCGGCAACAGTCAGGTGGCCGATAATACCCACCTGTCCGCCAACCATACAGTCCGCACCAACTTTTGTAGATCCCGCGATGCCTGTCTGTGCAGCGATAACGGTATTTCTGCCTATCTCAACGCTATGAGCAACCTGGATCAGGTTGTCAAGCTTAACACCCTCCCGTATTATTGTCGAACCCATCATTGCCCTGTCTATTGTAGAGTTAGCGCCTATTTCCACCCGGTCTTCAACCACAACGTTCCCTACTTGCGGTATCTTCCTGTAGTTGCTATCCGACTGGGGGGCAAAACCGAAACCGTCACTGCCAACAACCACTCCGGCATGAAGGGTGCATTCCTCTCCTATTATGCAACCCGGGTATATCTTTACCCCGGGATAGAGCACGGTATTGCGGCCAATTCTGACATCCTCGCCGATAAATACCTGAGGATGTATTTTGACATTGTCACCCACATGAACCCCTTCTGATATAACCGCATAATGACCGATATATACATCAGCCCCGATTATAGCAGAGGTGTCAACAGATGCATTCCCGGAAATACCGGTTAAAGCAGGTTTCATCTCCTCCCTGAGCTGCAGGAGTGCTGCAATTGCCTGGTACGCGTCATCCACCCTGACCAGTGTACAACTGATATTGCCCGATGGCTTGAATTCGCTGTTTACAAGGACTACCGAAGCTTTGGTAGCATACAGGAATTTCTCATATTTGGGGTTGGATAAGAAGGCAAGTGTACCGGGTCTTCCCTCCTCAATCCTGGATACATCATCCACGGTTGCCCCGGGGTCGCCCTCCACGCTCCCGTTAAGGTATTCAGCTATCTGCCCAGCAGTGAATTTCATAATTATCAGATCATTAAATTAATATATTTCAAATTAACGGTTATATCGCATTTATCTTTTTAGGATAGCAAAGAAAATACTTTTTAATTGTTTTTGACAAAACCGAAACATTGAGCATTTCCGAAGCCTCTGAGATATCGGCCAGTTCGCCTGTATTATAGAGAATTCTTATATTTTCATCTTCCGATTTATAGGCATAATTGGAGATTTCACCACAAACTACAAAATATCCCGTCATATCAGCCGGTATACCGTATTCGCTGCCCACCTTCAGTTTAATGTTTTCAGTCCGCTCCCCTGGAAACATTGTGTAGCTGAACTCCGTACGGTAGAGCTCCCTGCCTGTAAACCACCCGGCAAGCAGTGCCAGAATTTTGTCATCATGTCGTGACCAAACCTTCGCAGCACTCATTATATCGTCATCATCAAGGTTTACAAAATTGTCTATCAGCATTTCATGCCCCCGGCTGGTGTAATTCTCAAGAAAGAACTTCAGGCAGGGAGAAGCGAACAGTTCATTACCCTCCAAAACCAGCTGCCTTGCTCTTTTAAGAAGCATCGTCAGAAGGCACTCGGCGGCAACCACAGTCTTATGGTAATAGACCTGCCAGTACATAAGGCGCCTGGCAATCAAAAACTTCTCTATCGAATAAATCCCTTTTGCCTCAACAACAAGATGGTCATCGACAACATTTAGCATCTTTATTATCCTGTCCGATCCTATCACCCCCTCAGTAACCCCTGTATAGAAACTGTCTCTCTTAAGGTAATCCATCCTGTCCATATCAAGCTGGCCGGCAACAAGCTCATGAAGAAACTTCTTGTTGCAGGTGCCGGAAAAAACCTCCTCCGCCGTTGATAACCTGCCTCTGAACTGCCTGTTAAGATCCCTTATCAGAAGAACAGACATCCGTTCATGAGTCATATGTGGAATGATCGATGATTCAAGTGTGTGAGAAAAAGGGCCGTGTCCTATATCGTGCAGCAATATTGCAGCAAGCGCCGCCTCTTCTTCTATGTCAGTGATATCATTGCCCTTTGACCTGATTACTCCAATGGCCAGCTGCATCAGGTGCATTGCCCCAATGGCATGCTGAAACCTGGTATGGGTGGCGCCGGGGTATACAAAATGAGTAAGCCCCAATTGCCTGATTCTTCTTAGGCGCTGAAAATAGGGGTGCGATATCAGGTCAAATATAAGGTCGGAGGAAACTCCGATGAATCCGTGCACCGGGTCATTTATTATCTTTCGTTTATTGGTGTTGTAATTATTCAAAATCAAATTTTGTTACCCGGCAGGTGTAGATATCTGATATGTTAAAATTGCAGTATAACCAGAAGGAGACAGTTGTGATTGTCCCGGCGCCTCAAAATTACGGAAGTTTTGCGATATTTTTTCTGTAAAACAGTAAATGTTCTAATTTTCAACCGCATATTTTTGCGTTTTCACTTATTATTTGTACTTTTGCGCTTTGTATGCTGAGAAGTATTATGATGTAGGGGACTCAAGTCCCCTATTTTAATAGATAGTGTCAAAATGATCAGTGAAAAAGCAGTACTGGAGGTGGTAAACAGGCATACCGAAGGAACAGGTTTGTTTATTGTCGACATACATGTATCGGCATCAAACAGCATAAGGGTAGTGGTAGACAGTGATGAGGGCGTGACTGTCAAGGAGTGCAGCGATCTTACACGGGCTATCGAAAACGGACTTGACAGGGATAAAGAGGATTTCAATCTTGAAGTTTCATCGCCCGGGCTGTCTGAACCGCTTAAGGTTCTTCGCCAGTACAGTAAGAATATCGGAAGGGAGGTTGTGATAGAAACAGTTGACGGGCAAAAGCACAAGGGAAAGCTGACCGGTCTCAGCGACAATGGAATATTATTTGAGGAACTTGTTAAGGTAAAAGGTGAAAAGAAAAGGCCCGAAACGAAGCTGATGATCAGGGAGCTGGATTTTGACCGTGTCAGGTCGACCAAACTTGTTGTATTATTTAAATAAACGGATAAAGGTAAATTAAGATGGAAAATTTGAATCTCACAGAACCATTTTCTGAGTTCAAGGAGTTGAAGAGCATTGACAGGGCAACAATGATGAGCGTGCTTGAAGATGTATTCAGGAGTATGCTGATTAAGTATTTTGGTACTGACGAGAATTTTGACATAATAATAAATATAGATAAGGGAGATTTTGAAATCTGGAGGAACCGCGAAGTTGTCGAAGACGGAAGTGTGGAAGACCCCAACCTGCAGATATCACTTTCTGAGGCCCAAAAAATCGACCCTGACTACGAGCTTGGAGAAGAGGTGACCGATGAGGTAAAACTTGCTGATTTCGGGCGCCGTGCTATTCTGGCATTACGCCAGAACCTTACCTCCAGGATCATGGAGCTTGAAAAAAACAATGTTTACCTTAAATACAAAGACCGGATCGGTGAAATTGTTACAGGCGATGTATACCAGGTATGGAAACGTGAAATTCTCGTACTTGATGACGAAGGCAATGAGCTGATACTGCCTCGTGCGGAGCAGATACCGACCGACTATTTCAGGAAGGGAGACACAATAAGGGCCGTTGTGATTAAAGTAGAAATGAAGAATAATATTCCGCTTATCATACTGTCACGGACCTCCCCGGTTTTCCTGGAGAGGCTGTTTGAACTTGAGGTGCCTGAGATATATGACGGATTGATAACAATCAAGAAGATCGTCAGGGTACCTGGTGAAAGGGCCAAAGTGGCAGTTGAATCGTATGACGACCGCATTGACCCCGTTGGAGCATGCGTCGGGATGAAGGGGTCGCGCATTCACGGCATCGTCAGGGAACTGAAGAATGAGAATATCGATGTTATCAATTATACCACCAATACTCAGCTTTATATATCAAGGTCACTCAGTCCGGCGAAAATAAGTTCAATTAAAATTATTGAAGATGAGAAAAGGGCCGAGGTATTCTTGAAACCAAACGAGGTATCGCTGGCAATTGGCAAGGGCGGACTCAACATCAAGCTTGCGGGGCAGCTTACAGGTTATGAAATAGATGTGTTCCGCGACACCGAGGGTGAAGATGAAGAGGATGTGAATATTGATGAATTCGGCGATGAGATAGAGGGCTGGATAATTGACGAACTTAAAGCAGTAGGATGCGATACGGCAAAAAGCGTCCTTGAGCTTTCTGTTGAGGACCTTGTGAAAAGGACCGATCTGGAAGAGGAGACCATTCAGGAGGTAATGCGTGTTCTGAAAGCAGAATTTGAATAAACGGGAGAAATAAATATGTCAGAGGTCATCACAACAAAAAGACTAAGCAAAGTTGCAAGGGAGTTCAACCTTGGGATATCCACCATTGTAGAATTTCTCAGAAAAAAGGGACATGAAATCGATACAAATCCCAACACCAAGGTTTCGGAAGAACAGTATAATCTTCTTCTCAAGGAGTATAGCTCGGAAATAAGCGTGAAAAAAGAATCTGAGAAGATCAGCCTCAGGATAGCCCGTGAAAAAAAGGAAAGTCTTTCCATTGAAGATGATAAAAAACCCTCGGAGGAAGAAGATCAGGATGTTCCCGAAAGTGAGGACGAAGTGCTGATAAAGGATACTGCAGCCAAGAAACCTTCTGCAGCTGAAGCCCCGGAAACTCCGGCCGAAGCCGAAGCTCCCGAGACCGAAAAGGTAGATGAAGAAAAGCCCGGGACTGAAAAGACTGAAAAACCTGCTGCACCTGACCCCGAACCGGAGGAAAAAGACATAAAAGAGGATAAAGAAAAAGAGGTAGAAGCAGAAGAGGGCCCCGGCCTTAAGATATTGGGCAATATAGACCTTGACACAATAAACCAGAAAACCCGGCCGGATAAGAAGAAAAAACCGGCCCCGGAAGATGAGATGGCCGGACCGCCCGAAAAAGAAGAGAAGAAGGATGAGCCTGAAAAGGCGCCGGAACAGGATGCAGAACATGAAGAGGAAAAGGATGAAAAACAGGAACCCGAAGAGCAGGTCTTTAAGCATCAGGTACAGCGGCTTACGGGACCCACTGTTGTAGGAAGGATTGACCTGCCTGAAAAAGAGAAGAAAAAGCCTGTGGCGTCTTCAAGTGATACTGAAAGAGGCAAGAAAAAGAAGAGAAAAAGGATCCGCAAAGATGCTGCAAAAGCCCAGATGGAAACCCAGGATATGGCAGGATCAGATAAGGGAACCGAAACCGCAACCGGTGAACAGAAAAAATCAAAACTCCGTAAAAGCAAGAAAAGGCCAATAAGACACGAAATAAGCGAAGAAGATGTCCAGAAACAGATAAAGGATACCTTGTCGAGACTGACATCCAAGGGTAAATCGAAAGGAGCCAAATACAGGCGTGACAAGCGTGAACTTATGAGTCAGAAGCAGCAGGAGGAGTCGGAAAAGCTCGAAATGGAAAGCAAAACCTTGAAGGTAACCGAGTTTGTTACCGTAAACGAGCTTGCCACGATGATGGATGTGCCGGTGAACGATATAATTGCATCCTGCATGAGCCTTGGGCTGTTCGTGTCGATTAACCAGAGGCTTGATGCTGAGACTATCGCGCTTGTTGCAGAGGAATACGGCTTTGATACGGAATTTGTAAGCGTCGAACTGCAGGAGGATATAAGTCAGGACGACGAGCAGTATGATGAGGAAGATCTTACCGAGCGCCCACCGATTGTTACGGTAATGGGACACGTTGACCACGGTAAAACATCGCTTCTTGATTTTATAAGACAGGCCAATGTCATAGCCGGAGAGGCAGGTGGGATCACTCAGCATATAGGAGCATACAGCGTTGAACTCGATAACGGTAAAACTATAACATTCCTTGACACTCCCGGCCATGAGGCCTTTACCGCCATGAGAGCCAGGGGTGCCAGAATAACAGATATAGCAATAATTGTAATAGCCGCCGATGACAGCGTTATGCCTCAGACGGTAGAGGCAATAAACCATGCCCATGCCGCAGGCGTACCTATTGTATTCGCAATCAACAAGATTGATAAACCCGGCGCCAACCCCGACAAGATAAAGGAGCAGCTGGCAAACATGAATTTTATGACGGAGGATTGGGGCGGCAAGTACCAGTCGCAGGAGATATCTGCAAAAGGCGGCACCAACATTGACCAGTTGCTCGAGAAGGTGCTTCTTGAAGCGGAGTTGCTTGAGCTAGAAGCCAACTCCGAGAAAAGGGCAACAGGTACCGTTGTCGAGTCGGAGCTTGACAAAGGCCGTGGCTATATAACCACCGTGCTTGTACAATCAGGCACCCTGAAAATCGGCGACATAATACTGGCCGGCATCCATTTCGGCCACGTAAAAGCCATGCATAACGAGCGCGGTAAACCGATCAGGGAGGCAGGCCCATCTACACCCGCGCTCGTTCTCGGACTTAACGGCGCTCCCCAGGCAGGTGATAATTTCAACGTGATGAAAACTGACAAGGAGGCGCGCGAAATTGCCAACAAAAGGGAACAGCTCCAGCGGGAACAGGGATTGCGCACACAGAAGCATATCACACTTGATGAAATTGGGAGGAGAATTGCAATTGGCAACTTCCAGGAGCTCAACATAATCGTCAAGGGCGATGTTGACGGATCGGTCGAGGCCATATCAGATTCGCTTATAAAGCTTTCGACCGATGAGATACAGGTGCGGATAATCCATAAGGCTGTGGGGCAGATAAGTGAATCGGACATACTTCTTGCTGCGGCATCAAATGCCATTATCGTCGGTTTCCAGGTCCGCCCCTCACTGGCTGCAAGGAAGCTTGCAGAAAAAGAGGAGATAGACATCAGGTTGTATTCCATCATTTACGACGCGATTAACGAGATCAAATCCGCCATGGAAGGGATGCTCTCTCCCGAGATCAAGGAGGAGGTTGTTGCTACCCTGGAAATCAGGGAAGTTTTCAAGATAAGCAGGGTCGGCACGGTGGCAGGCTGCTTTGTAAAGGACGGAAAGATCACCAGGAACACCAGGATACGCCTTATACGGGACGGAATTGTGGTGTATACCGGCGAGCTCGGGTCGCTCAAGAGATTCAAGGAAGATGTAAGGGAGGTAAACTCAGGTTACGAATGCGGACTTAATATAACAGGTTATAATGACATCAAGGTAGGTGACATCATTGAGGGTTACCGCGAGGTCGAGTATAAGAAGACACTTTGATCAAATCCTGCCGGCAGGCACCGGAAACAGCTTTCCGGCCAACCTGCCTTCAGTGCTTCTATGACTCAACAAGCTCCCTGTACTGGTCAGCCGTCAAAAGCGCATCAACCTGCCCGGGATCGGACATGTTAATTTTGATCATCCAGCCTTCCCCGTACGGGTCTTTATTCACTATATCGGGAGTGTCCTCAAGTTTTGAATTAACCTCTGCAATCTCTCCCGATACTGGCATGAACATGTCAGATACGGTCTTTACCGCCTCAATTGTCCCGAAAACTTCATCTTTTTCAAGGGTTTCACCCCCGGTCTCTATCTCTATGAATACAATATCGCCCAGTTCGCCCTGTGCGAATTCAGTAATGCCCACAACAGCAACGCCATTGTCGACACGCACCCATTCGTGATCTTTTGTGTACTTAAGTTCAAGAGGAATTTCCATGTCAGATTTTTTAAGGGTATTATGAAACATTAAGTTGCTTCTGCTTCAAAAGTAAGAAATTTTTGGGATATCCAAACAGATTGTCACTGGATAAGGGTAAACCTTAGACTGAAGCCAAAACTGGTATTGGTTGTGGGGTATGAAAGGCTCACAATCGGTCGGTTTACCACCCTGTCAAAAAAGACACGCACATCAAACCTGTTACTTATAACATAATCGGCCGAAGCATTGACCGATATAACCGTCTGCCCGGCGGTAGGCTGAACCCCCTCCTCGGCAATACGGCGGACTATAGTCATGTTTTCCCTAATAGAAAAGTCGGCCCTGAGGTTAAGGTCGCTTCTCAGTTCTCTTTGAGTACCCCCGGTGCTGAAGATTATCTGTACGTCCCTGAACCTGTATCCCACTCCCATGACAATTTCTTCACTCTTAAGCTCTGAAATCTGGTTATTTGCAAGGCTTAGCGTAACGGTACGCGACTTCCTGAGCTCAGCCCTGGTGGTGAAATTGTTGTTCCAGGTGATGTCAAGATTTATCAGCGGATTGAACTGTTCACTTACTGCAATGGATGATATATCGTATTCGGGCACGAAATAACCGCGTACCTTTTCACGTATTATCCCAAAACCATCCTCTCCTTCTATATAGTTGAGGTTTGTAAGGTAATTGGATATACTGTAGGTAGAACGGTATACATGGTTTATGTTGGCTGTCTGCATAATCCGTCCAAGCAGAGGAACCCGTGATAACCCGTCATACACCACCCTCCAGTTGGGCAGTGGTATCAGGGGGAAAGTGCTCAGCGAAACCCTTCCAGGGTCAATACTGCCGTAAGCTGCGATGAAGGATGGTATAAGCACTTCCTGTGACAGGCTACCATAGCCGTCAGGAAATCCCTCTTCGTCAGTTGCTCCGGGGTCGTACCCGTCAGAAAACCCCCTTTCCTCTGCAAGCCTTCCGGCAACTACACTCCGGTGGCTTATAAAATCCTCATAGGCCTGCGAAAAGTAGGCATTTTCTCCTGACGGCCTCTCAAAAGCAGTTCTTAAAGACAGGAACGTCATGTTGAAATTTCCTGAATTGAATTTATTGCTTGCATGAAAATTACCGTGCCTGTCGGCAAAATAATACTCCTGCATATTCTCAACAAAGGTGCGGCTTGCCGTCAGGTCAATGCGAAATCCCGGGACAGGCTCTATGGTGCTCCTCAGTTGGAAGGTGTTGCTGTGGCTCATCATATATGGCTCGTGCAGTGTGGTATCTGTTGTCATCCAGCCGCGCCGCACCGCGTGCCATGCAAAATCGGGATCCTGGTAACCGAGGATAAACGGGATGCCGGGGGCGATATGATCGTTGTAACTGCGCGTTCCCAGCCAGTCGGTTCCCGGCATGTAACCATGGAGAATGGTGCCGTCGGTATGCGAGTATGAAACCCCTATGTTCTGTACTGCCATCAGCAGCCGTGAAGTATGCTCGGCGATCTTCGAGAAGGCCGTTTCCCTGACCTCCACAGTTCCCTCAACCATAATTGTTGCACCCTCTATATCCCTGTCAGCCGTAAAATTAACCCTCCGGTCATTTACTATCTCTGTCCTGCCCCTTACAGGGCGGCCCTGGTTGTCGAGTACCCTAACAACCACCTCTTCCGTATTGAGATTATGATTTACTGAATGTGTACGGTTTGCTTCAAGATTGACCCTGCTCTGCTCATATCTTACCCTCCTGACCTCGGGGGTATCCTGTTGTTGGGCACCCGCCCTCATCTGTCTGCTTCTCTGGTTCACCCTCTGAAAATAACCAACCTTATTGTAAAGATTCAGCAGGTTAAACTGGGCATTCAGCTGGCTTGTATTGCTGTTCCTTATAACATTGCCCAGGTTTATACCCAGCTCTTCAGGAAGTATCATACCGGTATCCCAGCCGTAGGAGGCATTGTACCTGGCAGTGATGTTGACCCAATTAAACAACGGTATCTTGTTAATAGGCAATGTGTAGGTGATATTGGCCGAATGGAAATACTGGGTGGTTCGCCCCAGGTCAAGCAGGTTCATCATTACCGAATCCCTCCAGTCACGGTAACCTGAGGGATCCCTGTAACGGTCTACTATCCCTTCGGGCTCATCTATCCGTGCAGTGTTGGTTGCAGAAAATTCAAACCTGAGCTGCCTTGTAAGATCAAACCTCATATCGTAGAACCGGTTCCAGAGAAAGTCCTTCTGGTACGTAGGCAATATCAGGAAATCGGGGTTATTGATGTTCCTCAGCTGCCGGGCATGGTAATGCCTGTTAAGGTCAGTTCTGAATGAAAGATACGAAGGAGCATAGTAGAAGTTGAAATCACGCAGTATCCTCAGGGCCGGCGACCTGAGAATGTTCCAGTTACTGAATGGAGTCACGTTTCGTGGACTGGCGGTGTAGTTGTAGTTGATGCCGCCTCGGTAATTGCGCTGAAGACGGTATTCAGTATCTATGTTCCTTCCGAGCATCTCGCTGTAGGCATAGTTAAGCGACCAGTTATTGAGCCTGTAAAACCTGGGAGGCCTTTCACTCCGTGTTACCTGTACATTGGTAAAGTTAAGGCTCTTCCTCTGGGTATAGTCCTGCGCTATCTTCCTGATCGAATCGCGCTCACTCCTGTTCTCTGCCGCATCAAGCGCATCCCTAAGGGGTACATCCGGATCAAGAGGATTGTATTTCGGGTTTATGAACCCCTCTGAATATCCGACATACATCGGTATGCGCACACCCGTATCCTCCGGGAAGAACTTTCCAAGTTCAAGGTTTGTTGAAACATCATACTGGTTGACCTGCACCTGCTGCCTCTCGTTTACCTTCTGTTCGATACTTCCGAATCCTGGCTGGCTTGTTGACCCGGCAACCGTTACCGAACCGAGGTCGGCCAGCCTGGCAGTAAGTCTTGCATTGGCAGCCCATCCCCCCTCTTCATTGAAATTGGTCAGGCGAAGCTCGTTCACCCATATCTCTCCCGATTTTGGCAGTCCGTCATCACCCGGGGCAGGGTTGCCAAGCCTGCCCGGATTCCTCACCCCTATCATAAGTGTTCTGACATTGCTGAGGTTGGGATTACCTACAACCCTGACCCGGTTCTCGCCGTCCATGCGCATAAACACAGATGAGGCAGTAATTCCCGACCCGGGTACCTGCATCTGGCTGTTTCTCTCCTGTTTGAGCTCCTGGAAAATATCAAGCTCAATATCCAGCCGGTTCTCCCTTGGCCAGACTATAACCCTGTCACTTTCACGGTTGTTGTCGTACCTTCCCGGAGGAGTTACCCTGAGAGGGATCTCATATTCATAGTAATTATTCCTGTAGTCGGTCCCCAGGCGTATGAACATCGTAAGGTCGCCGTGATTGAGCATATCGCCGGGCAATGCGGCCGCATGGATCTCCATCTGAATTCTTCTGTATTGCCTGATATCAAGGTTGACGTTCTTGAAGGCAGCCCTGGCATCGCCATCCTCAAGGTTTTCAACCTTAAGCACCATAGACTGTTCATTGAGTTGCTGCAATTGCGGGTTTGTCGGATCAATGACTCTGTCTATACCGGGTGGCAGAACATAATTAACCGGAGTCTTGCTGGCGTTTTCCTCGATGTTGACGGCCGAGATATCAAAGGTGGCCGTTGAAGGTTCAGGGTGTGCAACTCCCTCCTGCCCCTCCATGAGCGACATACGGTATTGACGCCAGTCGCTCCTCACCAGGTCAAGGCGGGCAAACCTCATTACAACAGGGTCTTCAAAACCGGTCAGGAACATCCTCATGAAGCGGATGGATTTGAAATCCTGGATTGGCCCCACTATCCTCTCATAATCTGACAGTGGTATCTTGAACTGGAACCAGTTGACAGACGATTGCTCGCCATTTGGAAACCGCACGGTGGTGCGCACCGAGTCAACCACGTAGTTATGCCCCACCCGCAGATCTTCCGGCCTTATGCTGATGCGATACTGATAATATGCCTCAGACCTGTTAAGAGTGTTGTCGCGGTTGATATCTTCGGTATTGGGAAGAGTTGTTGCCGAAGTGGGATAAGGTTCGGGCGACTGCTCGGAGGTGGGCGAGTTGCCTTCCATATTGTTGTAATACATATACCTGGAAAGTATATCAGCCTCCATTGCGTCCCACTCGCTCCCCCTGAAGTAGCGGTAATTATCGCTCGAGGGGTCATCCCATGCATTTTGAAATGCAGGTGAATCCTGGCCGAATATCTGTGCTATCTCATCAAGAAAATCAGAAAAGAACAAACGCTCATCATCAGTACGTAGTCCGTTAAGCCCGACATCCTGAAACTCACGAGCCTGGGGATTGTTGTCGAATGCGTTAACGAGTGATTGCTGCGTCGGCACCCGGCCCCAGGCAGTTGTGTCGACATCAACAGCCACTTCGCTTGTGGGCAGGCCGTTTTCAAAACTTTTTCGTCCGTCTTTCAAAATATCCTCAGACACATTGCCAAGGTTAATGTAAAAGTCCCCACCACTGTTACCGGCTGCATCTTCAATAAAGGGATCCATCAGCCAGAACTCAACATATTCGATATTTGCCGCCTCGAAATCAGTTGTAAAGAGCGCCCTCATTATTCCACCCCAGCGGCTTGCGGGGTCCAGAAGCCTGCCATCGGAACCGATACCGGCCGAATAGGCAGACGGTTGCACATCGTAATTGTATGGACCCCTTCGGCCGGGATAGAATGCAAGGTTAAGAACCGGGATATTTGTCGGTATGCCTGTCGGGGTTTCCCTTTCGGGGAATAGTTCGCGCTCGAATACCTCCCTCACAAAATGACTCGATTGCAGATCGGGGTTGTTCCTGATATGGGTGGGAGTTGCCGAAGTGTTCCTGAGGAAAAGAGGGTCGATGACATACCAGGCCAGCAGTGCACGGTTATAGCCGTAGGCCAGATCGTTCATCAGAGCCGATTCAGGAAACCCCGGCTGGCCCTCAGGGGTGCTCGAAATTATCCAGGCGCTGGGTGTTTTGAGGTCTATGGTCGTTTTAGTAGCCTCGAAATCATCAATGTAAGCCACTCCGTCACGGCCAATGGCCCTGGAATGGCCGGGTATGAGATGCGCAAACTCCCCCTGGAACGAAATGGTCGAAACCTCCCTCGTTTCAATCAGGGGGATCATATCGATAAGGCGTGTAAGAAAAGCCGACTCTGTCCGGTAAGAGGTGTTAAGCCCCCAAATGGTATTGGAAATGGGCTCATCACCAAAACCCACCTTCTGGGTAAGAGGCCGCTCGGTAAGATTGAGAATGGTAGCCCCTATGTTGAAGTTATCGGAAATACGGTAATCAAAATGTGAGCCTACAAGTGTCCTGGTCTGAATGGCAAACAGCGACTGGCTTTCAAGAGACACCCTGATCGGGGTACCCGATTCCAGCAGCCCCTGGTTAATGATCTGCACCCTGCCAAGAGTGTAATCCACAGTATAATCTATATTCTCAACAAGCTGTACGCCCCCGGCAGTAACGGTAACCGAACCCCTGGGAACATTCATGGCATTCAGGGGTATTTCCGAGCCGGCCGAGGACTGGTAGGTGCCGGCAAGCAAAAACTTATTCTTCTCTGCCACCTGACGCGCCCTGGTTTGTGTTGAATCGTAAAGCTCCTGGAAAACATAGCGTTCTGCAATAGCATCATCGCCAATCTTTTTCCTCAGGTGAGACCCGAAAGGCTCCAGCACAGGAAAGAAAATACGTCCGTTTTCAGCCCTTATAGTAACCCCTTCAATAAAATCGAACGTACCGTCGGGATAGGGATCAAGCTGCGAGTTCATGTTGTCCAGGTTCATTACCCTCAGAAGGGTCTGCTCCTGTATCCTGCCTGCAGGTATATAGTTGATTGCATTGCCGGTCTGGTCATCCTGGTACAGCACATTAAGTTCAAAATTCCTGCGGTCTACCTGCCAGGCGCCGATGGAATAGACATTCTTCATCATCAGGTCCCACGTAGGCAGCCTTGGAGTAAGATTTGTTCCCTTGAGCAGCTTTACTATAAGAGCATCGGGAGCTGTGACCCCTTCATTTGAAAATTCACCCACCCGGTAGGTCTGCCCGCCCATGGTATATTCGAAAGCTACAGCCAGTACCTCATCGGCATTCAGCGCCGAGTTGAGAGAGATGTATCCCAGCCTCCGGTTAATGGTATAATCGCGCGAAGAAAGCAGCCGTGCATTCTCGATCTCCTCATAATCCTGGCCTATGGCGAAACCGGGCGCCAGGGGCTGAAGCACTGAGGTAACCTGGTTGATGTTCCTTATGCCGCCATAGGTTGTGGTCATCATTTCATAAAGGTTGTTGAGTGCGTTGCGCGGATGGTCGCCCTGCTGTGAGTGATCCCTGAAGAAGTTATCGGTAGAGTATATATTGTTCTGGTTTTCTGCCAGGTCAATGAATGCAACGATGTTCCTGGAGTTTTCAAAGTTGTTCGTTTTGTTGGTTATCCAAACTTCCACACGGGTAATATCAATACCCGAGCTGATCACTGGCAGATTCTGAAGCGACGTCTCATAGGTGTCTCTGAAATACTGGGATAGAAAAAAGTGCCTGTTTGCATCATAATCATCGGCAAATACCTCGAACTCCTGGGTCTGGGCACCACCCCTCACCTCAATAACCTGTGATTCGCCTTTCTGCTGTGAAAAGACGCTGGTAACCGACAGGTTGCCGAACTTCAGCTCACTTTTCAGTCCGAACAGGCTCTGGCTGCCGGTAATAAGTGTCCCTGGAAGCGGCAGAGTTACGTTACCGGCCTCTATCCTCTGGATTATCTCATCTTCTCCACCGGTATACTCAAGCTTCGTCTGGTTCTCGAACTCGAACATGGCCTCGGTGTTGTAGTTGATTCCAAGCCTGACCCTGTCGCCTATGGTGCCGGTTACATTCATCTGTATCCTTTCCTGAAAATCGAATGTGGTTACCCTGCGCAACTCTTCCTGGATGTCGGGGCGTTCATTCCTGACGGTATTGATCCCGAAAATAAGCTCGGCCGAACCCTGTGGCTGAATATTGACAACGTCTGTGCCGAAGATCATATCAATTGCATCAACACCAAGCGACAGCCCCGGAATAAACTCTGTCCTTGCATCATCAGCAATACCCCGGGAGCGCTGCTGCCAGTAGTCCGCCATAGCCCTCTCCATCGAGTAGGTGCGGTACTGTTCAAATGTCATGATATCGGGCCGGCCTATCTCGACTTCTCCAACCTTGCGCCTTAAAAGGTAAGAATTTGTTTCAGTATCATACTCGGTGGTGATACGGAACCATGGGGGAATCGGAATCTTTCCCCTCGAGGGGGAATATTGCTGCTGATCCTGCTGCTTCGGTAATGGCGGAACAGATAAGAAAAGGCCTTCATCAGTCTCCCTGCCGGTTACCAGCAAAACAGGTTCGTTATCATTATCAAAGACTGTAAATCTGGCTGAGGCACCGGGGCCAAGGATAAGTACCCATAACAATAATATCCAGAAAAGGGATATACCGGAATATTTTGATGCCTTAGCCAATAGGAAAGCCAATAAGTTTAATATCTAGAGTTTTTTCAATGCCTTTTTTACCAGATCTTCAACCGTTGTGACAGCCTCCTCCCTCAGAAGCTGGTTGATCACCTTTTCAACTGCATTCCGGGAAAATCCCAGCATTATTAAAGCAGATAACGATTCTTCCCTTAGGGTATTGTCTGCACCGGTAATTATTTCTTCATGACCACCGGGTTTGGCAAGCTTATCCTTAAGGTCTACAATGATCCTCTGTGCCGATTTAAGCCCTATTCCTTTTACTCCTTTAAGAGTGTCAACATTACCCCCTGCTATGGCTTTCCTGATATCGGCAGGTGTAAGCGAGGAGAGCATTACCCTGGCAGTGTTTGCGCCAATGCCTGACACGGTTATCAGCAACCTGAAGAGCTCCCTCTCTTCCTTATCGGCAAAACCAAAAAGCAGAAGAGCATCTTCCCTGACCACCTGGTGAATGAATATGGTGCCGTTATCCTTCCCCGAAAGGGCAGAGTAGGTATTCAGCGAAATATTAACAAAAAAGCCCGTGCCGCTGTTTTCAAGTATAAGATGGGCCGGAGCCAGTTCGGTGATTTTTCCTGAAATATATTCATACATGATAGTCCGGGTTAGGTATCTGAAAAACTAAAAACTGACTTTTACCGTATTTATTTTAAATTTCTTGCAATATTATTGCCTTCATTATTTATTTTTGGATATCACGAGGCAGGTTTCATTGTAAGCCCGGCCAAAAATAATAAATCCATTTGAGCTTGAGCATGCAAATCTTTCAGAATACCGAAATTGCCTTTAAACCCAGGAGTGATGCCGACCTCAGGAAAGCCCGTCTTCTGTTCAGAATAATGGCATCCCCTCTTCTTGTGCGGGCCATGGGTTTAATGGCAGGAATTGCTTTACGCCTTCGAATACCTGTCAGGTGGCTCGTAAAACCAACCGTATTCAAACTGTTTTGCGGAGGAGAGACCCTGGCTGAAGTCCAGGGGGTGGTAGACAAGCTGGCATTTCACAAAGTCAGGTCTGTAGCCGATTTTGCTGCCGAAAACCGTGAATCTGAAGAGGAGATAAATTCCGTGATAAGTGAGATCATATCATCAATGGATTTTGCAAAAGCGAACAGGGTTGTTCCCTTCTCGGTTTTCAAACCTACGGCAATAGCTCCACCGGGAGCCCTGGAAGAAACCGGCAGTTCATCAGCCAACCCGGCCGCGGCTGAAAAGTTCAGGGAAAATTTCATGACGCTATGCAGGGCAGCCCGGGACCGGGGCATACCTGTAATGGTCGATGCCGAGGAGTGCCACTATCAACATGTAATAGACGACCTTTGCACTGAGATGATGGAGCTTTACAATAAGGAAAGGCCTGTCATATTCAATACCCTGCAGATGTACAGGCACGACAGGGTTGAATTTCTTAAAGAGGCCTTAAGCAGAGCCAGAAAAAAGAAATACTACATTGGCTTCAAGCTTGTCAGGGGAGCCTATATGGAACAGGAGAGGGAGCGTGCAAGGAAACTGGGGTATCCCTCACCCATCCACCCTGATAAGGAAAGTACCGACAGGGCATTTAATGATGCCGTCACCCTGTGCCTGGAAAACATTGACATAACCAGCCTGTTCGCGGGTACACACAATGAAGAGAGTCTTATGCAGATGATGGAGCAGATGAAAGCTGCGGATATCCGGAACGATGACCCTCGCATCTACTCAAGTCAGCTTTACGGAATGAGCGACCATATCAGCTTCAATATGGCAGCACATAATTACAATGTTGCCAAATACCTGCCATATGGCCCCGTACATTACCTTATCCCTTATCTGGTAAGAAGGGCAGAGGAAAACAGATCTGTTTCAGGCCAGTCGGGGAGAGAACTGCACTTTATTAAACTAGAGGTTAAAAGAAGGAAAACCATATACAAAACCCGAAAATCATGACAATAACAAATCAAAAGCAGGCTGTTAATCTGAGGATAATCAAATCTCTCGCACTCCTGTTCCTTATAATCATAATAGGATTGATATATTTTGCCAATGTGCTCAGAGACGGAGCACTCGGATTTACAAGAGACCAGATCTCAGTTTTCATGATCATCCTGGTTGTGTTGTTTTTTCTTTACCATTTTGTAAGAGACCACCACTATATCTATTATTCCGATACAGGCGACAGGTTTGTGCTGAGGTACTTCAGCCTTCGTCCGCTGACCGAAAAGAAAAGTGCCATAGAGTTCAACAAGAACGAACTTTACCGGTATGAGATAATAAACCCTTTGTTCGGCCTGAACAGAAGCCTGGTGATATACAGGAAAACTGCCAGGGGAATAGCCAAATATCCTCCGGTTAGTGTCACGGCGGTTAAAAAAAGTGACCGCAAAAAGATGCTTGCATCAATACAGAAGATCATTGCGGCCAACCATCCGGGAAGCTAAAAAACATATTCTACAGCATATTTAATCCCGATAAAAAAGCAAGGTTCTGTTATTCTGATATCTGGGCGCAGATGTCATGAGAAAAGTCATCGGCATCCATGAGGAAAATCATAACCCCTATGATTTCTTTTCAGTTACTTTTGTCTAAATCTCCCAGATATCAGGTAAACTAACCAAAAACCAATAAAATATTTATCATGAACGTAGACAAATTAATGATCGACCTGGAGAAAAAACATCCCGGAGAAACGGAATACCTTCAGGCAGTACGCGAAGTACTGGAGTCAATCGAAGAGGTGTACAACCAGAATCCCCAGTTTGAATCGGCTGCGATAATTGAGCGTCTGGTCGAACCCGACAGGGTCCTTATATTCAAAGTCCCCTGGATGGATGACCAGGGGCAGGCCCATGTCAATACCGGGTACAGGGTACAGTTCAACAACGCGATAGGTGCTTATAAAGGGGGGCTTCGCTTTCACCCAAGTGTAAATCTCAGCATCCTCAAATTCCTGGGCTTCGAACAGATATTTAAAAACTCTCTTACCACACTCCCTATGGGCGGGGCGAAGGGAGGATCGGATTTTAACCCCAAGGGCAAATCAAATTCGGAAATAATGCGTTTCTGCCAGTCCTATATGCTGGAGTTATGGAAGATGATAGGCCCTGACACCGATATACCAGCAGGCGATATCGGGGTTGGCGGCAAAGAGATCGGGTATATGTTCGGTATGTACAAGAAGCTCTCAAGCGAACATACCGGCGTTCTGACAGGTAAAGGCAGGAACTGGGGCGGCAGTCTCATCAGGCCGGAAGCTACCGGATTTGGCACCGTGTTCTTTGCCGAGGAGATGCTTAAATCAAAAGGGGAATCGTTCAAAGGGAAAATCGTTACCGTATCAGGGTTCGGTAACGTGGCATGGGGAGCCATAATAAAAGCCACACAGCTGGGGGCAAGGGTTGTTACAATCTCGGGGCCCGATGGCTACATTTACGACCCCGATGGTATTACCGGCGAAAAGATAGATTACCTGCTGGAGCTCCGTGCGTCGAACCAGGACATTGCAAAACCCTATTCTTTTGAGTTTCCGAATGCCCAGTTCCATGAAGGCAAACGTCCGTGGGAGGTTAAGTGTGACATAGCCCTCCCCTGTGCCACCCAGAATGAACTTGATGATAAAGACGCCAGGAACCTCGTTCAGAATGGCTGCATCTGTGTTTCGGAAGGTGCAAACATGCCCTCCACCCCCGAAGCGATTGAGATATTCCTTGATAATAAAATGCTCTACGGGCCTGGTAAAGCTGCAAACGCCGGAGGAGTGTCAACAAGCGGACTGGAGCAGACCCAGAATGCAATGAAGCTGAGCTGGACCTCCGAAGAGGTTGAGGAGAAGCTTCACCAGATCATGAAAAATATCCATGAGTCGTGTGTAAAATACGGCACGGAGCCCGACGGATATGTCAACTACATTAAAGGTGCAAATATTGCCGGTTTTATGAAAGTAGCGAATGCCATGCTCGACCAGGGAGTGATCTGATATTTGCTGTTAACTTCTTTTGTCTAATAAGAGGCTGCCCGTTCAGAGGCAGCCTCTTGCTTTTGTATGCACTGTGGCCTGATTATACACTGTGGCCTGATTATGCACTGTGGCCTGATTATGCAATGTAGCCTGTAAATTTTTACTGCCTCCGGCCTTTTTTTAGCCGTTCTTTTTGTATATTTAATATTATGGCCGACATTAAGGATCCCCTCACCAGGTACAAAATAGGGCTGATGCTGGTTCCCGGAATAGGAGGGTTGCTTGCAAGAAAGCTCATTGATTTTGCAGGCAGTCCTGAACGCGTGTTCAAATCAGATGTTACCCAATTGCAGAAAATTTCCGGTATCGGCAGGAGGCTTGCAGACAACATCCTGGATAACGCAATACTCGATGAGGCTGAAAAGGAGATCGGGTTCCTGTCGAGATATAACATTAATGCCCATTATTTTGAAGATGATGACTATCCAGCGAGGCTTAAAGAGTGCCCTGATGCGCCGGTTGTTCTGTTCAGCAGGGGTATTGCCGTACTCGAAAACCCGAAAGTGTTAAGTATTGTAGGGACAAGGAATGCTTCGGTATACGGGCTTGATTTCTGCCGTAACCTGGTGTACGACCTTGCAGCGAGGGGACACAACCCGTTAATTGTTAGCGGACTGGCATACGGGATTGATATCTGCGCACACAGGGCAGCACTGGAAAACAGTTTACAGACGGTGGCTGTTCTTGCTCATGGATTGTCGACGATATATCCTTCGGCACACCGCAAAACAGCACGCGAGATTATTGCTCAGGGGAGCCTTGTTACCGATTTCGGAAGCGAAACAGGGCCCGACAGAGGCAATTTTCTGAAAAGGAACCGGATTATTGCGGGACTGGCTGATGCCACTGTTGTGATTGAATCATCTCTATCAGGCGGGGCCCTCATCACCGCGGAGCTTGCAGGAACATATAACCGCGATGTCTTTGCCCTCCCCGGAAGGGTAACTGACAAAAGGTCGCAGGGATGCAACAACCTTCTAAAAACAAACAGGGCGGCGCTGATTGAGAAAGTTGAGGACCTGGAATATATAATGGGCTGGACACCCCGTATTTCGGAAAGTGTCATGGATGAAACTTTCGCAAATAATGACCTGAATGAAAAGGAAAAAGTGGTGCTGCAACTCCTGTCAGGAGATAAAGCTATGTCGGCCGATCAGCTCTCCGCCCTTCTTGATCTGCCGGCAAGCAAAACATCCTGCCTTTTGCTCGAACTTGAGTTCAATGGCTGGATTGTTAGCTTGCCCGGAAAGATATACAGGCTGGCAGCCGGACGCCAGAGAACTTAACATACAATTATCCTAATATTAAAATATTCAGGTTTGTCTTTACCAACTGCATTGGTTTTGCCAGAAAATATTTAAGTTTGTTTCCGATAATTTCAGCACATACCCAAATTACAACCCTATGGATCCCAGAGTAGAAAAATTTATGGCAGGCATCATGGCCCGCAACCCCGGCGAGCGTGAATTTCACCAGGCTGTGCACGAAGTTGCAGAATCCCTTATCCCCTTCATAGAAGAGAACCCCAAGTACAAGCACGCTAAAATACTTGAACGGATGGCCGAACCTGAAAGAGTGGTGCTGTTCAGGGTGCCCTGGATCGATGACAAGGGAGAGATACAGATAAACAAAGGGTACAGGGTTGAGATGAACTCTGCAATAGGACCCTACAAGGGAGGAATAAGGTTTCACCCGACTGTGAACCTCGGTATTCTGAAGTTCCTTGCTTTCGAACAGGTATTCAAAAACTCTCTTACCACACTTCCCATGGGAGGAGGCAAGGGTGGATCCGATTTCGACCCAAAGGGCAAAACTGATAATGAGGTTATGAAATTCTGCCAGAGCTTCATGACAGAGCTGAGCAGGCATATCGGTCCCGAAACAGACATCCCGGCAGGCGACATAGGCGTTGGCGGCAGGGAAATCGGTTATATGTTCGGGCAATATAAAAGACTCAGAAATGAATTTACAGGTGTGCTTACCGGAAAAGGCAGGGAGTGGGGAGGCAGCCTCATAAGGCCTGAAGCAACAGGATACGGGTGCGTATATTTTGCACAGGCAATGCTTCTGACACGGGGCGATTCACTCGCAGGTAAAACAGTAACAGTATCAGGCTCAGGCAACGTGGCACAATACGCAACTGAAAAAGCGACAGAGTTGGGTGCAAGGATATTAACTCTTTCCGATAGCGCCGGATATATTTATGACCCTGCCGGTATTGACCCTGAAAAGCTGAAGTGGATAATGGAACTGAAAAACATTAAAAGAGGCCGGATCAGCGAGTACGCAGAAAAATTCGGAGTTGAATACTACCAGGGAAAACGTCCGTGGTCGGTCAAATGCGACATAGCGCTTCCCTGTGCCACCGAAAACGAGATAAGTAAAGAAGAGGCTGAGGCACTCGTCAATAACGGCTGCTTTGTGGTTTCTGAAGGAGCTAACATGCCATCAACAGCTGAAGCAGTTGAGGTGTTCCTGCGCAGAAAAATCCTTTACGGGCCGGGGAAGGCAGCCAACGCAGGAGGCGTTGCCGTGAGCGGACTGGAGATGACGCAGAATGCGATGAGGATGAGCTGGCACCGGGAAGAGGTCGACCAGAAATTGCAGCAGATAATGAAGGATATACATGAAACCTGCATCCGCTTCGGGCGCAATGAAGACGGGTCTGTTAATTATGTAAAAGGATCAAATATAGGAGGATTTGTGAAAGTTGCCGATGCAATGCTTGCACAGGGAGCGGTTTAACCAGCAGGAAATAACAAGGCATGAAGCTTACAGACACACATGCACACCTCTACCTGCCTCATTTCAAGGGCGATCTCGACCAGGTGGTAAGCCGGGCAAAAGATAACGGAGTTACCTGTATACTCCTGCCCAATATTGATAATGGTTCGCTGAGGCCGATGCTCGACGTGTGCTCTTTGTATCCTGGTTTCTGCCTGCCTATGCTGGGGCTTCATCCAACGTCGGTAAAAAAAGATTATACCACCAAGCTCGAATCGCTTGAAAAACAAGCAGGGGCAGCATCATATGTTGCCATAGGCGAAACAGGAATGGATGCCCACTGGGACACCTCCCACATTGAGGAGCAGGAAGCCTCTTTCAGAAGGCACCTAGATTGGGCAATTGAACTCAAACTTCCAGTTGTAATTCATTCACGCAAAACTACAGATATCATTATCTCGATCCTGAAGGATGGCTATAGCGGAAGGGTAAGGGGAGTGTTCCACGCTTTCTCGGGAAGCACTGAACAGGCCCGGGAGATAACTGGTATGGGCTTCATGCTTGGCATAGGGGGAGTGGTTACCTATCCCCGGTCGGGGCTGGCTGATGTTATAAAAGAAACCGGCCTTGAGCATATAATTATCGAAACAGATGCTCCCTATCTGACTCCCGTGCCGAAGAGAGGAAAGCGCAATGAAAGCTCATATCTTATATATATAGCCGGGAAAATTGCGCAGATCAGCGAAACAGATGCCTCCCAGGTTGCAGCTACAACAACACGCAATGCATTTAACCTTTTTAAACTTAACGGCCGGTAATGCAAAAAAAATCCTCAATACTTCTTATCTATACAGGTGGTACAATAGGAATGGAGTTGAGCCCCAAAACCGGCAACCTGATACCTGTCAATTTCGGCAACATTGCCCGTGAAATGCCCGAGTTGGTCAGATTCGATCTGGATATCAAAACAGTATCTTTTTCACCTCCTTTGGATTCGTCTGAAATGGGACCTGACATGTGGATCAGGCTGGCGCTGACTATCGAAGAACATTATGACCGTTTTGACGGGTTTGTAATCCTTCATGGCACTGATACCATGGCCTATTCCGCCTCGGCTCTCAGTTTTCTGCTTGAAAACCTGGGCAAGCCTGTTATCTTCACAGGTTCACAGCTTCCAATAGGAATGCTGCGAACCGACGGCAGAGAAAACCTTATAACTTCAATTGAGATTGCAGCATCAGAAATTAACGATGCTCCCGCAGTTCCCGAGGTATGTGTCTTTTTCCAGAACAAGCTTTTCAGGGGCAACCGTACAACGAAGTACAACGTTGAGTATTTCAACGCCTTCCGGTCGGAAAACTACCCTCCTCTTGCCGAAACCGGCATCAATATTGAGTTTAATTACCATGCAATAAACTATCCGTATGGTGACCATAAGCTGAAAGTATATAAGGAGGTGGACAATAATGTGGCCATACTTAAGATATTTCCGGGAATTAAAGGCACTTTGCTGAACACTCTCTTCAACACCGTGAATTTGAAGGGGGTAATAATGGAAACATATGGTGCCGGTAACGCGCCGACTGCATCATGGTTTATTTCTGAGATAGAGAAAGCTGTTGAAAGAGGCATTTTAATTGTCAATGTAAGCCAGTGCACGACAGGTAGTGTTGACATGAACAAATACAATACTGGAAAAAGATTGCAGGAGGCAGGTGTAGTTAGCGGCTACGATATGACAACAGAAGCCGCGGTAACTAAATTAATGTTCCTTCTTGCGCAGACTCCCAATGATAAGGAGCTTAGATCATTAATAAATAGTTCGATAAGAGGAGAAATAAAATGACTTTTTGCACTTTTTTTATATTTTTTTGTAACTTGGCACGCTGAAATTTTTTAAATTTATTGCTTGTTGGAGAGGTGGCCGAGTGGTCGAAGGCGCACGCCTGGAAAGTGTGTATACCTCAAAAGGGTATCGCGGGTTCGAATCCCGCCTTCTCCGCAATAAATAACACATAATTGCATTAATAAAAAGTTATAACTACATTTGAACCACATTAATAATTAAATTTTTGACTAACCATGAAAAATCTATTTGCATTTTTAGCAGTATTGGGAATGCTGTCATTCGGAACATCGGCAATAGCAGTTGCACAGGAAGATGTTGTTGAAGAACCCACTGAACAGGTCATACCGGAAACACCTGCACCGGTTGACGTAGATCCAGATGAAGAAGCACAGCCGCTTCACCAGGAGATCAAGAGGATCTTCATTGAAGGTGGCGCAGGTTTTATGGGAGTTGTTCTGCTTGCTCTGATTTTTGGTTTGGCAATCTCAATTGAGAGGATTCTCTATCTCAACTTTGCCACCACTAATACTGAAAAGCTTTTGCTTAATGTTGAAGAAGCGCTTGAAAACGGAGGGATTGAAGCTGCCAAAGAAGTTTGCCGCGACACAAGGGGCCCGGTTGCCAGCATCTTCTACCAGGGGCTGAGCAAATTCGATGAAGGCATTGATGTAGTTGAAAAATCGGTCGTTGCCTACGGTGGGGTACAGACAGGCCTCCTGGAGAAAAACATGACATGGATATCACTTTTTATATCAATTGCACCTATGCTTGGGTTTATGGGTACAGTTATCGGTATGATTGCAGCATTTGACTCGATCGAAGCTGCAGGCGATATCTCACCTTCACTGGTTGCCGGTGGTATTAAGGTGGCTCTTATCACAACCGTTTCCGGTCTTGTCGTCGCCATCATTCTCCAGGTGTTTTACAACTATATTGCATCAAAAGTAGATGCTCTTGTAAACACTATGGAAGATGCCTCAATATCGCTGATCGACATTCTGGTAAAATATAACCTCAAAAAATAACGTGTTATGTCCAATATAATTAAGAAAATAATAACCATCTCTACATATCTCCTTATGGGGGTATCAGTGGTACTAACACTGATATTCTACTTTGGAGCGGATGTACCCGGAACCGAGGGAACACCCATGAGGGAGCCGGTTGTTACCGAAACAATCCTGATATGGGCCTACATACTGCTGGGCATTGCATTGCTGTCTGCAATACTGTTCCCCACGGTAATGATGATAATGACCCCAAAAAATGCCAAAAAGACCCTGATTGGTCTTGGAGTGATTGCTGTTATAGTGTTCGTTTCCTGGCAGTTTGCTTCTGATGAAGTTTTACCCCTTGCCGTGGACAATCCGGACAACGTTCCGCACGTTTTAAAATTGGCGGGCACCCAGTTGGGAACCATGTATATTTTGCTTGGACTGGCTATCCTGTCAATTTTTTATACTGAGATAAGAGGACTATTTAAATAAAACTTTTACCCCTCCAGGGGTAATAATAAATAATAATAATTATGGGACGAGTAACTCCGGAAATACCCTCCGCTTCCCTGGCTGATATCGCATTTATGCTGCTGATATTCTTTCTGGTTGCCACCACCATGGATGTGGATTCTGGAATATCGAGAATTCTGCCGCCCATGCCTGAAACTGACCAGCCGGATGATGACCAGCAGATCAGGGAGCGGAATATTTTTACGGTGCGTGTAAATGCACAGGATATGCTTCTGGTAGAAGGTGAGATTGAGAACCTTCAGTACCTGAGGGACAGGGCAAAGGAATTTATTGCCAATCCGAGAGATGAAGCACACCTGCCGGAGAAGGTTGTTGAAGAAGTTGAATTTTTTGGAGAATATCCTATCTCCAGGCAGGTAATTTCGCTTCAGAATGCAAGAGGGACGTCATACGGTATGTATATCAAGGTTCAGAACGAGCTGACCGCCGCCTATAATGAGCTCAGAAATGAGCTTGCGATGGACAGGTTCGGAAGGGTTTTCGAACGCCTTGATCCCGATCAGCAGGCTGCAGTCCGGAAAATATATCCGATGCGTATTTCAGAAGCCGAACCAAGACAAGTAGGAGGAAGATAATATGGCAAAATTTCAGAGAAAAGACAAAGGTAAAATGCCGGGAATCAGTACAGCTTCACTTCCCGACATTGTTTTCATGCTGTTATTCTTTTTCATGGTTAGTACAACGATGCGGGAGGTAACTATAAATGTTCGTCAAAGATTACCTTCAGCAACAGAGGTACAGAGACTGGAAAAACGTTCGCTGGTGAGCTTTATCTACATTGGTGAACCGAGGCCGGCCTTCCAGGCACTTCTTGGAACAGAGCCGCGTATTCAGCTAAATGACCAGTTTGCAACAGCTGCTGATATTGCAGCATTCATAGCCAGTGAAAGGGAGGCGCGTGACGAGGCTGAGATCCCCTTCATGAGAACCTCGCTAAAAGTCGACAATGAGGTTCGCATGGGGATAGTGGATGATGTGAAACAGGCCCTGAGAAGGGCAAATGCACTAAATATAAACTATTCAACCCTGACCGTTGAGTCGATATTTGACTAGTTGAAAAATATGTATGATACCTGAAAAGGCTGCCTGCTCGGGCAGCCTTTTTTTGTGACCCGCTCATGATCCCTCCGGACCCAAAAGTAAATTTCAATAACCCTGCAAAAAACAAAGTTCCGCAAGTATACGGAACTCAGTGCCTTGTGACCCCGGAGGGATTAGTTCGCTACCGCACGAAAATTGGCGGGCGCACGACC